>JAPPMC010000233.1 GCA_028819235.1 Bryobacterales bacterium
AAAGGTTCCTCCTCGTGGTGCAGAGTTAGGGGCTGGCGATCTCGAGCAGGTACTTTTGTTCCATGCTGTCGATCAGGCTTCCCAGGTTGTCCCTCTCCTCGGACGGCTCGACACCGCTCCATACCCATTGCAGGAAGGGCACTTGAGACTTGTACAGCGCCCTCAGGGTGAACTCTGTCCGAGTGTCGAGGTACGCCCCCTCAGTGAACGTGGCGAATCCTACATGCACGATATCGCTTCGTAGGCAGTACTTGGCCTTCTCACCGATTATCTTGAACCGTCGGGCTCGGTCCTTGAACAGGAACCCTCGCGCCTTCTTTGCGCGGTTCATAAACTCAAGGATCGTCTGTCTCGCGTGCATGACCCCGAAGGCCTTGAACGTAAACGATTGGTAAGCCGCCTGATCCACGATTGCCGGGCACACCCGGCGTTGCACGCGTTGTGGCAAACCCTCGAACTGGTCCAACGGCATGCTGAGGAGCTCTGTTCCGAGCACCTCGAAGAAGTCTTCTATCGCGTCGTGATAGAAGCCGGCGAACATCTGGACCTGCTTTGGGGTCGGGACGTCGGCCGGCGCCTGCGCGCTGACGCTCAGGGTCGCAAGCATTGCCGCAATCGCCGCGGCAGCTGCCTTTGTGCCCGGTCTAGTCATGGGTTCGAGGTTCACGCGTCGAGCTTGGCCGCGGGGCGGCTATGTTCGCCCGTCAGGCGTGCTTGCACCCATGCGCCGGGAGCGCCAGGATAGTTGGGCGGATCACACCAGATCCTGGCCCGCGCGGCGAGGTTCTGGAGCTTTCCGTCAACGTAAGCGGTCCTGTGGTACTCAAGGTCACACCGGTGTCACCATATTTGCTGCGGCTCGTTCGCTCTACTGAAGCGTTCAGGATCGCTGTGCCCAGTGGTGTTTCGAACTGCACGTAGCCGGTTCTCCGTTTGCGTTCACAGCCTCCAGCCAACTTGAGACACGTACCTATTCAAGCTTGAGCAGGAGGTCATCGTGGTCATGCCGAAGGCGATGGTGGTATCCATCGAAATGGTTCAGGAAGACGAAGATGTGTAGATTGTCGGCCGCCTGGATCTAGTTGGTGGAGCACGATCCCCACAACGAACGGCATGTTTGGGCTTCTCACCCCATAGCTTGGAGGCGGCCGGTTTCGGGTCCCTGCAGATATAGATGCCTGTTGTCTACGTCGCTGTTAGAAGACTCGACGAACGGTCACCAGCTGATTGGCGATTTCGGCGAAGGCCGCCCTGAGACTCTCCGCGTCCGCATTGTTGAGGAAGGCGTAGGTTCCGTCCGGGTCATCAGCTTCGCTCGAGCATGCGCGCAGCGCAGTGCCGAGGCTTCCCGGCACATTGTCGGGATGCATCGCTGCGATGACGAAGATCTCCGTCCCCGCTGCTTTCGCCGCCGTGCACGCGACACTGCGCACGAACCCCACGTCGTTGGTCGAGCAGGTGGGGTCGTGCAACCCGCAGGGATTGTCCTCGCCATCCGTCAGCAGCACGATGGCCTTGCGCGTGCCCGCGTTGGCCCTGTCCTCCGGGTCCACCGGGTGATCGCTACTGCCCCAGACGTCGCTCCATGCGTGTGAGAGCAGCCGTTGCCCCCACGCTACGCCCAGTGTGGAGTAGGTCCGAAACCCTGCCGGCTCGAGCGAATCGATGGCCGCCTCGATGGCCGCGCGATCGGAGGTCAGCGGGAGAATGGAGGGCGTATTCTCGTTGTAGCCCTCGGTGTCGCACCCGCGCTGAGGAAACGTCCCGCCGTAAACCCTGCTGACGTCGGTGTCTTCGGTGCCGTAGCAGGACTGGTATCTGAAGTTGGCCGGCACCGGAGGCCGCAGGCATTCGTAGGCCGCGCCCTGCAGCGCCGGGAAGATCGCCTGGGCGAAGGCGCTCTCCGATGGGTGGTCGAGCAGATCGGCGACCGGCGGAAGGTCCGCGTGGCCTCCCAGGGAGACACGGTGTTCGTCCAGACAGCCCTGCCATTCCTCTCCCGGGTCGGCCGGCAGGGCCTGGTCCTCCGCCAGAGCCGTGCAGCTGCCCTCGGGATCGCAGGCATACGTGGCGCCGTAGTATCGGGAACTCGGATATTCCGCCCAGCCCTGGCTGTCCCAGTCCAGACGGGCAGTTTCGTCCAGACGCACCAGGATGTGCCACGGCACTATGCCAATGGCGACCCGGTTGTCCTCATTGGGATCCAGGATGGCAACCAGATCGTTGGCCGCCTGTTTGACGATCTCCATGCGGTTGGGGATGCCGAACCATCTCGATGCATACCCGCCATCCAGTGCCTTATCCATGGACTGGCTGGCGTCGATGGCCAGTACCACCTCGATGGGGTTCTTCACGTTCTCCGCCCGCGCCTCGGTCTGCACGGCCTCGATCTGCTGGATCCCACTTAGAAACGGAAGCATCGACGCAAACAGGAACCCTCCCAGATCCGCTTGCGTGTTCACGTCCACCGTGCTCTGGCCCCGGTCCGGTAGTACCTCGACCACCAGCGTGTCGACGGCTCGCTGGTACCGATCTCCGGACAGGTGCTGGAGGTTGGCGATGATGTATCCCCGGGCCAGCGGCTCCAGCGCTGCCTTTAGATCCTCGTCGCTGATGCCAGGATTATCCGTCAGAACCCGCCTCATCTCTAACGTGGTCGCAATCGCCGCGGCGTTGGATGCTTCCTTCAACGTGTCACGTTGATCGACGAGCGCCACGTGATCGATGATGAACGCCCCGCCCCCGACCGCAACGAGTACGACAAACATCGCCATGAAGGCGGTCGCCGCCGCTCGCTCCTGTTCGACGAAGTCGGCCATCCGCATGAACATCGTTCCCCTGTTCGTTAAGCAGGCGTTTGCGGCCGGCTGCGAAGCGTCACGTCAATCGCACGGGGTACCCGCGGCTCATGCCCAACCCCGGGGCTGCGATCTCCGGTCCCACGGGCCCACGAGTTCGTGCCATCCGGTCGAAACTCTCCTCGCATGCTGCAAAGCGTTCCCGGGAACGGGAGACGGCATGCTTCATCGGCCGTGTGGACTCCCGACACGGATCAGCCCTCGGCTCTTCAGCTCTTCCCGGATTCGCAGTGTTCCCCCCACATCGCCGAAATCTCCCGTCCGTACATGGGGTGAGCAGGGGGCGTAGCCTCCGAGCTACTCTCCGATACGCCTGCAGCACCGTGGTCCGGCCACGGTCCACCAAGCGTGGAGAGCTGGGCGTTCGTCCGCAACCGAAATTCCTCAAGGTGTGGCTCAGTATTATTGAGGTACGCCCTGGCCCGAACTTCATGCACAACCTGCCCCGTCCCCTGACACCACGCCGGGTATTTGCAGCGGCACGGACGGCCGTAGCGACGCTGTTCGCGGCCGCACCCGCGCTGAGCAAAGGCGTGTGGCGAGCACAGCTTCCGGGGCGTCCTCTCCGGCGGGCTGCAATCCCCACCCCTGCGCCCGCTCGATACC
>JAPPMC010000118.1 GCA_028819235.1 Bryobacterales bacterium
TGACGTAGAGCACGATGTCGGGCCGCTTGGTGTTCTTGCCGGTGACCGTGACTTCCTCGGCGATGGCGAAGTGGTTGGCGGCGGGATTCGCCCAGTCGATCAGGTGGACGGTGACGGTGTGTTGGCCGAGTCCGGGGCTGACCCGGGCGCCGTAGCGTAGGAGACCGTAGACTTCGCGGTTGGCGTCGTAGAGGGTCTTGCTTCCTCCGAGCGCGGCGGCTTTGTCGAGCTTGTCGAGCGCCTTGGTGATGAGGGCGGGGGAGTGGCCCTGGCGCTTGAGGAACCGGGTGAGATGGTCGGGTTCGATGTTCCGGTTGTCGTCGCGATCGTGTCGGTTGCCGAGGTAGGTGTAGCCGAGGTGGTCGCGGAAATAGGCGATGACGCGGCGCTGAGTCTTTTTCTCCAGCTCGCCGACGGCCGTCATCTGGCGCTCCCGGTATTGCGGGCGGGGCTGGGACCGGGATCGGTGGTGGAGTCATCCAGCACCTTCCAGTGGCCGCCCTTGTCGGGACCGATACGGGCGATCCTCCCGGCCCGTCGCAACTTGTCCAGCTGGTACCGCACGGTTGACGGGCTGGTATCGAGAGCGGCGGCGATTTCGCGGCGGCTCGCGGACGGGTCCTGGCAGAGAAGAGCGAGCATACGGTCAGGGAGGGGAAGCGGTTCTGGCTGTTCTGTGGCGGTCGCGCGCCATTTCTGGTGGTCTTCTGGCTCTTGAACCGTCTGATCTGGCGGTTTGCTGGTGGTTTTCTGGTAGTTTTCTGGCTGTTGGTTGTCGATTCTGGCACTTTCCCGGTCATCTTCCGGAGGTGCTTCTCCCGCTTCTCGGTCGTCATCGGCGCACGGGTCGTTCTCGCCGTCGCCCATATCATCGGAACCGTCAACGACCACCCAGCGTCCTCCTCGGTCAGGCCCGACACGACGTAATTTACCCAAGCGCTTGAGTTTATCCAGTTGATACTTGACGCTGCCCTCCGTAGCGCCCTGTAGTCCCTCGACGAGTTCGCGACGGCTGGCCGATGGACTCGCCCGCAGGAACGCGACGATCCGGTCCGCGAGGCTCTGGCTGGTACCGCTCTCTTTTGGATGTTTTCTGGCAGTTTTCTGGCAGTTTTCTGGATGTTGGTCGAAAGACTCAGAACTTGCGGCTGTGCTCTGGGTAGTTCCGATCCCGCGAGCAGCGGCATCGGCAGCTTGGTAGGCGTCGGAAAACGGAAACCTCACCCACAGTCCGTTGCCGCCCGACTCCAGCCTCCAGGTTGGCGTCGGGTTTTCGGCCTCGCGGCATACGTCAACTATCCGCCGGATGCCCCGCCCCCAGGCTTCGATCATTCCGGCCCGAAAGAACGCGTATGCGACGCGCGGGTTGTGCGGACGCGAAGAGCGCTCCTCGGCAAGTTGCTCGGTGGCCCACTCCGGAGCCAGGTGAGCCGCGTTCCACATCGAGATCCGGTCGTCGTACACGCGAATCTGAATCGTCGTGGGGCTGGCGTAGTCCCGGTGGATGATGGCGTTGATCACCGCTTCCCTCATGGCCTCGCGGGGCACGGGGAAGGTCTCGACGCGGTAGATGCCGTCGTAGGAAATCAGGGCCCGGCTGTATTTGCTGTACAACAGGTCCATCGTCCGGTCGACCTGCGCGAAAAGGTCGCCTTCGACCACATCCTGGTACAACAACTCGGAGCCGCGAAAGTAGCCGATCTTGACGTAGGCGTCCCGTATGAACTGCTGCGGCGACGGGTGGAAGAGCAGAACAGCCGCCCGCTTCAAGTAGGCTCCTTCCCGCAGACTCAGGTTCTCGATGAGGCTATCGACGGGTTCGTCCAGAACCTCGGGAGCAAGCCGCTCACTTTCGACGGCACTTCTGCGGAAGCTGTCGGTCGTTCGCTCATCGAGGTCACTCAAACGAACGCCGGGCCACGGCACATCGTCCCACGTCCGTCCGTATCGCTGGAGCAGGAACCGGTTCAGCGCGGCACCGCTGAGCAACTGCTTCGTGCTGCCGCCGGTAGTGGAACTGGCCCTTGTAGCTGATCGGGTTGGTGTGCGGCTCGACCACGATCTCGAGGTACTCCCGACCGGAATCCGACTTCAGGTTGACGTCGACCACGATCCCGAGCAGGGACTGCACCTTGTTGGGGATTTCCTCAAGGAGGCGGAGTACCTCCCTTACCCCGACGACCTCGCCACGGTCGTCCTTTCCGATTTCCAGAACGCCGCCCTGGGCGTTGGCGAACCCGCAGATCCACTTGAGGTGCTCGTCACGCCAGGAGCGCTTCCACTCGATGTTCTGCGATTCAGGCGTCATGGTTGTCGTCGCTCGTGTCGTCCTCGGGGATGGGCAGGCGAATGGAACCGGTGAGGAGCTGCTGCATCATACCCTGCTTGATCGCGCGGGTCTTGTCGAGGCGGTGCTCAAGGGCGGTGATCTCGGCGTCCATGTCGGAGAGCACGGTCGCGATCGCCTGTTGTTCGTGCCTTGGAGGAAGAAAGACGCGCACCCTGATGAGGAACTTCAGATGCCTGTTGTACCCCGTATTTGGCAGTTCAGTGGCCTGCAGGGCATGGAAAAGAAAGCTCGCTACTATGTTGCCGCGAGGAGCTAGGAGCTGGGTGCCGTCTGCACCGAGAACAAAAGGTTCATCGTAGAACTTCACGATCCGAGTGTGATCACCAAATACGATGACACCGTCCCTGGCGGGGGTATACACCCTGTCAGCGCGATCGGTAAACGCGACTATCAGCTCTTTTCCCTGATCGATCACTGGAAAGCGACCAGCCGGCTTGTATGCGGATGTCGGCACTTGATAAAGCCTACTCGGAACCCGATCAACGACATCTGCTAGCCTCACCTCTTGCCACTCCCCCCCGAACCCCGGCAAACGTGTCCCGCCCGTCAGCAGCCCCATCCGCTCCAAGTGGCCCTCGACCGTCGCTCCATAGTCCTGTACTTGTCGCTCCAGCTCCGGCAGCGGATTTGCATACCGCTCTTCGAGCACCCTCACCCGATCCACCAGCCCGCTCGTCAGCCGCTCCACCACCTGCCCGATGGCACCCTCCACGCTTGCCATCCACTTGTCGCCGACCACGAGCTCAGTGATCTCTGACGCGGTCAGCGTCGCGTACCGCTCGAGCACCTTAGAGTCCAGCTGAGTCTGCGCTGCCTTCGCCGACCTCTTCGCCGCGGCAAGGGCCTTCATCAGATCCAGACACACTTCCAGCACGTCCCGCTCCTCCTGCCCTTCGGGATCGTCGGCCACCGCCTTCAGCCGCGCCCTCACAGCGGCCTGCGTCACCTTCCCGGCATCGCTCGTCGCGCCCTCCAGGAGCCCGTGTTCCCCGGAGTACTCCTCGATGAACTCTTCCAGCTCGCGAGCAATGCTCTCCTGTTCCGTCCGCAAACGGTCAACCTCGGCCTGCTCCGTCGCGAAGTACCGG
>JAPPMC010000015.1 GCA_028819235.1 Bryobacterales bacterium
TCGCGGACGGAGGCTCGCCGGGGGGAGTAGCGCAAGGGGCGGTGGGAGGACCATGAGGAGTACCTGGCCGGTCTGACCGAAGTTCTCGAACGAGTGGAAGCGAAGCGTCTGATCGTTATGGGGGATTTCAACCAGGCAATCGGGCAGGGAAGCCGGGCGCCTCGTGGGCTTCGACGGGCGCTTCAAGAGGCCTTCAGTCCGAAGCTGCGAATCGTGACGGCGGATCTAGTCTTCCAGGGGCGGAAGAGTATCGATCACATTGCGCTGGGTGCGGAATGGACGGTGGACTCCGTGGATGCGATCAGCAACATCCACGGGGAGAGGAGGCTCTCGGACCACTTCGGCGTTGCTGGCCGCGTGTCGGTTCGACCCGTGAGTGATCCAGGGGGACCTGATGATGGTTGACAGGGAAAGTTTGCTCGGCGCCGTTGCCAGACGTCAGGCCGACGGCCTTGAGGACGCCGCCGTGGACGCGCTGTCGTTCATCCTTTCGCGCCGGGTGTCTGCCAGAAGGGGGTTGTCGGAGTTCCTCCAGGTCGGCTCCGGACAGCCGCTGTCTGTCACGAACGTCAAGTCCCAAGCGGCAATCGTGGATGGCGCGATCGCGGATCTGGCCTGCAACGACGAGCACGGCAACGTGGTGGTGTTCATCGAGTCCATCTTTTGGGGAACGCTAACCGATCACCAGCCAGTGACCTATTGGCAGGCCCTTGCAGTGGACGCGCCGGCCGTGCTGCTGTTCCTGGCGCCGCACCGTCGCATCGAGTCCGGCTCGCTGTGGAGTGAGCTGGTCGATCGATTGCGCAAGGCGGACGTCGAGTTGGTCGACGAAATCAGGACGGATGGCCTGATAACGGCAGTCGCCACGGACGGCCGGCGCCTGATGCTGACCAGCTGGGAGGTGCTGCTTGGCCGCATGGCGGAGATTGCCCGGAACAACGACGACTTTCAGGTCTGCTTTGAAATCTCCCAGCTCGATGGTCTGGCCGCCGCCGCGGTAAAGGGAGAGGGAACGACAGCCGATGAGAGCCTTAGAGCGTCGTTCGCGGATGCGGTCGATCATCTCAAGCGGTCGGGTTGGGCCAACACCGATCGACTGAATGTGGGAGCAGGCGCCAGCTATTACGCGAGGTACTTTCGCCTGGCCGGCGCGCCCGCCGGGCTGCGTATCGATTACGAGGACGAAGAGCGGCGGCCCGACAGATCCCTCTGGCTCTGGTTCTGGCACGAAGAGAACGCCACGCTGTCCGTGGAAGACGTGGCCCGTGTCATGGACCAAGCGGGCGAATCGGGATTGGAAAGGCGAGGCACGGAACTGTTTCTGCCCGTTGTTTTGGCAGCGGACGCTGACGGCCAAGCGACCATCGACGCCATCGTCGCCGAGCTCGAACGCATCGCCCGGCTACTTGACCCCGATAGTCCGACCGATCGAGAAACACGCAACACCGGGGCGGTGAATGACCGTCAAGCTGACGAGCGTCGACCTCACACCAGGGGGAGGAAGTCAGGAGACGCCGCGATCAAGGTCGTCAGTTGGAATATCGCCACGATGATCGAACCGTGGAAGGAACTGGCGGCGATGGACGCCGACGTGGCGCTGTTGCAGGAGGCCAGGCGCCCGCCGGCAGAGGTCGCCGAGCATTTGGACATTGGCCCACAAGAGTCATGGGACTCGCATTCGTGGAATTCGGACTGGTGGTGCGGACGCTGGCCCGCGCTATACGACCGTTGGCCGATGGTGGTGCGGCTATCGGACCGCGTGGAGGTGGAGTGGTTCAAGGAGATCAGCCCGGTGTCGGGCGCGAGTCCGGACGAAATTGAAGTCAGCGGCTTTGGGACGATAACGGCGGCCCGTGTGACGCCGAAAGACAACTCGATTGAGCCGTTCATTGCGGTTTCCATGTATGGAAGATGGCTTGGTCCGCATCCAAGCGTCGGGCCAAGGTGGATTTATGCCGACGCCTCTGTCCACCGCATCATTTCCGATCTCTCGACCTTTATTGGACACGAGGATTCGCGAAAACACAGGATCCTCGCCGCCGGGGACCTCAATATGACCTACGGCTATGGTCATGGCGATGGCCCGTACTGGGATGCCCGCTACCTGAACCTGTTCGAGAGGATGGGACTGATTGGCCTTGAATTCATGGGGCCGCAGCTTCCGAATGGGCGGCAGGCGGAGATTCTTGCGACGGGTGAGCCCAAAGACTCCAAGAACGTCGTCACGTACCACCTGCCCGGCAAGAACGCAGCGACGGCAAGCAACAATCAGTTCGATTTCGCCTTTGCCTCGCACGGCTTTCACGAAAGCATCAACGTCCGCGCCTTGAACGAGGTCGACGAGTGGGGCTCGAGTGATCATTGCCGGCTGCTGATCGAGATCGGGGAGTAGGCTCCGCGCGTGTTTCCTAGAGTGCCGAGGTGTCACGGCATGGGACTGCGAGCGCAGTGATAACGGTCAGTCCGTGTTGTTGATCTTCGGAGGTCTTCCAGGGGTGGGAAAGACGGCGGTTGCGGCCGGGCTGGCGCGGGAGATTGGCGCCGTTCATCTGCGGATCGATTCGATTGAGCAGGCGCTGCGTCGCTCGGGGGTGGAGGTGTCGGGGTCGGAGGGGTATGAGGTTGCGTATGCGGTCGCCGAGGACAACCTGAGGCTGGGTCGCACCGTGATCGCAGACTCGGTGAACCCGATAGCGGTTACGCGAGCCGCCTGGCGGGGTGTCGCTCAGCGGACGGGTAGGCGCTATGTGGAGATCGAGGTCGTGTGTTCCGACCAGGCGGAGCATCGGCGCAGGGTTGAGACACGGACAGCTGACATCGCCGGGCACGAGTTACCGACGTGGCAGCAGGTGTGCGAGCGGGAGTATGAAGCGTGGCAGGCCGGCATCGTGCTTGACACGGCGGGGCGGCGAGTGGAGGCCTGCGTTTCGGAACTGCGCGGAGAGCTGGAGGGCCTTTAGGGATCGCTGCGCGCAGGTCGATTACCCGTCGATCCACAAACGGCACATTCCGGTCCTCCGTCTCAGCGCTGAATGTGTAAACCATGTCTCCGAACGCCTGTCCACCATGTGTCCGGTCTGAACACCCTCAAGGGAGAGGGAGGAAGAGCGGCCGCAGATGCCAAGGCCGAGGGCCTTTTTGCAGAGGTCTCCGTGGGGGCTGGGGCGGGGGCTGGAGATCGTTAGGGTTGGGGTTTTTGCTCCTGGATCTGGATGAGGTTGCCGCAGGTGTCGTCGAGGACGGCGGTGATGACGGGCCCGAGGTCGGTTGGGGGCTGGAGGAATTTCACACCTGCTGCCACGAGACGGTCGTATTCGGCTTGGACGTCGTCGACGGCGAAGGAGGTGCTGGGGATGCCGTCCGCCACTATCGCGTCTACGAACGGACGGACCGCGGGATGGTTATCCGGCTCAAGCAGAAACTCGGT
>JAPPMC010000083.1 GCA_028819235.1 Bryobacterales bacterium
CCCTCTAGCCGCGTCTCAGCAGGAGCCCCGCTCGTGACTTATGGGGCAAGGGCAGACCGCGGCCTTGGCAGCCGGCAGCGCGGGAGCCTTATGAATCCACCGACAGCCGCTCAATCTTCAAATGGGTTTCGTAGTAGTAGGGCCTGTGGAATTGTGGAACCTTGCCGAAAGTGCCCGTGCTGCTGCGGGCAACAGGCCTCCAAGCGCGGTGGAAGGTCTTGCACACGCTGCACAGACTTGTCGCCCGCGCGATGTTTGCACCAGCCGTCCACAGCCGTTCCAGCGACCGGCTGTGGACGGCGGAGACTGCGGCCGGCTGTGCTAGCTTGTGCTCATGGAGCTGCCGCGCGTGGGAGAGCCTGCGCCCGACTTCAGCGGGCCCACCGAGGACGGTACGCTGCGGCTGAGCGACCTTCGCGGGCAACGAGTGGTTCTGTATTTCTACCCGCGCAACCACACGCCGGTCTGCACTGCGGAGGCCTGTGCGTTCCGCGATGCGCTCGCCGAATTCTCCGCGGAGAACTGCGCGGTCGTTGGCGTCAGCACCAACACGGTGGAGTCGCACAGGCGCTTTCGCTCCCGGCACTCCCTGCCGTTCCGACTGGTCAGCGACCGCGACCAAGCGATCGCCAAGGCCTACGGAGTCTGGAGGGAGAAGCTCCTCTTCGGCCGTAAGTTCTGGGGGACCGTGCGCTCGACGTTCGTGATTGACGAGGGCGGACGGATCCACGCGGTGTTCGACCGGGTGCGCGTGGCCGGTCACGCGAAACAGGTGCTCGCGTCCCTGCGCGGGGCCCGGCCGGTATAATATGGCTCGCGTGGACGCGGCGTTGGAGCGCAAGCAGGAGACGCTCTTCGGCTTGCTCAGGGACATGGGCGATGTGCTTGTCGCGTACTCCGGCGGCACGGACTCGGCCTACCTTGCCTGGGCGGCCACCCGTGTGCTGGGCCAGCGGGCTCTGGCCGTCACCGCCGAATCGCCCTCCCTTCCGCGTTCGCACCTGCGCGACGCGGCAGACTTCGCCGACAGGTTCGGGATCGCCCATCGGCTCGTCCAAACCCGCGAGTTCGACAACCCGGAGTACTCCCGGAACGACTCCAACCGCTGCTACCACTGCAAGGACGAGCTCTTCAACCGCATGGGCGAACTGGGTGAGGAGTTGGGCGTTTCCGCCATCGCCTACGGCGTCAACACCGACGATACCGCCGACTTTCGCCCCGGCCACCGCGCGGCCGCCAAGCACGAGGTGCGCGCGCCCCTGCTCGAGGCCGGCCTCGCCAAGGCCGAGATCCGCGAGCTCTCGCGCGACGCAGGCCTGCCGACGTGGGATCGGCCGGCCGCGGCCTGCCTCAGTTCGCGCATCCCGTACGGCATGCAGGTGACCGCGCAGGCCCTCAAGCAGGTTGAGCAGGCTGAGGAAGAGGTGGCGAGCCTCGGCTTCCGCGTCTTCCGCGTCCGCCACCACGGATCCCTTGCGCGTCTAGAGGTCGGTCGCGGGGAACTGTCCAGGGCATTGGACTTGGAGATGGCCGACAGGCTGCACGCTGCGCTGCGCTCCGCCGGCTACCAGTACGTGGCGCTGGACCTGGCGGGGTACCGCCAAGGCTCGCTGAACGAGGTTCTAGGCCCGCGGCCGCAGGGCACCTTCCCCATTCTGGGCTGATCCTCCCCGCCGCTTGCGGCTTGGGCGCTCCGGTCGACTGCTCCTTGAGGGCGTCGAAGCTTGGCCGAATACGCTAATTCGGCGGGAATTGATTTACGCCAATTATTGACGCGACTGAATCCCCGATCGGCGTTCGCTACAATCCATTCAAGATTGATTCTTACATTTAATTGAGTTATGTTTGGACGCTGTTTTGGCCTTGCGCTGGCGTTCGGATGTGGTAGAATCCTTCCCACGGAGAGGTCATCTGTCGCGAATCGCCGGGGACTTCGGCAGCCATTCGCGCACAACCGGAACGGCGGCCTTCCGCTAGCGCCCATGGATTGCTGGAAGAAGATTCAGTCCGACATCCGCACCAACGGGGAGCTGACCCCGCAGCAGTTCACGCACTGGGTCGAGCCCGTGGCCTTCAGCCACGTCGCGCAGGACCGCACCCTGCACGTGGAGGCCCCGAACGAGGTCGTGAAGGGCTGGCTGGAGAGCGAGTGCAGGCCGCTCATCGCCGACGCCATCCAGCGCCTGAAGCTCGACGTCACCGCTTTCGAGGTGGCCCTGCAGCCGTCCCCGGACGAGCGCAAGCAGCCGAGGCTGGACTTCGGGGACGGCCCGGGCCAGTTCAATGGGAAGTACACCTTCGGGCGATTCGTGGTTGGCGACTGCAACCAGTTCGCGCACGCCGCCTCGCAGGCGGTCGCCAACAATCCCGCCGAGGCCTACAACCCGCTGTACATCTACGCGGGCGTGGGTATGGGCAAGACGCACCTCCTGCACGCGATCGGGCACGCGGCCAAGACGGCCAACGCGAACGTCTCAATCGTCTACACATCCGCAGAAGAGTTCATGAACGACATGATCAGCTCTATTCGGATGAACAACATGAGAAATTTCCACTACAGGTACCGGATGGCGGACATGTTGCTGGTCGACGACATCCAGATCTTGGGTTCGAAGGAGCGGACGCAGGAAGAGTTCTTCCATACGTTCAACGTGCTGCACAACCGCGGCAAGCAGATCGTTCTCTCGAGCGACGCGGACCCGAACCGCATTCCCGGCCTCGTGGGCCGGCTCCGGTCGCGCTTCTCGTGGGGCCTTCTGGCGGACATTCAGGCTCCGGACCTTGAGACGCGGATCGCGATCTTGGACAGCAAATCGCAGGAGCAGGGCGTGCCGCTGCCGCCGGACGTGACCGCCTACATCGCGAGCCACCTGACGTCCAACATCCGCGAACTGGAGGGACTGCTGAACAGGCTCATTGCGCGTTCCAGGTTCACCAACTGCCGGATTACCATGGGGATGGTCGAGAGCATTCTGGGGAATCCCCTGCCGCCCGCGGACGGCACGCCGACAATCGAGGCCATCAAGGACAGGGTCGCCGCGCACTACGGGATCACCCCCGCCGACTTGGTGAAGCGCGGCAACGCCCGGCAGATCTCCCACCCTAGGCAGGTCGCAATGTACTTGGCAAAACGGCTCACGAAGTCGCCGCTGAAGACGATCGGTAAGTCATTTGGAAAGCACCACACCACGGTGTTGCATTCGGTCAAGAAGATCCAAAATGAAGTGCAGGCAAACGAAACGACAAGATCGACGATTGAAGTCTTGATGTCAGGCCTGCACGGGTAAAATAGTGCTCTGTTTTCAGTGCTTCATCTGTCCGTAATCTATCATCCTATTGTTTCATCGAATCGAGTCGCTCGACCAACCGCGTCAGGATTCCGTTGGGAGTCGGTCATGAGACAGGGCTGTGAGGGCGG
>JAPPMC010000103.1 GCA_028819235.1 Bryobacterales bacterium
CCAGCTCAATCGACGCGCCGCGTTAAACCGCATCAAACATTGAATCTGCCTGCCGGCGGCGGGAGACGCTAACGGATCCTGCAGCGCGTCGTCTAAACTAATCGCAGGGCTGTGGAGCCGATCGCTGCCCAAGCCGTTACGGAGCTGTCCTTCCGATGATGTTCTTCGACCCTTTGTACCTGTTGTTCATGATTCCGGGCCTTATCCTCTCGTTGTGGGCGAGCGCCCGCACGAAGTCGGCGTTCAAGAAGTTCTCTCGCATCCCAGCGCGGATGACGGGGGCACAGGCGGCCCGCAGCATGCTGGATCAGGCCGGCCTGTACTCCGTGTCCGTGGAGCGATCTTCAGGTTTCCTCTCGGACCACTACAACCCGGCGACGCGAAGCCTTGGATTGTCACCAGACGTATATGAGCGCAACTCAATCGCCGCGGTAGGGGTCGCCTGCCATGAGGCGGGCCATGCGATCCAGCATGCGCGAAGCTACGCGCCGCTGCAGCTGCGGACCGCACTTGTCCCGACGGCTTCCATCGGGTCCAACCTCGGGTACCTTGCCATCGTCTTCGGCTTGATGCTGTCCTTCGCCGGCATGGTGTACATCGGCATCGCCCTCTTCTCCGCGACCGTGCTATTCCAGCTGGTGACACTGCCCGTTGAATTTGACGCGAGCAATAGGGCAAAGCAACTCGTACTTCGGTATGGAATTGTCTCCTCGTATGAGCGAGATGGAATGGACAGAGTGCTTAACGCGGCAGCGTGGACGTACGTGGCCGCGGCCGTCAGCAGCATCCTGACCCTGCTCTACTTCCTGATGCGGGCCGGCCTCCTCGGCGGCAGCGACGACTAGCGGTCGGCCGCGCCCCTGCTCTCCGCTGGGCCGACCGCTACTCGGCAATGGGCTCTGTCGGTCTGGTTCAGCCCGCCTATATGCCGACCGCTCCTGCCCGTTCAAACGGTCTCTTGACCAGCCTGCGGTTTCCCGCCCTGACCGAGTCGGAGACTCCGACGCGCCTATCGACTCCGGCAGAGATTCTCTCGCGATGGTGGGCTCTGCCCACTTCCTGCAAGACTCGGCCACCTGCCGCGCTTGGTCAAGCGGTCGGAGTCCAGCGTCCTAACAATCGGGTTCGGGTCTGGCTGGCGCGGTACTCCGATAACGCCCCAACCCTGAGGATTCGTCCGCCCCGGTCAAGCGTTGGCGGTGGAACCTGGCAGCGATAGCTGCCGCAGCCAACAGTTCTGGAGGGCATCAGGTGCCTTAAGACTTCGGCCCGCCAATCCTTGCTAGTTGAGCTCCCAACGCTGCCGTAGGTCTGTCCGCTGTGGGCAGTGCTGCTGCGTGCGCCGACCGCGACACTTGCGTGCATGTCGCTGCCCAGAGATGAAGCCAACGGCACGGCGTGTTCGATGTGCCGCGGATGGACCTCCCCGTCGTCTCGTGCATGGAGCCGCGCCCCGACCCGTCGCTGCCGCCGACCACCCTGCTCCATGTCGAGCCGGCCTCGTTCACCATGGCCGACAGTCGGCCAGCCCGGAGCTGGCCATAGATCTCCCAGACTCTTGCCCGGGGTCGGCTTGGCCTGAGTTCGACACACGCGCGCCGCGCTGTGCCCGCGGGAGAGTGCGCTACTAGCGCTCCGTCGTACTGCTTTCCCGGAGATTGCCGGGCTATGCTGAGCACGGAATGGCGAGGACACTCGCTACAGACGAGACTGTGCGGTACATCTGGGCCGGCGTGCTCGGGAGCGACCGAATGTGCCGGTACTACGGCTATCTTGCGCACCGCCTGAGAAGGACTGGCGACCTGCTGGCGATGGCGATCGTTGGGGTTGCCAGCATCGCGCAGCTCGTTGGGCGGTACCACGAGAAGGCCGCGCGCAGCGCCGATGTTCATCGCCAGATGGAAGGGCTCTCGATCGAGTGGGAGGACCTCTGGAACGGAGTCTATGAACGCGAAGACGAGGCGCTCCGCGAAGATTGGCGAAGGCTCTCGGAACGCCAGGCTACGGTGCTGGATCGGCTTCCCGTGGAGTTGCCGCTGGCGGAGGGGCTGGCCAGACGCAGCGAGCGCGAGGCTGACCGTTACTGGACCCAGCGCTATGCAGCGGCGTAGGCCGGACATTCCGGAGCCTTCCTCCCGCTTGGTCCCGGCTGCTTCGGCCACGGCCCGTGTCGGCCTGACCCGCTGGGCGGCTTGAGGTCCGGAAGCCGGCCAGCGTCCCGATAGAACCGGCATCCCCCTACGACCCCTCTGTCCCCAACTACCGGGCCACCACCTCCCTGTAGAGTGCTTCGTAGCGCTCTACCAGCCCGGCCTCGCTGAACTCCGAAGCCCGAGCCCGAGCTCCCGTCCGGAGGCGCCGGTGCATTGACGCGTCGCCAAGGATTTCAGCGGCTTTCCGCCCCATCGCCGTTACGTCGCCGACCGGGAACAAGTAACCGGACTCGCCCTCCGTGACCAATTCCGGCAATCCGCCAGTGGTCGAGGCGATGACCGGCACGCCGCAAGCCATGGACTCCAAGGCCGCCAGTCCGAAACTCTCCTGCTCGCTCGGAAGAAGGAACAGATCCAATTGGGGCAACAGCTCCGCAGCATCCTGCTCCGCGCCCAGGAAAGCGACCCGGCTCGAGACGCCAAGCTCCTCCGCCACGAGCTTCACGGCCTCCATGTCGGGACCGTCACCGATCATCAGCAGGCAAGCAGGACGGTGCTGGACGATCCGATGGAAGATCCTGACCACGTCCGTAGTGCGCTTGACCCACCGGAAGTTGGAAAGATGGCCCACCAGTGCCTCGTCCCCGCATACGTACCGGGAGCGTATCGCAGGCTCTCGCCTTGCGGGCGAGAATCGTTCTAGGTCGATGAAGTTGTGGATGGTCCGGACCTCGCTGTTCAGGCGGAACAGTTCCTCCGTCTCGCGGGCCAAGAAGGTCGATACGGCTGTCAGACCGTCGCTCTGCAGCAGGCTGAACCGCGTGATCTCGTAGAACGAATCATCGAGGCCCAGCAAGGTGATGTCCGTCCCGTGGAGCGTGGTCACAATCTTCGGTGCGCTGTCTCCGAGCATCTGCCGGCAGAGCAACGCGCTGACAGCGTGCGGGATCGCATAGTGGGCGTGCAAAACGTCGATCGGTTTCGTGCGGCACAGCGTTGCGAGTTTCGTGGCCAGCGCCAATGTGTAGGGCGGATAGGTGAACAGGGGGTAGCGGGTGACCGGCACCTCGTGGAAGCGAAACCGCGGGTGAGTGGCCGAGATCCGAACCGGACGGCGGTGACTGACGACATGGATCGAGTGGCCTCTCCGAGCCAACGCGAGGCCGAGGTCCGTGGCCACGACCCCGCTTCCGCCCAGGGTCGGATGGCAAATGACGGCGATGGTCAGCGGTCTTTCCATGGTTCGTTGCCGAATAGTCCAACGAGATCGCCGACCGGCAGCGGGAGCTCGCTGTTGAAGGGTTCCCCATAGGCGACGCCGATCAGGGAACCGTAGTAGGCCAAGGTCGCCTCAATGGACCTCAGGAAACGCGACGAGGCCAAGCGGACCGGGAATCCTGGCGGCTGCTCTACCCCGAACTGGGATCCGTACGCCCGCACAGCCTCCATCCTGCGCTCGAAGAACTCCGAGATGTCGACCACCAGCTGGGGCGCCATCGGCCTGCTGCCGAAGTGGTGGAGCAACGCCTTCGGACGCCATGGGGGAGTGCCGGGAGCGTACTTGCGCACTCCGCACAGAAAGAGACTCTGGCGCAAGAGCTCTCCGGTCGCGAGGTGGTCCGGATGATGGTCTTCCATCGGAGGCCCCACAACGACCTGAGGCCTCAACTCGCGGATCGTCCTGACGATCAAGCGACGGTTCGCATCGGTGTCGCGCACGTGCCCGTCCGCGAGGCCGAGATTGCGTCGATGGGCCAAGCCGAGAATCTTGCTCGCCCGCTCGGCCTCGATCAGCCGGATTTCGGGCGTACCGAGGCTCCCGGCCTCGCCACGGGTCAAGTCGACTACGCCCGTCCGCCAGCCGGCGGCCGCCGATGAGAGCAAGAGCCCGCCGCAACACAGCTCCGCATCGTCCGGATGCGCCGAGAACACCACCAAGTCGCAGGCCGAATCGGACCTCTGCATTGTCAACTAGCCTATCCGGCCCGAAATCGCGGTTGCGGGCGAGGCCGGGATCATTCCGACGATCAGCCTCGGTGCCTTGGTGCCGGCACGCAGCCCGCTGGGGTCCGCCGCGCCCTTTCGGCATCAACCGGGAGCCAGCGCCCTGACTGCGTGCCCCCAATCCTACGCGGACAGCTTGCCCTCCATCGAACGCGTGGGTCCCGTCGGGACTCGCGCCACATCGAGACGGTCCTACGGCACGCCGCCATACCGCAGGACCGAAGGCACCTGGGCGAATTCCTCCACTGCCGAGAACAGCGGGCCGAAGTCCCTGGACAGGTTTCCGATCAGGCAGTCAGTGAGGTCTCCCCGCACACCGGGATGCCTCTTGAGCCGGGCCCCGAAGCTGAACGTCTCCTCGTAGAAGGCGTAGACCAGCTTGCGCACCGCCTCGATGCCCGCCCGGAGACCCGCGCCGTATTTCGAGAACCGGTCCGCGCTCGTGTCGCCGGCGCGGAGCGCGGCCTCCGCGGCATGCGCCGCGTGCTCGCCGCCGGTCAGGGCCAGCAGGATTCCCGAGGAGAAGACCGAGTCGAAGAACGTGAACGCATCGCCCGCCAGAACGAGGCCGTCGGCCGCGCAGAAACGTGACCGGTACGAGTACTCGGCGGTCACCCGCATCGGCTCGCAGCGCGTGCCCGGCGCCAAGTGCACGGCAATCCAGCGACTGGCCTGCACTTCCCGGTCGAAGACCGTCTCGAGATCCTTGCCCTCCCGGTAGACGTAGTCGCGCTCGGCCACGATGCCCACGCTGACCAAGTCGTCGGGCAGCGGGATGTATCAGAACCCGCCCTTCCCCGGAAGGTTGGCGACGGTCGTGGTTCCTTCGTCGCGCATGGCGCCGCGGTAGTAGCTTCAGATGGACACCTTGTTGAGCCCGGGACCGGGCGCGATCCACCCCAAATGGGTGGCCGCGATCCCGTGCCGCCCAAAGCAGCCGATGGTCGCGGGTGCCCGGATGGGGAAGGTGCCTCCATCCGGCCGGACCAGTAGGCCCTCGCACCGATCATCCTCCATTAGCAGCCCCTTGCCGGTCGCGCCCATCTGCACCCGCGCTCCTCCGCGTTCTTGAGCATCGTGCGGTCGAACTCGCTTTGGAAAGGAGCGACCGTCCGAGTCGGACACGTGCAGCGTTTCTCGGGCAGCCGTAGTTGCGTGCCGCCCAATCACTTCACCGTCGGCCCTGATCGCTCAGCCGGAGTCCTGCCCGTCCGGGCCGCAGGCAGCGATGCCACCGAGCCAAGCCCGGCCCCGCTTGGTGGGCTGCCCTGTCGACGGTTCCCGGCTTGCTTGGGCCGTTCCGCCCCTTGGCGGGAAGCTGCGGTCTGGGGTGACGGGGAAACGCCCGCAGGTGCCTCCGTTCGCAGGGCTGACCGACAACTCTCCATCGCCCTACCGGCCACATGCCCCGTCGCATTATCCGGACTTGGCGGCTTGACTAGGGACTACATCTGCGGGGCCTCGCCGGCCAAGTCCCACATCCTGCGAACGTTCTCCCGGTGGCTGTCCTCAATTAGTGGCGTCTCCAGGATGAACGGCTTGTCCCGCAGCTGGGGATGCCGGAGCATCCTCCGGAACGCATCTGAACCAATGTGGCCTTCGCCGATGGACTCGTGGCGGTCGCGGTTGGAGCCGAGTGGGGCTTTCGAGTCGTTCGCGTGGATCAGGTGGACCCGGTCAAGACCGAGCCGGTTTCGGATGGCCTCCAGCGTGTCCTCCAGGCCCTGCTCTGAGGCCACGTCGTAGCCCGCAGCGAGGCTGTGCGCTGTGTCGATGCAATAGCCGATAGGAACTCGGCATAGCGTCACGGCGGCGGCCCGGAGCTCGGCCAGCTCTTCGAACGTACGCCCGAGGGTGGCGCCGGCACCGGCCGTGTTCTCCAGCAGCAGGCGCAGCGAGCCCCAGTGGAAGCCCTCTTGGGCGTCAGCCAAGGCAAGCGCAAAGCCCTTGATTGCCGTCTCGCGGTCCTGACCGGCCGCACTGCCAGGATGGATCACGAGATAGTCGGCCCCGATCGCCTGTGCGTTGCTGATCTCGAGCTGGAACGACTCTTGGGATCGGGCGCGAACTACCGGATCGGCGCTTGCCAAGTTCGTGAGGTAGCTGCCGTGAACGGCTACGGGCCGGAGGTCGTGACGGTGGCGCAGCTCGGCAAGGCGTTCAATGCTGGCCTTCGCCGGCCGCTTGCCCTTCCATATGCGCGGGCTGCGGGTGAAGACCTGCAGCGCATTGCAGCCGATCTTGGCCGCCTCGGCAGCGGCTCTGTCCACCCCGCCAGCGGCGGAGGTGTGGGCTCCGATGCGGTGCCTGCGCGTCATGGTCGAATCGGTCACCGGCCTGCGGGGTCCAACATAGCGCACGGTCGGTAGAATGCCAGTGATGCGACTTATGCTCCTGCTGCTCGCCGCGGCGCTGCTACCCGCGGAGGACTGGCCCCAGTGGCGAGGCGCGGACCGCCGTGGCGTCTGGGCCGAGACCGGCATTCTGGAACGGTTTCCCGAGGGAGGGCCCCGGCGGCACTGGTCCAGCCCGATCGCCAACGGTTATGCAGGGCCCGCGGTGGCGGATGGGCGTGTCTTCGTGACCGACTATCGTTCTACGCAGGGCCGCAAGGGGCTCGAGCGTGTTCTGGCGCTTGACGAGATGAGCGGGGAGACGCTCTGGGAGCGGGAATGGGCCGTCGACTACAGCGGCCTCGCATACCCCTTGGGACCGCGAGCCACACCCACCGTCGACGGTGAGCGGGTATACGTTCTGGGCTCGATGGGGGACCTGCTCTGCTTGCGGGTGGACAGCGGGGAAGTCCTGTGGCGGCTCAACTATCAGCGGGACTTTTCCGCCGAACTCCCGACTTGGGGCTTCGTGGCCGCTCCGCTGGTCGATGGTGAGCGCCTGATCGCGCTGGTCGGGGGTTCGCCGGACGCCAAGGTAGTGGCCTTCGAGAAGGCCACGGGGGAAGAGCTCTGGCGGTCGCTGGACGACAGCGCCGAGCCCGGCTACGACCCGCCGATCCTAGTTGAGGCCGGCGGAGCGCGCCAGCTGATCATCTGGCATCCCACAGCCGTCACGTCGCTCGACCCGGAGACTGGGACGGTCCACTGGATGGAGCCGTTCAAGATTCAGGCCGGTCTGACCGTCGCGACTCCGGTGCTGAGCCACCATGGGCTGCTCGTGTCGTCGTTCTACAACGGATCGCGGATGTACCGGCTGCTGCCGGACCGCCCTCAGGCGGAACTCGTGTGGAAGGGAGCGAGCGACAGCGAGATCGATACCGACGGGCTGCACTCGCTGGTCACGACGCCAGTCGTGGACGGGAACTACATTTACGGCATAGGCAGCTACGGGCACTTACGCTGCCTTGACGCCCGCACCGGAAAGCGCGTCTGGGAGACGCTGGATCTAACCGAGGAGAATGCCCGCTGGGCGTCCGGTCAGATTGTGCGCAACGGGGACCGCTACTTCATCAACAATGATCGCGGAGACCTGATCATCGCGCGGTTCACTCCTGAGGGATACGAGGAGATTGACCGTGCACAGATCATGAAGCCGACCAATCCCCTTAACCGGCGGAGGGACCTCGGAGCGGTGCACTGGACGCATCCTGCCTACGCAAACCGGCACATGATCATCCGGAACGACGAGGAGATCGTGCGCTTCACTCTTGAGGCGCCCGACTGATCCCGGCGCTGTTCCGTACGGGCTAGGCGTCGACGATCTCGACCCGCGCGCCGACAGCGCGCAGCTTCTCGGCCATGTTCGCGTATCCGCGCTGCAGGTGGTAGATGCGGTGCAGGGTCGTCGTTCCGCGCGCGGCCAAGGCCCCCAGGACCAGACAGGCGCTGGCCCGCAGGTCCGAAGCCATCACTTGTGCGCCCGAGAGCTGCGCCGGGCCCCGGATCACCGCGGTGTTCCCCGAGATGCGGATGTCGGCGCCCATGCGCTGCAGTTCCAGCACGTGCATGAACCGGTTCTCGAATACCGTCTCAACCACCTTTGACGTACCGCTGGCTTGGGTCATCAGCGCCATGAACTGGGCCTGCATGTCGGTGGGGAATCCAGGGTGCTCCCTCGTCGTGATGTCGACTGCGGTCAGGTCTGTGCAGCCATCGATCTCCAGTGTGTTGGCGTCGGGGGAGCCGATCCTGCAGCCGGCCGCCCGCATCCGCTCGATCACTCGCTCAAGATGTTCGCGGCGGGTCCCCCGGATGGTCAGGCGGCCAGCGGTCAGCGCTCCAGCGACTAGGTACGTGCCGGTCTCAATGCGGTCCGGAATGATGCGGTGCTCGGTCCCGTGTAGGCTGGGGACGCCTTCGACATGGATGGTGCGGGTCCCGGCTCCTTCGATGCGCGCGCCCATCTTGGTGAGTAGGTCGGCGAGGTCGACCACTTCCGGCTCGCGAGCGGCATTCTCGAACACGCTCTCGCCCTTGGCGAGCACAGCGGCCATGAGCAGGTCCTCCGTGCCGGTCACCGTCGGCCTCCGGAAGCGGATCCGTCCCCCCACCAGCCCGCCGCGCGGAGCGACCGCCTCGATGTAGCCCCGCTCCTGCCCGATCGAGGCGCCCAGCGCCTTGAGGCCAGTCAGATGCATGTCGATGGGCCGGGCCCCTATGGCGCACCCCCCCGGGAGGGACACGCGAGCCCGGCCATAGTGGCCCGCCAGAGGTCCAAGCACGAGGCTGGATGCGCGCATGGTCTTGACCAGGTCGTAGGGGGCGGTCGGTTCGGGCTCGGATGCCCCGCGCACGCGGTATCCGTCGGAGCGCTCTTCCACCGCCGCGCCAATGCGCGCGAGCAGCCTGGCCATCGTGCGGATGTCGGCCACGGGCGGAATGCCGCTCAGTGTGACCTGGCCCTCCGTCAGCAGGGTCGCCGCCAAGGCAGGCAGAGCCGCGTTCTTGGCCCCGCTTATCTGTACGGTTCCGGACAGGGGCCTTCCGCCCTCGATTCGCATTGCTCTCATTGCAAGGCTTCGGAGATTCGCCGAGCGGATTCGCCCCTTGGGGCCACTTTCCATTATGATCGAATGGTTGGGCGGGCAATCCACCGTGCCCGGATCCCGGTCGCTCGCGCTGAACTTCCGGGGCAGCCCGCCTTGAGCAGTCGACAGGTGGCCGCGCAGTGCCGGGCGCAGGCCGCGAGGACGAAGCCATGACGTTCCGCTTGATACAGAGCACACTCTTGACGGGTGCGCTGCTGGTGCCGCTGGCGCTCGCCGACTGGCCGCAGTGGCGCGGCCCGGAGTTCAACGGGACCAGCCCTGCCGCTTCCGACCTAGCCGTGGAATGGGGCCCGGACAAGAATGTCGCATGGATGACACGCCTGCCCAGCTGGAGCGCCGCGACACCCGCCGTGTGGGGGGACCGCATCTACCTGACCTCCGCGCAGGAGGGCTTCGACGCCCCCGCGGCAAGGGCGCCCCGAGGCCGAAGGGGGTTCGGTAGGGCGGGTGCTGGCCCTGTGGCCCAAGCTCTCGGTGCCGCTGGCAGGGACGAGATCCTGCTCTTGGCCCTGAACCGCTCTGACGGCAGCGTCCTGTGGACGCGGCGGATCGGGGACGGCAACCGCATCTACCGCAAGCAGAACCTGTCATCGCCGTCGCCCATCACCGACGGCGAGCGCGTCTGGTCCATGACGGGAGGAGGCCACTTTGCCTGCCATGACACGGATGGCGAGGTGCTGTGGGCGCGCAACATCCAGAAGGACTACGGACGGTTCGGCCTCAACCACGGCTACGCGTCGACACCTCGGATGCACGAGGGGCGGCTGTATGTCCAAGTGCTGCACGGCATGAAGACCGATGATCCTTCCTACGTGTTCGCCGTCGACGCAAAGACTGGCAAGACGGTCTGGAAAGTGAACCGTCCGACCGACGCCGCCGCGGAGTCTCCGGACGACTATTCCACTCCGCTGATCGTGCGCATCGACGGAGCGGAGCAGCTGGTGGTCTCCGGAGGCGACTACGTAACCGGCCACGACCTAGCGACCGGCAAGGAGCTCTGGCGTATGGGCGGTTTCAACCCTGGGCACGAGCGCTTCTACCGGACCATCGCATCTTCGGTCAACATTGCCGACGTGATCTACACCACCAGCACACGCGGCAATCCGTTCATTGCCTTCAAGCCCGGCGGTGAGGGCTGGATCGACGACTCCGCCAAGCTTTGGGAGAACACGCTCGGCTCCGACGTCCCCACCCCAACCACGGACGGCAAGCGCATTCTGGTGGTCAATGACCGGGGAATCCTCAACGTGCTCGACGCCCAGTCCGGGGACCTTGTGATTGACCGTCTGCGCCTAGAGCCGGGAACCTACTCTTCGTCGCCGCTGCTCGCCGACGGCAAGCTCTACGCGACTAACGAGGAGGGCGCGACCACCGTGGTGGACGTGGAAGACGGCTACCAGATTCTGGCGGTCAATCGGCTCGACAGCCACACGCTGGCCAGCCCCATCGCCGTCGACCGTCAGATCTTCCTGCGTACGGCGGACCACCTGTACTGCATCGAGAAGGACTAGGGACGTCCCGCATGGCTGCAGCGACCCGAGTCGGCGACGTGATTGACGACTACTGCACGCGCTGCAAGGCGGTGATGAACCACTCCGTGATCTCGGTGGTGGACGCGGCGCCCGTCCGCACTGAGTGCCGTACATGCTATTCGGCGCACAAATACCGAAAGGCCAAGGGACGCCGTGTCCGTCCCGCCTCAAAGAGCGACCTCTTCGACGAAGTCCTTCAGCGGATGGGGCCCATCGGCCGGCGCTGAGATCCCCAGCCGCTGGTGCGCTAGGGCGCTTCGGGTCGAACAGGGTCGATGCGAATCTCGGAGGCAGTCCGGGGACGGTTGCGGAGGCGATACGAGGAGATCTGGGGCGCAGTAGCGGCCATTCCGCGCGGGCGCGTCGCGACCTACGGGGATGTTGCCCGCATGGTCGGCCTGCCCGGCGCTGCCCGCATGGTTGGCCGAGCCCTGCGCGCCTGTCCCCCCGGAGCAGACCTGCCGTGGCACCGCGTCATCGCCGCAGGAGGGCGCATCGCCCTACCGGACGACCGCGGGCGTGAGCAGCGGCGCCGGCTTACGGCAGAAGGAGTGCCCTTCGCGGGTAGGCGCGTCATCCTGCCGGAGTGTCGGTGGGATCCTCCCATCTAGCCAGGTGCGGTGCCCTCAGGTGCCAGGACGTGGCCGATTGGTAGGCATGCCCGATGGCTAGGATCGACGATTCGCCGAGGGCCGGCCCGACGATCTGGAGACCGATCGGCATGCCGTCCCCGAAGAATCCGCAAGGAACGGAAAGCACAGGGAACCCCGTCAGGTTTAGCGAGCGAATGTTGCGCGTGGTCGCAAGCCGAACGTTCTCGAGGCCCCCCGCCACCGGGATCTCCAACTGGCCGATTCGCGCAGTCGGAATGGGGATCCCTGGGAGCACCAAGGCGTCGAAGTCCTCTATCGCCACGGCCATCTCTTGGCAGAAGCGACGCCGGGCCCGCTGTGCGTCCAGATAGTCGGCCGCGGACACGAGCAGACCCTGCTCCAGTAGGGCCCGAACGTCCTCGCCGATCGCATCCCGCTGCCGCTGCACGCGCCTGCGGTGGACCGACGACGCCTCAGCCAGCAGGATCAGCCGGTGCAGCGAGTTGGCGAGCCGGACATCGGGCATCGGGGTCTCGCGGATCTCAGCGCCAAGGTCCGCCAATACGGCGAGGGCGGAGTTGGTTGCCGCCGCAACGTCCGAGTGCAGGCCGTCGAAGAAGAAGTCGGACGGAACTCCGATGGCCACCTCCTGCAAGGATGGCTCGGCATCGAAAGACGGCAGGACGGCGCGGTCCTTTACGCTTGCTGGGTCAGCGGAATCCCACGCGCACAGGTCGCGGTAAGCCAGTCCCACGTCCTCAACGGTGAGACCGAATGGCCCGACCGTGTCCAAGCTGTGGCCGAGCGGGAAGGCGCCTCGGCGGCTGATGCGGCCGAAGGTCGGCTTGAGGCCGGTCACCCCGCAGAGGGCAGCCGGAATGCGGATGGAACCCCCAGTGTCCGACCCGAGCGAAAAGGCGCACAGACCCGCGGCCAGCGCGGCTGCCGAGCCTCCACTCGAACCGCCCGGGATCCGGTCGGGATCCCAAGGGTTTCGCACGGGGCCGTAGTGGGGGTTGGCGCTCGTGATGCCGTAGGCCAACTCGTGCAGCCCCGTCTTGCCGATAAGGATTGCCCCTGCCGAGTCAAGCGCCTCGATTGCGGCGGCGTCCTCCTCAACGACGCTTCCGGCGAGCAAGGGAGAGCCCACGGTGGTCGGCAAGCCCTTGGTGTCAAGGAGATCCTTCGCAGCGTAGGGAACACCATGCAGCGGTCCCCGTGGCCCATCAGCGCGGATCTCGGCCTCGGCCTGCTTGGCTCGGGCCAGCGCGGCCTCGGACGTCACTGTCAAGTAGGAATTGATGACTGGGTCGATGCGCCTAATGCGGTCAAGGCAATGCCGGACGATCTCGACGGGCGACGCGTCGCCCGAAGCGTACAACGCGCCGATGTCGCGCACTCCGAGCCGATTGGGGAGTTCCATCAGGACCAGCGTACCCTCTTGCCTAAGTTCGTCACTGTTTGAATACCCACCCGTGCAATCTCGGTTCGGATCGCGCCGGTGGCAGGGAGGAGCTTGAGCTTCCGGAGACGCTTGGCAGCCATCCTGCCCACTCTGCGAGATGCTCTAGGGGCGGTGATCGGCGGGAACGGGGAGAAGAGTGTGGCTAGATGGATCTGCAGGTTAGCAGCGCTTCAAGTCACTGGGAATCCGGCTGGCCGCCGTTGGCCTCAGCCCTACTTGGCACAACTCACTGAGACTCTCTGATGAGCGGCCCGATGCGGATTTCGCTGGCCACAGATCCGCCGGACGCTACGCCAGATGGGGCGGCGTGCCGGCCTCCAGTCTCCAGACAACCCTCCCCTCTTGGTCGCACTGCACCTGTTCCCAGGCGGACGGGTTGATCGACTCGACCTTGACAACCCTGTCGGTCACTCGAGTCGGCAGGTTGGCATCGGATTCGGCCACGAAGGCGTGATGGCCTATGTATACGGACCGGCTGCAAGCGAGAACGTGACAAGAAGTCAGCCGCTAGCAGAGCCGCCGATCGTTGCATTGCTCCCCGTCGTGCCCGTACCGGGCTCTAAGAGCACACGACCCACCACCCTGCAAGGCGGCCAGTCCTCAGCCACTGCGGCACTGACCCGCTATTGGAAGTGCTTCTCGCGAAAGCATGTTCCGCCCGATCGGCCTCCTCCTCGTCCGAGTCCTTCGGAAAGTCATGAAGGCCGTGAAGACCCAGCTTCGCAATTAGCCCTTCCCCGGCGGCTCCAAGGCTTGGATGTCCATCGCGCCCATCGGACCGATTGCCGGGCCACCCATCAATCGGACTGGCCCACCCATCGAGCGCACTGGCCCGCTCATCGAGACTCACGACCTGTCGGAAGTCCGCCTGTGCTAACGTCACTGGGCGATGGTCGGGAGAGGACCAAGGCAAGCTGGGTTCGCACGACGCGGCTCCGCTTGGCGCATTTGGATCGTCGCTCTGGCGATGGCGCTGGTGTGCGCCACGGTCGCCGAGGCCATCTGCCACACGATCTGCCTTGAGGAGCAGGTCTCCGACCAGGACTGCACGGTCTGCCATCTTGGGCACCAGCCCGCCGCCGAGCCTCCCGCGTCCTCGCAGTTCGGATGCTTGGACGTTCCGGAGCCCCTCTTGCCGAGCGCGGACGGCGAATGCATCGTATCCGGTTCTCCTCGCCGCCAGCCCGCCCGCGCCCCTCCCGCCTAGCTCCGGTCGGCTGTCGTGCCGCGATAGCCGGCGACTTCGCTCGCGCCCTAGGTGCGTGTCCACGCGCCTATTGGAACTCTCGCGTTCCTCTGCCCGCTAGGCCTCCGGCTGCTGGCGTCGCTTTCAGGGGCACGCCCCAGAACCGAGGGCGAGCGTGGATCCCGGTGTCCGCTACGCAACAGCGTGACGGCCACAGAAATCTGAACTGTTGGTAGCTAGGGGGGAGAGAAAAGATGATTAGAAGAATGCTCTGCGCCGTCGTGTCGGCGCTGCTAGCGGTATCCGCGATCCACGGCGAGGAAATGGCCGCTATTGAGGGCCAAGTGTTGCTCGTGCAGACGGGTGAGCCCGTCGCCGGGGCGACCGTCATTGTCCTCGAAACGGGGGCCTCGACGATCGCCGATCGACAAGGGACGTTCGAGTTCAAGGGGTTGCGGCCGGGCCGCTACCATCTGCACGCTCACATCGAGAACGCCTTGCAGGGTGCCTCTGAAGCGATTGAGGTCGATTCCGAAGGGACGGCTCAGGCGCAATTGCTGCTGGCGTTCCCGACGCAGAACACGCAAATCACTGTAAGTGCGACAGGGCGGACGGAGTCCGCATTCGAGGCCTTCCAATCCACGCACTCGCTGACCTCGATCGAACTGGCTCGCGCGGAGAAGATCGCCGCCAGCTTGGGCGAAGTGCTCGGCACTGAGCCGGGCACGGGCATTGCCCAACGGGGGTTCGGGCCGGGATCGTCGCGGCCGGTCATTCGCGGGTTCGACGGCGACCGGGTTCTGATCATGGCCGACGGGCTGCGGACGGGTTCCATCTCGTCCAACTCCGGCGACCACGCCGAGACGTTCAATCCGCTGTCGTTTGACAGGATCGAAGTGGTGAAGGGCCCCGCGACCTTGCTCTACGGCAGCAACGCCATGGGAGGGGTCGTGAACGCCGTTAGCGGCCACGCTGGCTTCGTCTCGCATCCGGACGGCCTGCAGGGCTACATCCAGGGCTCCGCTGGCACGGGCAACGCCTTGGCAGGAGGGGCGGCTGGCTTTGATTACGCCCGCGGCCCCTGGCGGGTCTGGGGCGGGGGCAATGGCCTTCGCACCGGAGACTACTCCACGCCCACCGGAGTAATCGAGAATTCCCGGACTCGCTCTGAGAACGGCTATGGCGGCTTTGGCTGGTTCGGCGAGCGAGGCTTCGTTAGTGTCGGCGTCCGCGCCAACGACGCCAAGTACGGGAATCCCTTCGCTGGCGAGTTCCACAGCCATGATCATCACGAAGAAGACGAGCATCATCACGAGGGGGAGGAAGCAGAGGACGAGCACGCGGAGCACGAGCACGAAGAGGAGGAGCACGAAGAGGAGGAGCACGAGGAGGAGCTTCGCATCGATCTCGCCATGCGCCAACTGGCCTATCAGGTCAACTGGGGGCTGCGAGGTCTAGGACCCGCGCTCGAGAGCTTCGTGATGAAGCTGGCCTACACGACGTATCAACACGAGGAGATCGAATTCGAGGGCGACCAACGCCGCATCGGCACGCGCTTCGACAACGATCAGGTCGTCTATCGAGGCGTCTTTGAACAGAACCAACGTGGACCGTTGACGGGCCGCTTCGGGTTTTGGGGCATGGAGCGCGACTACTCGGCGGCGGGCGAAGAAGCGCTCGCGCCGCCCATCGATCAGCAGTCGTTCGCCCTGTTCGCGCTCGAAGAGTTCGATTTCGAGCGGGTCAAGCTTCAATTCGGCGGCCGCCTGGAGACTACCCGCTACGATCCGGCGTTCGCCGAGCGCGCCCGCGGCCATGACCATGACCATCACGGAGAAGAAGGCGAAGAACATCATGAAGAAGGCGAAGAACATCATGCCGGGGCGGAAGAGGAGGACCACCACGAGGAAGCAGTCCCGGACGCGATTCCCCGTCGCTTCACGGGTGCTTCGGCGGCTGCAGGCTTTCAGGCTGACCTATGGAGCGGCGGCGCTTTCGTCGCCAACTATTCCCACTCCTACCGTGCCCCGGCGCTCGAGGAGCTCTACAACCTCGGCCCGCACGTCGGCACGTTGATCTACGAGGTGGGCGATCCCGGCCTCCGCCCCGAGCGCGGCAATGGCATCGACTTGTCCCTCAGGCAACAAGCCGTACGAGTCAATGGCGAGGTCAACTTCTTCTACTACGACTTCCGCAACTTCGTCTTCCCGTTCGCAACGGGCGAGGAGGAGGACGGGTTGCCGGTGGTCAACTTCGTGCAGCGCGACAGCCGTTTTACAGGAGCAGAAGCCCGGCTCGGCATCGGCTTGCATCAAGCCATGCGGCTCAATCTCGGGATGGATGTCGTCGACGCGCGAGCGACGCTCACGCGCACGCCGCTGCCGCGCATCCCGCCGCTGCGCGGCCGCGTGGGGATCGAGTACCGGCGCCGTGGCCTGAGCATTCGGCCGGAGCTCGTGATGGCGGCTCGGCAGGACCGGACATTCGACTTGGAGACTCCGACGGAAGGATACGCGGTCGTTGACCTCCGGGCGTCGTACACGATCCCGACGCGCGGCGCGATTCACCAGTTCTCGGTCAACGTGTTTAACGTCGGCGACCAGCTGTATCGCAACCACGTGTCATTCATCAAGGACCTCGCCCCGGAGATCGGGCGTGGTGTTCGTTTCAGCTACATGGTCCGCTTTTTCTAGACGGAACGCAGGCCGATTGGTCGACAACCTCTTCAGATGTCGCAAACTTGACGCATCCGCACCGTGCCCCGGGGGTCGAAGCAATGCAGCATCGGCCCCCATGTCCGCACTCTAGCCTTCGATATCGGTATCCAGGACCTCGATGCCGAGAGTGCACTCGGCCTCGACCTGAACCTCCGGCACGGGAGCGACTGTGTGCGTGGCGAGCTGAACTCCTTCGTGTACAACCTTGGCAACTTGATCTCCGAAGACCTGCCAGTGTTCAACATTCTGCGGGCCGACAGCCGCTTTGTCGGGTTCAATGGACAGGGCCGCGTCCGACCCTCGGGAAGTCTTGGGCGATACTCTGCCCGGTGGGCGTCAATGCGAGGATGACGGCGACCGTAGAGGTGCTGTCGCGCATTTCGCCGCCGCGCGGCACGCAGGGCGTCGACATACCGTACAGCGCCTTCTTGCTGTAACCCCCGGCTGATGTTCACGGCGAGGCGAGAGGTTGTCTTCCAAGGGAGATTGAGACGGGTGGCTGCGCTGTGATCGACTCTTGGGCGCCGAACACTTGGCCGCGAGAACGCACTGCGCACATCGTGTCATTCATCGCCAGCAACGTGACCAACGAGCTGCAACGGACCCAATCGTCGCTCATCAAGGATCGAGATGGGGCGCGGGCTCAGGGTGAGCTGTTCGTTCCGGTCCTACTAGCCCTGCTCGACTGCCAAGCGGCCGGACAGCCTTCCGAACCGAGACTTGGTCCTAGGGAAACGGGCCGAGGTCGCCTGGGGCCCAAGAGCCCCGCGCGCGCTTGGAGTTCATGCCCGCTTCTTCGCGAAGCCCAGCACGCAGCCGGTCCCGAACGTGACGACCGACCCGATAGGAACGTACCAGAGCCACGATACCGACCCCTGGAGGGACGCCACCGCGGCAACTCCGGCGGCGATGCCGAGAACGGCCGCCCGCTGGCCGGGGAGCGCGGTCGACACACCCAGCGCAAAAGCTCCCAGCAGCCCCCCGTAGACCACCGCGGCGATCCCTAGTGCCACTTCCACTGCGGACGTCCCGCGGGAGAGCGGGATGAAAGCAACCGCCCCCGCCACCAAGAGCAGCGACCAGCCGAGAGTGAAGACCCTTCCGGCCCTTAGCAGCCGCCGGTCGTCCTGGTCCCATCCGGCGAGGGGAGCCCAGAAGTCGTAGGCGGACGACGAGGCCAGCGAGTTGATCGACGAGGACAGGGAAGACATAGCGGCGGCGAAAACGCCGGCGATGAGCAGGCCCCTAATGCCACGCGGCAGCTCGCTGACGATGAAGCGGGCAAAGATCTCGTCGGGACGCTCGAAGGTCTGGCCGGCGTAGAAGGCCCAAAGCCCGATCCCAACGAGAAGGAACACCAGAAACTGGGCGGCGACGGCGAGACCGCTGCCCACCAAGGCCGCTTGCGAGTCTCGAACGGAGCGGCACGCGAGCAGCCGCTGCACGATGAGCTGGTCCGCCCCGTGGGAGGCCATGGAGAATACGCACCCGCCGATCAGGCCCGCCCACAGCGTGTACGACGTCCCAAGATCCCAGGACAGGTCGAGAACCTGCAGCTTTCCGGCAACGGCCGCGGAGCCGAGCACTTCGCTCCATCCGCCCGGCACGCTTCCTCCGATCACGGCCAAGGCCACCGCGGCGCCGAAGAGATACAGGAGCATTTGGACTGAGTCGACCCACACGACGGCCCTCAGCCCGCCGAAGTACGTGTAGACCATCGTCAGGACGCCGATCGCTACGATGGATGCGGGATACGGCCAGCCTGTGATCAATGCCAGCGGAATGGCGGTCGCAAACAGCCGCACGGAGTCGGCCATCAGTCTGGTCGCCATGAATGTAGCCGACGCGAATCGCCGTGTCCCGGCTCCGAACCTAGCTTCCAGCAGTCCGTACGCCGTGGTCAGCTCTCCGCGAAAATAGGCAGGGAGAAAGAGTAGCGCCACTGCTATCCGGCCCGCGCAGTACCCGGCCGCAACCTGCAGGAAGACCAGGCTTCCCGAGTAGGCCACGCCTGGGATGCTGAGGAAGGTGAGCGTGCTCGTCTCCGTCGCTACGACCGACAGCAGGACTGCGGCCCATGGAAGGTTGCGACTTCCGAGGAAGTAGTCGGACCCGGTTGAGTACCCGCGCCCAAGCCATGCCCCCCAAGCCGTTATCCCCGCCAGATAGCAGGCCAGCACTGCCATGTCCAAGGTCGAGAGATCGCCCATGGCGGTTTGCGGTTGCGGCCCTTGAGGCCAGCGACACCACCATTCTCGCCGAGTGCCACGCGGCCGCGTCGCTGATTGGACGGGCCGCCCCGGGTGGGCTGACAGCCTCGGACATCAGTCGTGCCCGTCCCTGCCACTATGCTGGTTGCCGTAATGCGAAGTGCGCTTGCGGCGATCCTGGCAGTGCCTATCTTGGCGGCTGGCGCCCCCTCCGAACTTTCTGGTCATCGTCGCGGATGACATGGGATATGCCGATCTCGGCTCCTTCGGCGGCGAGATCAACACGGCCAACCTCGACGCGCTGGCTACAGGTGGTCTGCGCTTCACGCAGTTCTACAACACCTCCCGGTGTTGGCCCACTCGAGCTTCGCTGCTGACCGGATACTACGCCCAGCAGGTTCGCCGTGACTCCATGCCGGGCTTCGACATGCGCGAGTTCGGGAACCGGGGAGTAAGGCCGGCGTGGGCCCGCCTTATCTCGGATCGGCTGCGCGAGGCCGGCTACTTCTCGTATCACTCAGGAAAGTGGCATGTCGACGGAGCGCCGCTCGAGAATGGCTTCCTGCACTCGTACCAGTCGCACACGCGGGCTGGCTTCTTCCATCTTGTCGGCCAAGACAGGGACGGTGAGCCGCTGCCTGATCTGGAGCCCGCCCAAGGAGCGCACCTGACGACCGAGACCGCGCGCCACGCGGTCGAGTTCCTGAGGGAGCACGCCGAGGAGCGGACCGGAAAGCCATTCTTCCTGTATCTGGCGTTTCACGCTCCCCATTTCCCGCTGCACGCCGAGCAGGAGGACATAGACCGCTACCGCGACCGGTATCTGGTCGGCTGGGACCAGTTGCGGCGCGAGCGGCACGGGCGCCAGCGTCACCTTGGCATCACGGATTCGCCGCTGTCACTTCTTGATGAAGACGTCGGACCGCCGTACGACTTTCCGGAGGCGATTGAGCTGCTGGGGCCCGGCGAGGTAAACCGACCGCTCCCCTGGCGACGGTTGAGCGAGCAACAGCGGGCGTTTCAGGCGACGAAGATGGCCATCCACGCGGCCATGATCGACCGGATGGACCGGGAGATCGGACGGGTGCTGCAGGAAGTGCGCGATATGGGGGCATTCGAAGACACCGTGATCTTCTTCCTCTCCGACAACGGGGCGAGCGCGGAGATCATGGTGCGCGGTGACGGGCACGATCCCGACGCCCCGCCGGGATCGGCCGGAACTTACCTATGCCTCGGGCCCGGCTTCTCCAGCGCAGCCAACACGCCCTTCCGGCTGCACAAGACTTGGGTGCACGAGGGCGGAATCTCCACGCCGCTGATCGTGCACTGGCCGGCTGGCATACGGGCCCGCGGCGAGATCCGTTCCCGAGTGGGCCACGTGATCGACATTCCTCCCACGCTGCTGGAACTTGCGGGCCTTACGGTCCCCGGCGACGCCGGTCCTCCGGAGATGGAGGGCCGCAGCTTGGTCCCCGCGTTCGACCGGGATATCGCGAGCCCGCACGAGGCGCTATGGTTCTACCATCAGGGGAACCGCGCCCTCCGCAAGGGAGACTGGAAGATCGTGCACACTGTCCATTCGAGGGCAGACGGCTGGGGCAGCGTGGCGGCAGAAGAGGACGCCAGACCGGGGGAGTGGCAGCTGTACGACCTTGCGGCGGACCGGTCCGAAGGAAAGGACCTGGCCAGACAGCACCCGGGCGTGGTCCGGGAGCTTGCCAGCATCTGGGAGTCGTGGAGGGATCGATTCGGGGCAAACGCGGCCCGCCCCGACTGACATCGCTCAGACGGCAGGCTGCCAACAAGGCGCTCGGGATTGCGGCCTCGGGAACGCTGGCCGTTACCTTGGGAAGAATCGGCGGAACGACTCGATTGTCCCCTGCGCCGCAGCGCTCGAATCGGGCAGGGGGAACGCCTCGGCCGATGCGTAGCCGCTATACCCGGTTGAGATTAGCGCGTCCGCTATGGGCCTCAGCGCAGTGTGCCCGAATCCGGCCGCGTGGCGGTTCGAATCCACGAAGTGTACATGTCCGATCCTCCCTGCTGCGTCCAAAATCGAACGCTCCGGAATTGCTTCTTCGATGTTCATGTGGAACAAATCCGCCAGAAGGAAGAAATTGTCGCAGCCGACGGTGTCCAGCAGCTGGATCCCCTCAGAAAGCGTTCGGACGAGATCGGTCTCGTACCGGTTCAGCGGTTCGAACAGAAGCTTCTGCCCGCGGTCGGCCGCGTGCTCGGCAAGTTCCCGCAAAGAACCCGTCAGGCGCTCCAGCGCTTTCTCCCTCGACTGGGCCCTCTCGGCCTTACCCTGCATGGATCCGATGATTGCGGGTGCCGCGAATCTTGCGCCGAAGTCAATGACCCGCTTCGCGAACTCGCAGGCCCGCGCCCGGGCAACTGCATCTGGCACGCAAAGGGCGTGGCCGTGCAATAGCATGCCGGCTCCCGTGCCGACTGCGGCGAGCCGTAAGTTCTGGGCTTTGAGCAAGGTCCTCAATTCTGAGGGGTCCACCTGATCCCCGGACGCCGCGAACAGCTCGACCGCGTCGAACCCGAGGTCCGCGCATTCTCGGCACGCGCCTGCCAGGTCTCCGTGGAACACGAATGGCCCGGCCTTAGCCTCCGGAACTAGGCACACCGTCGCCGCCGAGAGGATCATGGCTGGCCGGACACCTCAATGATGGCCTTGATCACGCCGGAGTCCGGGCGTGTGTAGCCCTCGAAGCGCTCGACTACCTCGCCGAATGGGGTCCGGTGCGTGATCCATGGATCTGTGTCGATCGTGCCATCTTCGATCAGCCCGATGATGCGGCCGAAGTCCGCCGGCAGCGCGTTCCGCGAACCCTTGATGGTCATTTCCCGCCTATGCAGCGCGGGATGGGGGAACGAGACGCTCTCGGTGGTGATTCCGACGTAGACCAGCGTGCCCGTATGGGCCACAAACTCCAATGCGCCGCTCATCGAGATCGAGCTTCCGGTAGCGTCCGTGACAACGGAGTACATATCCCCGGAGGTGATGTCCCGCATTTGCCCCACTGCGCTGGGCACGTCCTCGAACGTGACAGTGTGCTGGATGCCGTACCGGCGGCGGCAGAAGTCCAGCCTCGACTCAATACGGTCCATCACCGTGATCTCCGCGCCGGTGAGGCGCGTGAACTCCAGCGTTGCTAGCCCGATCGGGCCCGCCCCGATGATGAGGACGCGGTCGCCTTCTCCAGGAGCCCCGCGGTCGGTGGCGTGGCAGCCGATGCCGAGTGTCTCCACAAGTGCGAGCTGCTCGAAGGAAAGCTCTCTTGAGACGTGAAGCTTGTCGGCCCGCACCAAGAACCGCTCGCACAGCCCGCCGTCGATCATCACACCGATGACCTCCAGGGACTCGCAGCAATTCGGGCGGTCGTTGCGGCAAGCGAAACAGTGGCCACAGTTCATGTACGGCTCGACGCTGCAGCAGTCCCCAGCTTGGACGTTTCGCACCCCTTCGCCCGTTGCGAGTACTCGAACTCCGAGCTCGTGCCCCGGCACGCGCGGATACCGAAAGAACGGCATCTTGCCGAGAAAGCCGCTGTAGTCCGTGCCGCAGATGCCCATGCGGTGTGTCTCGACCAACGCCAACCCCGGCCTCGGCAGGGGCGGTTCCTGTAGTTGGACGTACTCGAGATGGCGAGGCTGTTCCAGCCGAATGGCTCTCATAGCAGTGTTACTTCAGCCCCCGCGCGGCAGGCGGGCGGAGATTCGCAACGCCCGATTGCCCAGACTATCACTAGCCCCCACCCGACGATGCGTCGGCCGGCCGATCTCATTGTGCCGACGCCAAGGCGGATAGGCTCAGAAGGCGCTCAGGATCAGTCCTTGGATCACGAGTACGCCGAGCCAGTGCCCGGAGTCGAGAGCGGTCAGCTTCGGCGGGCACCCCTGAAAAGCGTGGTTGGTCGCCATGCTTGCCAGGATGAATCCCAGCCAGAGAACGAAGGCCGCCTCAATGGCGTGGGCAGCCGTCACTTCCTCGCCGGAGTGCTGCGCAAAAAGGCCGGCCAGCACGCTGGCCATCACCAGCAGCGATGCGAAGCTGATGACATACGGTACGGCCCCCCGGCCTTCCTTGATCTGCTCTTCGGTGACGCCGGCGGCATCCATCCAAGGCTTGCCCAGCACCGTGTAGTAGATCGCGCCGAACGCCATGGTGGCGACCGCCGCACCTAGCACGGCGATCCAGTTGATTTGCCCAAAGTCCATGAAGGTCTTCCTCCTAGGCGCTGATTCTACCGAAGCCTCCGGGCGGGTCCGCCTCAGTCAGCCGAAGTGGACGGTTCGATTCCGTGGATTCCAAGGGTCGGAAACGGCCAAGAGCGGGCACTGGCGAAGCGTCTGGCGGGCGCTATGATGGGCGCCATGCCCGACGCTACGTCCTTCCTTTCTAGGCGCACTTTCCTGCAGTTCGGCGCCTCTGCGGCAGCACTGCCATGGGCGTGTTCGGACCGTGGCGGGCTTGGCGAGGCAAGACCCCCCAACATCATCGTCACCATGGCGGACGACATGGGCTACTCGGACATCGGCTGCTACGGGGGCGAGATCAGCACGCCCGTGCTGGACCGGCTGGCCGCGAACGGGCTCCGCTTCCGCTCCTTCTACAACTACGCGCGCTGCTGCCCTACGAGGGCTTCGCTTGTGACGGGGCTCTATCCCCATCAGGCGGGTGTCGGCCACATGATGAGCGAGTACAGAGAGGACGGCGCTCCAATCCCCTCGTACATGGGGAACCTCAACAAGAGCTGCGTCACGATCGCCGAGGTCCTGCGGTCAGCTGGATACTCGACGCTCATGAGCGGAAAGTGGCACGTGACGCCCGCAGAGGGTACGGGCGAAGAGGTGGACCGGTCCAACTGGCCCCTGCAGCGGGGCTTCGACAAGTTCTACGGGACGATCCACGGGGCGGGGTCGTTCTATGATCCGGTCTCGCTCCGGCGCGGGAATGAGCCCGAGGATCCCGGCTCCGGTTTCTACTACACGACGGCAATCGGCGAGAACGCCGCCCGTTTCATCGAGGAGACTTTGGACGAGAAGCCTGAATCTCCGTTCTTCCTCTACTTGCCGTTCACCGCACCGCATTGGCCATTGCACGCGCCGGAGGACGCCATCGCGAAGTACAAGGGCCGATATGACGCTGGCTGGGATGCCCTGCGCGAGGAGCGCCTCGATCGTATGCGCCAAGTGGGGGCCGTCGACGGGTCCGCCCAACTCAGCGATCGGGATCCGTCCCAAGCACCTTGGGATGACGCACCGGACAAGGAGTGGCAGGCCCGGCGGATGGAAGTGTACGCGGCGCAGGTAGAGCTGATGGACGAGGCCATCGGCCGGGTAGTGACCACGCTCGAGGAGCGCGGCCAGCTGGACAACACACTGATCCTGTTCTTGGCGGACAACGGGGGCTGTGCAGAGGAGGCGCAGGACGCCTGGCAGGGGCTGCACATTGCCCGCGAGACTTACGCGGGCGATCCGGTGGCGGTTGGCAATGACCCGAGCCTGATGCCCGGTCCGGAGGAGAACTACCAGAGCTACGGCATTCCTTGGGCGAACGTTTCGAACACGCCCTTCCGCTACTACAAGCACTGGGTCCACGAGGGCGGGATCTCGTCCCCGCTCATCGCCCACTGGCCGGAAGGAATCGAGGCCCGGGGCGATTGGAGCGACCAGCTGGGCCACCTGATCGACGTCATGCCCACCTGCGTGGACGTGTCTGGGGCCAGCTACCCGGCGACCTTCAACGACAGCCCGATCCATCCCATGGAGGGCGCCTCTCTGGCGCCCGTGTTCCGCGGCAAAGCAGCCGAAGGGCACCCCGAAGGGCTGTTCTGGGAGCACGAAGGAAACCGGGCCGTGCGAGTGGGGGACTGGAAGCTGGTCTCGAAGCGGTCCATGCCGGAGAACGGCCAGTGGGAGCTATACAACATCGCTCAGGACCGCAGCGAACTTAACGACCTAGCCAACGAGATGCCCGAGAGGGTTGGAGAGCTCGCTGGACTGTGGCAGCAGTGGGCCGATCGGGTCGGGGTGGTCGAGCGGGGCTCGTGGGACAGGGGCTGATTTCGGGCGGGCACGGTCCGGAAGTGGCTCGTGCAGGCCCGCGGAGCCCTCGACCCGGATGAAGATCATCGGCATAGCCGGGCCGTCTGGGGCCGGCAAGACTCGAGTTGCGATTGAACTCGCTCGGCTCGTCGACGGGTGCGCTGTCCTGGGGACGGACCAGTACTACCGCGACCTGTCCCACGTCTCCCCGGAAGGGCGCTCCCTTACCAACTTCGACTCGCCGGCCGCCTTGGACTGGGATCTGCTTGGCGGCCAATTGGCGGCCCTGCGGTCCGGTCAGCCCGTCAGCGCCCCGTGCTACGACTTCAGCAGGCACGTCCGCACACCCGACACGAGAATCATCGAACCGCCAAGGCTGCTCCTGCTGGAAGGCCTGTTCGTGCTTGTAAAGGCGCCGGTCCGCCAGCATCTTGACCTCTCAGTATTCTTGGAGGCATCGGAGAACCTGTGCCTTAAGCGGCGGATCGCTCGCGACACGGCGATTCGAGGCCGTTCGGAGTCCACCGTACGCGAGCAGTGGGAGAGGTTCGCCGTTCCCATGTACCGCATCCACGTTCGTCCGACGCGGAACACTGCGGACTTGGTGCTGGACGCGGCTCGACCGCCTGAGAAGTCGGCTGCGAAGATCCTTCGGACAGCTGCACACCGCTGGCCGGAATACAGGCGTCTATATTCGAACTTGTGATCCGGTTCGCTAACGCTTTCATGCGATACGGAAATCGGGTGCTGTTCGATGGGCTGGACTGGCTCATCGTGCCCGGGGACCGCATCGGCCTTGTCGGAGACAACGGCACAGGAAAGACCACCCTGCTGAAGATCATTGGCGGGAGCGAGCGGCTGGAGAGCGGCTTGATCCAGAGACAGAAGAGAATCCAGACCGGATACCTCCCGCAAGAGGGCCTGACCTTCTCTGGGAAGACGGTCTTCGAGGAGTGCGTCAGCGTCTTCACCGAGGCGGTTCGGCTTGAGGCGGAGCTGGAGGATCTGGCCCACAAGATGGGCGAGGTAGATCCCGAGAGCGAAGAGTTCCAGACAGTGCTGGACCGCTACGAGTGGTGCTCCAGCCGTTATCAGGCGCTCGACGGATACAGCAAGGAAGCCCAAGTCGGAACTGTGCTGGCCGGCCTTGCCTTTCCTCGCGCCGATTGGGACCGTCCGTGCGAGCACTTTTCTGGCGGCTGGCAGATGCGGGTCGCGCTGGCGAAGCTGCTGCTGGCGAAGCCGAACATCCTGCTGCTCGACGAGCCCACCAACCACCTCGACCTTGAGGCCCGCAATTGGTTCGAGGAGTACCTCAAAGGCTACCCGCACGCTTTCATCATCGTTTCCCACGACCGGTTCTTCCTCGACGCCACGATTCGGAAGGTGGTCCACCTCTGGAATCGCAAGGCGCACTTCTACACAGGCAACTACTCCAAGTTCGAGCGGCTGAAGGACGAGCGGCTAGAGCAGATTCGGAGAGCGTACAAGGCCCAGAGGGACCGGATCGAGCAGTTGGAGGTGTTCATCAAACGATTCCGCTACAAGGCGACCAAGGCCCGCCAGGTCCAGAGCCGGATCAAGGAGCTTGAGAGGATGGACAGGATCGAGATCCCGCGGGAACAGAAGACGATCCACTTCCGCTTCCCGCAGCCCGTGCAGTCCGGGAGGGTGGTGGTGGAACTCGACCGCGTGGCCAAGTCGTATGGCGAGACGCATGTGTTTGACGAAGTTTCCCTGCGCATCGAGCGCGGTGACCGGATCGCCCTCGTTGGCGCAAATGGCGCGGGCAAGTCGACCCTGATCCGGATCCTGGCCGGCACGGAGCCGATCAATTCGGGGCGCCGAAGGGAGGGCTACCGGGTCGGCATCGATCACTTCGCACAAGACCAGTACAAGGAGCTGGATCCTGATGCGATGGTCCTGGACGACCTGCTGGCGCACGGCCCCCTGATGGCTGAGTCCGAACTTCGCGGGCTGCTCGGAAGCTTCCTCTTCAGCGGCGACGATGTGTTCAAGCCGATTGGCGTCCTTTCGGGCGGCGAGCGCAACCGATACGCCCTCGCCCGGCTCCTGCTCAGGCCGAGCAATGTCCTTTTGCTGGACGAACCCACAAACCATCTGGACATGCGGGCGAAGCACGTTCTTCTGACGGCATTGCTGGGCTTCGAAGGAACGATCGTCTTCGTCTCACACGACCGGTACTTCATCAACCGGCTGGCAAACAAGGTGATCCACGTGGGGAATGGCGAGGCTGAGGTGTATCCGGGCGGCTACGAGGACTTCCTGTGGTATCGCCAGCACGGCACAGCCTCACAGTCCACGGCCAAGAGCGCCAAGAGCAAGACCAAGAAGAGCGCAGCAAAGGTCCGCAAACCGCGTCGGCTGCGACGGCGCCGAACGTTGGGCCCGGCTGGGATCCGATCCATCCGAGGACGAATCAACACGATTGAGCGCGAGATCGAGGAGATTGAGGAGTCCAGCGCCAAGCTGCAGGAGGCCCTGCAGATGGCCGGCTCAGACAGGCAGGGCCGCGAGCGGGCTCTGAAGAAGCTGGAAGCGAGCCAGCAGAAGATGCAGAGGCGGGAGCGGGAGTGGGCCGAGCTCTCAGAGACGCTGGCCGCCCAAGACTAGGCCTGCAGGGACGGATTTCAGCGCGTTGGGCCATGAGAGCATCGTCTCTTCGGCAACGCTGTCCTCCCACTTCCTGAAGCCATGAAGATCATTCTCAGTCGAAAGGGCTTCGATTCGGTTCATGGCCGTGTGCCGAGTCCGGTCTTTCCGGATGGCGGCGCTCTGTCCCTTCCAATCCCTGCTCGCGCGGGGCCGGTCAGGTTCCGCGACGTGCTCTGGAAGGGTGAGTCGATCGGTCCTCTTGTCGAGGGCCTGACTAAGCGGCGGGTGCCGGGAACGCACTCGTGTCACCTTGACCCAGACTTGAGTGCTGCCGCTCTCGGTCGGCAGATTGGATGGAGACCTGCGTTCGGTCAGGTGGGCTCGGCACAGGGTCACCTAGATCGGAACGGCGTCGGCCAAGGTGACGTCTTCCTGTTCTTCGGGTGGTTTCGCCGTGTACAGCCGGGACAGGGAGGGCTGTGGTCGTATGCTCGGAACGCCCGATCTGTGCACCGCCTGTTCGGGTGGCTCCAAGTGGGAGAGGTCTTGCGGGTTGGTGCCATCGGGACGGAGACTGTGGACGCCAACCCTTGGCTGGGCACCCATCCACACGTCTGTGGACGGACCTGGCCCCCCAACAACAGCCTGTACGTGGCCGCAACAAGCCTTGACATCGACGGAAACGAGACATCGCTACCGGGCGCAGGTCTGCTGGCGGGCCTCGACAGTAGGCTAACGCTCACTGATCCCGCAGTGAACCGCAGGACAGACTGGCGGCTTCCTCCGTGGTTCTGGGATGGTGTCGGCGCTCCACAGTTGACATACCATCGAGACGCGAGGCGCTGGCGGCGAACACCGAATTGGAGCCATGTCCGGAGCGTAAGCAAAGGGCAGGAGTTTGTGTTCGATGCCGCCGACGTTCCTCAGGCGATGCGTTGGGTGACAATGCTCGTCAGGGAGTTTGGAGCAAGTGCCGACGATTCGCACGTACGTTGTTGTCCATGACTTCGGCGTAGCGCCGAACGTGGACGGCAGCGTTTGCACACTGTGTCTATGCAAGCCAAGGATTCGGTCTGCCTCGGAAGTTGGCGATTGGGTCGTGGGCCTTTGGCCAGTGCCTCACCGGTATCGGGTGACCTACGCGATGCGGGTAGGCCGCAAATTGCCGATCGACGAATACTATGACTGTGGAGAGTTCGACGGCAAGAAGCCGGATCGTTCCCGCACCCCGGACAACATATATCACCGCGGGTCGGACGATGGTTGGCTACGTAGAGATGACACCCGGGTCCACGAACCGCCCTATGACAGTTGGCATGACATTAAGGGAAAGTTTGCGCTGATAGCGGACCGCTTCTGGTATTTTGGCGGCACACCGCGAGAGCTGCCACAGCATCTGCGATGGCTGGACCTCGGAGACAACCGGCGGGGGCACAGACTCAAGCGCGTGAGCGATGAAGAGTTGGAGGCGCTGGTGGCGTGGCTTGAGAGTTCAGGTCATGGAGTCTTGGGAACTCCGCGAGACGGGCGGGCACATCCCTCTGACGAGACCGGCAGCCAGCACACTTCTGGCGGTCCGTCCCTGACGGGTGGCGAGTCAGGCATTGCGGCAGGGCCACAGCGCTGTCGCGAAGACGGCGACATATCGGCGAGAGGCTGTTCCGACCCGACCGAAGGTAAGGTCCATGTCCGCATCTGCACGGCGAAATAGCGGTCTCTCGGTCGCCGCGCGATGAATTCCCGGGCTTGCGCCGGGCCACGCTACCCACTCATGGCCCTTCCGCCGTTCGTCCGCTGCCCGGTCAGCCCGGAATTCGCCAGAAGACGGTGCACGGTCTCCCTCGTGAGGACTTGGCGGGCAGGCACCAAACCCCTCGCGCCCCCGGTCGAAGGCTGACAGAACCATCCCGACCTTGAGGTGCCATTCAACAGTCCCTTCGGCCTCGGCATGGTCGCAGCGGGGGTGCTCGCGGGGATTCTCGCCGCATACCGTGCCGACGAGCGTTCCGGGCACTTCGCGGTTGCGACAGCAGGGTTCAGGCGAGTCGTAGCGCTCGGGGCAACCTCCGTGCCAGACTCAGTACGAGGGGTCTGAGAAGGCTGTTCTGAATCCAAGGATCGCCTGACGGGCGACAGGAGCTGGGGCGAATGATTGAGACGCTTGCGGGTATTGGGGAGCGAGGCTTCAACGGCGACGGAATCCCGGCGTCCCGGGCACAGCTCTCCGACCCGTCCGGGCTGGCAGCCGACAGGTTCGGCAATCTGTACGTCGCCGACCAGTACAACTACCGCATTCGGCGAATCGACCCTGAGGGAGTGATCACGACCGTCGCCGGCACGGGCAAGAAAGGCCACTCCGGTGACGGAGGCAAGGCAACAGAGGCTTCGCTTGATGGGCCCACCGCCTTGGCCATCGATCGTTCCGGCAATCTGTATTTCGCCGAGTTCTACTGCCACCGCGTCCGCAGGGTCGATCCCGAGGGGCTCATCACGACCATCGCGGGCACCGGGGAACAGGGGTGCGCATGTGATGGGTGTCCAGCCGTCGAAGCACCTTTGGATGGCCCCGCCGGCCTAGCCGTGGACGGGGATGGCAACGTGTTTGTCTCCGAGAGCGGTAACCATCGCGTGAGAAGGATCTCCTCCGACGGCTTGATCGCGACTGTTGCCGGCACAGCAATGGCTGGGTACGTCGGGGATGGCGGTAAGGCCACAGAAGCGCTTCTTTGGAGTCCAAAGGGGCTGGCGACGGATCGGCACGGGAACTTGTTTGTCTCCGATAGCGATAACCATCGCGTCAGGCGGATTGACCAGGCCGGGATCATAACAACGGTGGCGGGCACAGGGGAGATCCATTACTCCGGGGATGGCGGCCTGGCGGTCCTTGCCCGACTATTCCACCCAAATGGACTGGCGACCGATCGAGCCGACAACATCTACGTCGCCGACGTCGGGAATCATCGGGTTCGCAGGATCGATCGCGCCGGGGTCATCACCACGGTGGTAGGCACTGGCGAGATAGGCTTCCGCGCAGAGGGCGACGGAGGCCCGGCCTTTGAGGCAAACGTCTACGCTCCCTCAGCCTTGGCGATAGACAGAGGCGGATTCCTCCTCGTCGCGGACCGTGCCTACCACAACGTGCGAATCGTCCGTTTCGACCATGAGCTCAGCGTAGGGCTCGGCAAGGGCGGCGAGCAACACGTGTTCGAGTTCGCCGCTTACGGTACTCTCTGGCGCGAAGGGAGGTCCTATGCCGACGGGAGCCAAGTGACCGCCAAGGACGGGAACACTTTCGTCCTGCAACCGGGAGCAGGGGGGACGTTCACGGCAAGGCGCCAGTACGGGACGCAATCCATCGCATTGCCCGGCGGCTCAACTGTCCATCTGATTCCCGGTGCAGACGGGACATGGCGAATCGGTTCGCGCAAAGTGGCAACGGGGGACCGCTATGTGCACCAAGGTGTCGAGCATGTTCTGGACTTCTTCGGCGACCGCTGGAGACTGGTGGAGCATACGGTCCTGGACCTCATCAGGAAGCCGGATCTACCGGAGGGCATTCCGGCAGTGCAAGCCGACTTGGACTACCCGTCAGATGTTGCTGCCGACAGGTCAGGCAACATCTATGTCACGGAATTCGGCAGCGGCCGGGTCCGGCGGATCGACAGCGACGGTCTCATTTCTACGGTCGCCGACGCCCGGCGCAGAAGTGGTAGCGGCTCGGTGGATGATGCTTCGTGGTTCTGGCAATTCCTGCCGGAGCGATTGGCCGTAGATGAACGGGGGAATGTGTACCTTTCCCACATCGGTGGCAACCGGATTTGCAAGGTCGACTCCGACGGGTCGACTTCCACGTTCGCTGGCATGGGGCCGGTCTACCGCGGTCACGCAGGCGAGGGCGTTCCTGCCACAGAGGCGCTGCTCTCTTCTGTCGGGGGTATTGCTTCCGACGGTCGCGGCCAACTCTACTTCTCGGACATGCACAACCATTGCATCCGCCGGGTCGACGCACAGGGGACGATTGATACCATCGCGGGAGCAGGGGCGCCTGGGTTCGGAGGAGACGGGGGCCCGGCGCGGGAGGGATTACTTGACTCGCCCGCAGGGTTGTCGGTCGACGAATCGGGAGCCGTCTACTTTGCCGACCAACGAAACGCCAGGGTGCGGAGGATTTCCAAGAAAGGAATCATCGAGACTGTTGCCGGAGGGGGGAGTCGGCGACTAGCGACAGTGGACGGCATTCCGGCGACGACTGCCCGCCTTAAAGGTCCCTTGGGCGTGGCCGCGGACCCGAAGGGAAGTATCTACATTGCGGAATGGAGCGGGTACCGAGTGCGGCGCGTTTCCGTTGATGGAATCATCACCACGTTGGCGGGCACCGGCGATAGTGGCAAAGGCGGCGACTTCGAGCTTGGAACGGAGTCACGGTTGGGTCGTCCCGCCGGGGTCGCTGCAGACTCCGAAGGTCACGTGTATGTGGTCGACACCACCAACAACCGTGTGCGCAGGGTTGGGCAAGACGGTCGTATCGAGACGATTGCAGGGACTGGGAAGAATGGTTGCGGTGGGGATGGCGGATCGGCCCGCGAGGCCCTCCTCAGCGGGCCATGCGGAGTGGCGGTAGACGGTGTCGGGAACGTTTACATCGCGGATACGCACAACCATCGCATTCGCAAGGTTTACCGCAGTGGGTTGATCTCAACAATCGCCGGGACCGGTACTGCTGGATACGGCGGCGATGGCCGCCAGGCTTCCCGAGCTATCTTCAACCTGCCAATGGGCGTGGCGGTTGACGCTCGTGGGAATGTGTATGTCAGCGACTTTCGCAACCACCGGCTCAGGAAGATCGATCCGTCAGGAACGGTGTCAACAGTCGCAGGCACCGGAGAACCCGGCTGTGGCGGCGATGGCGGCCCAGCGGTGGAAGCCAAGCTGCACAGCCCGGAACTGATCGCAACGGATGCTCTTGGGAACGTATTCTTGGCGGAGCGAGACAACGACCGCGTGCGAAAGGTCAGCACAGAGGGGATCATCACTACGGTTGCGGGATCGGGAAGGCGTGGCTTCCAAGGAGATCGAGGCACAGCGAAGCGAGCCTTCCTCTGCTGTCCCGCAGGCGTAGCGGTCGATCCGGACGGAAATGTCTACGTTGCTGACTATCGGAATGACAGGGTGCGAGTGATTGACCGGGACGGCATCATACGGACCTTCGCGGGGGGCGGGGAGGTGTTCGCCACCGGTGACGGGGGACCGGCAGAGGAGGCCTGCTTAGAACAGCCCCAGGGGATCGCCGTGGATCCGTCGGGAACCGTGTACGTAGCCGAAAGATACAGGCACCGAATTCGGAAGTTCGCCCCGGGAGGCCAGATTTCGACGGTTGCAGGAACCGGGGAGGCTGCGTACTGGGGTGACGGGGGCCCAGCAGTCGCGGCCCTACTGAAATCGCCCGAGGGGCTGGCCGCGGACGCGAGCGGCAATGTCTACGTGGCCGACAGCGGCAATCACCGGTTGCGCCGAATCGACCGTTCGGGCGTCATCGAGACGATTGCGGGCGCGGGGGGCCTCCGGACGATGTGGGAAGGGGGGCCGCGGTCCACGAGTCTGATCAAAGCTATCGCCGGAGACGCTCATGACAGGCTCTGCATGCTGACTTCGGATCACGTGTGGCGCTTGGAGGGTTCGCAAAACGTCGTGTGCGCAGCTGGTACCGCAGAGGATGGCCATCCGGAGGAAAGTGGCTCGGTTGAGGAACCATTCTTCGAGCAAGCATCGCGGCTGGCCGCGGACAAGGCAGGTAACTTCTACGTTGCCGAAGAGTGCAGTGTATACCGGATTGACCCCAGCGGTGCGATCACGACGTTCGCGGGGACAGGCGAGAGATCGGGCGGATGGCGACGGCCGAAGAAGATTCCGCACACAAGGGACATTCCGACATGGGTGGCCGCGGACGAAGCCGGGAATGTGTACTACTTCGACGCGCGGCACATGCGGATTCGTAAGATCTGCTCGTCGGGCGAGACGGCCACTGTGGCTGATCTGAAGATGCTGCTCGATCCGGAGGAGCGGGTGGACTTCGAGAGCGGTTGGGGCTTGCCGAGAGACTTCATTGCCGCGGACGCGGCAGGCAACCTGTTTCTGGCGTCTCCCGGCGGGAACACCATCCGCAAGATTGCAGCGGATGGAAGCATCGGCATGTTTGCAGGGGCTGGCGAGAACGGCGACTCAGGGGACGGAGGCCTCGCCACGCTCGCCCATCTCTCGTCCCCTGCCTCGATCGCAACCGACTCTGTCGGCAACCTCTACCTAGTCGAACTCTACGGGAAGCGCATTCGAAAGATTGACAGTACCGGGACGATCTCTACTGTTTTCGTACTGGATGTGGGGCGATCCGATGGCGATGGCAAGGCCGCGATCCCAGCGGACATTGCAGAACCTGCCAGCGTCGCGGCGGACGCTGCGGGCAATGTCTACGTCTCGGATTGGAAGAACGACTCCGTAGTCAGGATCGATCCGTTGGGCACCGTCCAGACCTTCACCGGTTCCGGAGAGCGCAACTCCTCCGCAGACGTCGAGCACGGCGGAGCGCATAAGGCCCCTTCTGCCGATGTCCGGTTCCGCAGTTTGAATGGCTTGGCGGCGGACGTGGCCGGCACTGTCTACGTGGCCGATTCCGCCAATCACCGAGTGTGCGCCATCGGTCCCGAAGGTGGGATCAAGACAATAGCCGGCACGGGTGAGCCTGGCTTTGGTGGGGACGGCGGTCCAGCAACAGAGGCAGCCCTGGATTATCCATGCGGAGTTGCCGTGGATCCATACGGCAATGTCTACATCGCGGACAGCGGGAATCGCAGCGTGCGCAAGGTCGACACTTCGGGTGTCATCAGCTCCATGTATCACGAACCTCCGACCTCTGCACCTCCGCCGGGGTACGAAGGGGACGGCGGCCCGGCCGTGCAAGCCCGATTCGTGGGTCCACTTGACATTGCGGCCGACGCGCAGGGCAACCTCTATGTGGCCGACGCGGGGGACCACAGGGTCCGCAAGATCGGTGCCGACGGGCGGATCACGATGTTCGCGGGGACTGGTCGGTCGGGACACGAAGGGGACGGCGGGCCCGCTTCCGAAGCCCGCTTGGACTACCCGTACCGGGTCGCGACCGATCCGGCGGGCAACGTGTACGTGTTCGACAACGAGACGTCCCGAATTCGAAGGGTCGATAGCAACGGAGTCATCGTCACTATTGCTGGCACGGGAGTGCGAGGCTACAGCGGCGACGATGGCCCGGCGATCGAAGCCGACGTGAACGCCCGGGATATCGCAGCGGATTCGGACGGTAACGTTTTCTTGGTTGACAACAGGCGGGTACGCAAGATCGACAGGTCGGGGACCATCTCGACGGTTGCGGGCTCGGGTCGGTTACTTGCCCAAGAGGACGGCGGGCCGCCCGTGTCGGCGCACCTGCTTCCCCGCCTCGTGGCGACTAGCCGCACGGGCGACGTCTGGTTTGTCGATCACGCAACTGACCGCGTGCGCGTTTTGCGGCAGAATCTGCCTCGTTGAGCCCCGGAGTTTCGCGCGGGCGCGCCAATGCTTGCGTCGCTCGCCTGACGGATACCGTCAGAGCAGGGATCGCAGCGAAGGTCCACGTCCGTGGCTGCGCCGCGGAATTGGAGTCTCGCGATTGCCCGGCGCTGAATCTTCGGGGCCCTCTTGGGCCACGCCTCCCGCACTTAGCGATTCCGCCCACAACACACCGAGACTAAGTGTCTAGAGGGGACTCGAGCGTTTGCCGAGCTAGTGCTCGCGCCAAAACCCCTGCCACGACGGGCCCGGCGGCCCACTGGT
>JAPPMC010000216.1 GCA_028819235.1 Bryobacterales bacterium
CACGCTTGGCTCTGTGGGGGAGGAGGCTCGGTAACGACCTCCTCTACCCGGCTGCGTCGCGGCAGTCCCGCAGCCGCTTGCGCCTGTACCGAATACATCCGCTGCTGAGCGGGTGTTCCCGGTGGTGAAGGCATCCACGGGAGGGCGCTCGGCAAGAAACTGCGTGCCCAGAGTGCCCGGGAAGTTCTCCTGCGCCCAATCCACGAACTCCCGTGACTCGAACGTCCTCACAGAGTCGGCGAGGGATAGTTCCGACCGCAGCCCCTCGTACGAGCCGAAGAAAAAGGTCGAGTTCTTCACGATTGGTCCGCCGATCGTGCCGTTGAGGATGTTCTTCTTGAACTTCTGCTTCTGCCCGGGAGAGAACACGGTGCGCGCGGTCAGCCCTTGATTGGTGAAAAAGTAGCTGGCCGTGCCGTGAAGCTCGTTTGAACCGCTCTTGGTGGTAATCGCGACTTGGACCGAGCTCGCGTTGGTCTGCTCGACGCTGAACGTGTTTGTCTGAATCGCCACCTCTTCCACGGACTCAACATTGGGTGTGACGTTGGGACGGCCTTGGATGATGTTGCTTGTCATGTTCAAGCCATCCAGGGTGTAGAGGTTGCCGCTGGAGTTGCGGCCGTTCCCGCTCGCCTCGATCGCAACCTCGGTGTTGAAGTTATCCGGAGGACCGGTGGCAGTGCCGCCAGCGAGCAGCCCGTAGCCGGTGATGCCCGGGGCCACGGCCGCCAGGCCGAGCATGTTGCGGGAACCGAACGGAAGGTCGTCAAGCAGCTCTTCCTCGACGGTTGACTGCAGGCGCGAGTCGGCAGTATCGAGCACGGGCGCTTCGGCGGTCACTACGACGCGCTCAGCGGCTGCCTGCACATCAAGCTGGGCATTCGCCTCGCCAATCTGGTTGGTCAGCAGGTCGACCGGAATCAACATCACGGCGAAGCCGTCGGCTTCCACCCGGACCTCGTACTCTCCAGCGCCCAGGCTGGGAAAGCGATACACGCCGGACACGTTCGTCTCGCCCATGCGCTCGATCCCGGTCGAGATGTCCGTCAAGGTGACGCCTGCTCCGGGGATCACCGCTCCAGACTGATCCACGATCGTTCCTTGAATGCTGCTGCCGAACTGCGCGAGGGCCACGGCGGGAAGGAGAATAGCCAGCGAGACGAGCGTGGCTGGCAGGCTGCACGATTTCATTGTTCGACTCCCCCGGAGATTTCCGGTTGCAAGGAACCGGCCGCCGCCGCCAGGCGACCCAGGCCGGAATGCCGACAACAATTGTATGAATGCCCCCCCAATCGCGCAACCGCTTCCGCTGCGTATCTTCGGCGACGAGATGCGCCGTTTAGGGCCGCTGCTGGCCGACCCGCACAAGACGGTAGCGGTTTCTCTGGATCTCCTGATCCTGTGCCCGCTCAAGCTGCTCCCGCATGCGCACTGCTAGGGCAGCTGCTTCATCGGCGCGACCGACTCTGCGCAGCGCAATCATCAGGTTATACGTTGCCTGCCGGTCATCGGGCGCGAGCTGCGCGGCCTTTTCCAAGACCGCGATCGCCCGATCGAGCTGCTCGGCCCGCAAGTAGAGTTTCCCAAGCTCGATCCGGGGCGAAGACTCACCCGGTAGCCGTTCGGCGGCCAGAAGCAGGCCTTCGAGCGCCTCGCCAAAGCCGGGCGATCCGGGTTCGACGCCCTGCTTGATCAGTGCTTGGGAGTAGAAAAACTGCGCGACTGCATCGTCAGGACGTGCCGCGACACGCTGCCGGAGGACTTCAAGCGATTCGTCCATACGACCAGTCTTCTGTAAGGTCAAGGACAGCCCGACCGCCGCCGACTGGGTGTCGCTGTCTGCCTCGGCCGCCCCTGCGAAGGCCGTTTCCGCCTCGTCGTAGCGCCCCAACTCTGCGAGCAAGATGCCGCGCATTGTCAGGATTCGGTGGGAAGCCGGTATGTTCTGCTCTCCGATATCGACGATCTCGACACCGAGATCGTAGGCCCCGTGCTCGATGCAGAGCTCGGCGAGTTGCAGGTAGAGCCTCTCCGCGCGAGGATGGCTGCCGATTGCGCGTTGGAGGGTCGCTAGTGCTCCCGGGGAGTCCAGCGCCGCGTGTTGGGCGTCGGCGAGGAGGCTCAGCGTTTCGATATTGGGCGGGTCTGAGGATTCGACCAAAGCTGCCAGTTCCGTGACGGCTTCGTCCGCTCGGCCCGCCTCGTATAACGCTAGACCCAAGTTGTAGCGCATCGCGGGATTCGCCCTCGGCTCGGCAAGGAGGCGCCGGAAGTCTTCCGCCGCCTGATCGAAGCGCCCCAGCGAGAAGCGGCACTCCGCCCTCTGACGCAAGGCCTCCGCATCGCCAACCACAACGAACTCCCCGCGCGCGAAGTGCTGGAGCGCGCGTTCGCAATTGCGCGATCGATACGCAATGACCCCAAGCATCGCGTGAGCCGTGCGGTTTTCCGGCTGCAGTCGTACGATGCGCTCGAGACGCCCCGCCGCCTGCGCGCGTCCTAGGCGCATTTCCAGTTCCGCTGCACCCTGCAGCGCGGGAAGGTAGTCAGGTGCGAGCGTCAGCGCCGATGCGTATACTCCGAGGGCTTCTTCGGTTCGTCCGAGTGCAGCCAGCGCGACACCCTTGAGCGTACGCGGGCGAGGATCCGCCGGAGCGGCCTCGCTGAGGCGGTCGGCCATGCGGACCGCTTGCTCGACGTGGCCGGATCGAATCAGTTCCGCGACGCGGGTTAGGGACGGCGCATCCTGTGCTGCGGATCCAACCGCCAAGGCTAGGCTAGCCGAGGCGACCATGCGGCAGAGCTGTCCAGCAGATTGCCTGCCGCACCTCGTCATCGGACGATCCCCTTGCCTTCTTCGACAATGTACATTCTTCCCGCCAACAACCCTTCCAGCCTCTCTTCTGTGCCGGAAGGCCAGCGAATGGTCACGTCCGCTCGCTTTGCCGAGCCGAGGCCAAAGTGCAAGCGGGGATCGTCAACAGAGTAGAAGCTTGACTGTGCCGTGACCGCACGGGCCTGGACGTGGCTCCCGTAGCGGAGAACGACCTGAGCGCCGATCGCTGCGCGGTTTGACCGACTGGGCGCGCCGCGCAGCATCAGTTGGAGCCAGCCGGCAGTTCCCGAGAGGTCGTTGCGCAGCAACGACGGCGGCTCGTTCATGTTGACAACGAGCATATCGATGTCTCCGTCATTGTCGTAGTCGCCAAATGCCGCCCCACGGCTCGAGTGGGCAGCGGCCATTCCCGGTCCCGCCCCTTCGATCAACTCTTCGAATCGACCAGCGCCAAGATTGCGGAACACAACATTCGAGGTCTTGTACGGATAGTGCGGCAGCTTCTCCTCCACTTCTGGGTAGACGCTGCCGGTGACGTAGGCAAGATCTGGCCAGCCGTCGTTGTCTAGATCCGCGATCGCGGCGCCCCAGCCCACGAAGCGCGTTTCAACCCCAAGACCGGCCTCGACGGTGCGATCGTCGAAGACCCCGCCGCCATCGTTGCGGTAGAGCACATTCGTATCGTCCGAGAAGTGCGTCTTGAACAGGTCCAGATCCCCGTCCAAGTCGTAGTCGCCGATGCCGACGCCCATCCCGGCCTGCTCGATCGCGTCTTCGCTCAACGCAACCCCACGCTCCAGCCCCTCCTCGCGGAATGTCCCATCGCCCAGGTTCCGAAACAGCAAGCTGGGCGTGCCGTCACAAGCAACATAAAGGTCTACCCACCCGTCGCCGTCCAGATCCGCAGCCACGGCGGTCATTCCGTAGCCCGGCGCAGAATCCCCGATGCCGGACTCCTCAGTGACATCTTGGAAGACGCCGTCTCCCAAGTTGCGATACAGGTTGTGGCGGCCCTGCGGCAATCCGCGCGGGCCGCAATTGACCGGCACGCCTTTCCATGTGCAGTTCGTCCCCGAGCCCTTGCCGGGAGTTGTCTCGGGGTCGAAGTGCAGGTAGTTTGTGACGAACAAGTCTAAGAAGCCGTCCCTGTCGTAATCCAGAAACGTGCTGCCGGCCCCCCAGCGCCTCTCGCTGTCCAGCAAACCGGCCTCGCCGGTGGTGTCAACGAACGAAGCATCTCCCAGATTGCGGTAGAGCACGTTCTGACCCCAGAACGTCACGAAAATATCTTGGTGTCCATCGTTGTCAAAATCTCCGACTGTTGCGCTGGAGGCCCAACCGACCCGATGCAGTCCCGCGGCTCTTGTGACTTCCTCAAAAGTGCCGTTACCGAGATTGCGGTGTAGCTGCAGCGAACTGTCCGAAGTCGGATTTCCAAACCGCGTCCCGCCCATGATCAGCAAATCGATCCAGCCGTCCTTGTCATAGTCGAGCCATGCCGCCCCGCCTCCGATGGTCTCGAGGATGTAGTCCTTGTAGTCGACCTCCCCATAGACGGTAGGGCGCAACAGGCCGGCCTCTCTCGCCACATCGACGAATCTCGCACGGAATGGGATGCCGGAAGGCTGTCCGCGCGGAGTCGGTCGAACACCTCTCGATGCCACGCCTTGGGCCGAGGCATACGACGGACACACGACCAGCGCCAAGAGAATCGATCCCAGACTGCCAGCTATCGCTATGGGCCGATAGATACGCACGTCCAAGCCTATTGTCAGCTTAAGACCATAGACGACCCGCTCGGACGACTGCTTCCCGACCAGCATGCGCCAAGCGCGCCTGTTCAGATCCCGAGCAACAAGCCCGGCTTGGCGAGTGAATCGATTGCCCCATGCACCTACATGCCTGCTCCAAGGACTCCGCGCTGCGTCTCGTCAGAATGGCAGCTCCCGCAGCATGTATTGCACCTTGACGTATCCGTGGTCACGAGTGCCCACGGGGCGGAACGCGAGCCGCTCGTGAAACTTGAGTGAGGCATCGTTCCCAGGTCTCAAGTTGACTTCGCATGCGATCATCCGGCAACGGTCTCGGACGATTCCAGCGGCATCCAAGTACAGGGCACGGGCGATGCCGCGCCCGTGGAAGCTCTTGTCCACAGCCACCCGGTCGACATACAGAATCCTGTCGTAGCGTTGATTCAGCCACCGGAAGATCGGGCTGTCGTAGTCGGCTTCCGGCGCGAGACATAGCCGGAAACCTGCGATCTGGGAGCAGTACTCGGCTACTCGGAAATACTGGGCCTCCCGCGCGAAGCGCTGCAGCCGTTCCCGCGAGAGGCTGTTGGCCGCTGGCACGGACCGCTCGTTGATGCGCCAGACTGCATCCAGATCCTGCGCTGTAGCCTCCCTCAGCCTCATCGAGGCCGCAGTCGATTCGCGATGCACCTCAGCCATGAGATTCGGGAAACACTCTGCGCTTATGTGGCGAACTACCGAGCACGAGTCCCTCCGACCATTATTTCAGTGCCGTCGACGCTCTTGCACAGATCAACCCCAGCCCCGCCAAGACCGCTAATCTGAATGGATGCAGTCAGCGAGCCGCACGGGGCGGTTACGCTCCCGCTACAGGCCTTCTCCGTCCAGGGGCGGGCCTTCAAGCACTGTTACGATTGACATGCCTTGCAGAGGCCTAATCGCTGTTCCGCCGAATCGTTCGGAATAGTCCAGCGTCGGCCACATCCAGCGCCGTTGCTATTAGGTCGATAAGGTGGGTGGGCCCAGTCCGCAGGTCTCCGCTTTCCGAGATGACCCTACCCGGACAGCCTCGCGGATCACGCTCTCAATGGGTTCCCGACCATCGTGGTCGAATACACACCACACATCGACGAACCGCCGATTCACGGCAGGCTTACGGCGCTCCTGGCGTAGTTCACGCTCGGCTTGTTCGGCCAAGGCCATCAGTGCCATGCAATAGTCTCCAAACATGAGCTTCGCCGAGTCGTCACAGATACGCCGCAGATACTCCCGCTCCGTGACTTGTCCTTCAGTGAGGATCCGGATGATTCTTCGCGACTTCCTCCGAGCCAGGCGCCGCGAGGCACGCTTTGCTCGAAGTCTCAGCGGGACAAACCTGACCGTAGCCGATTGACACTCTTCACAGAATCGGCAAACTGTGCCGGGTCGAGAGTTGGGCCCCCTCCATAACGGCCGCTCAAGTAGCGACGCTCAATCGACTCACCGCGGCGAGGGCGGAAGTCAGCCAAGGAATAAAGGGATGCAGCCCCGTTCTTGTCCTTCTCCGCGAACCATATCTGGTCGCGCCCAAGTCCCCGAGACTCTGGGTTGCCTAGGATGTTCGTATCGTGTGCATTGAACACAAGCTGTGCACAGTTAGGATTATTTCGAGGGTCTTGGAAGAGGTTAATCAGGTTGGCTACAAGGTCTGGATGAAGACTCGCATCAATCTCGTCGACAAGGAGAACTGTCCCGCGTACCAGCGCATCGAGTATTGGGCCAGCGAGGCTGACCCAGACCTGCGTGCCGTTTGACTCGTCCGATGGGGCGAGCGGGACGCTGCGGTTGCGGCCTCGATGCACAAGCTGGATCTGATCCTGTTTGACAGGATCTTCGCCGGTTTCGTCGTCGCCCGATAGAATGCGCATGGTCTGCTCTAGTCTCTCGGTCGTGCCTGGATCCAGTTTCACAACCTTCAGGTCGATCAACCCCGGGTCTGCGGCGTGAATAAGCCCTAGGACTCTTGACCGACACTCGCGCTCCTTAGCGAGCTTAGCCGTAAACGCCGCACGAGCCGGGCGGTTATGGGCGTTGGCAAGCTTGAAGTTGCGCTGCCACCATGCAAATAGCGGCTCGACCCGACGCTCGTTCACCGCCCCAAAGATCGAGAGCAGCAGCGCGTTCCTCCTCAGAAGAGGAATAATGGCATGGCCCGCCTTTCGGAACGAAGCTCCGAACGATACGTCCTCCTCCATGCGTTCGAATACTAGGGCTGCACGCCCGCGGGGACAGTGGTAGGCCCGTTCCTGCAAGACGCGCTCGTTGTCGAATTCGAAGGCGTACCGCCAGTGCACGCCGCCTACAATCAGGTCGACGGCAAACTCGGAGGATCCTTGCTCGGGCTCCGCGTCAAGCAGGAATGGCTTTCGGGGCACGCCCGAACCGGTCAAACCACCCCGGAAGGAATGGAGCACGAGCGACTGCATTTGCTTCATGGCCTTCAAGAGGGCAGACTTTCCCGAACCGTTGGCTCCGAACACTCCCGCAGCGGGGAGAATCTTAGTAGGCGTGGCCGAGGCAGTCCGGACGTGGTGCACGATTTCGGCGTTTGCCAGCCGGGACGCCTCGAGGCTCACAGCCGTCTCGTCCCGGAAGCACATGATGTTACGCGTCCGGAACGCGACTAGAGCATCCATCCTTGTCGGAGAGTCGTCAGTCATGTTCTTGTCTTTCCAGCGTGTCACGTCCCACTGGATGCGGCCACATGACTCAAGATAGGGCCAGCGCCCGATCAAAACCGAAGAGAATGCCCAACACGGCCTGACTCGTGCAGAAAACCTGCAAGGCTCGTGTCCTGAGCGGCAATGATACGCAGTCAGAGCCAGAAGGGCGACCTGTGCCGCGGATAGCCCCGGTGGTCCGCAGCATGCCCAGCAGACTTGGATGGAGAAGCCTGAAGGCTTACGGCACAGTCGGAGGAGATGTGCCCGGCCGCGGAACAGCCACTTCATAACCAATGCGCTCCTGGCCTTGGACGACGGCATTGTACGCAGGTCACTCAGCCGACTTGCCGCAGGGCGGCCATCAAGGTTGCTGTGCAGGTGGTCTGGCATTGGTCCTAGTGGCTCCACGATCCTCAACCGGAGACATCGGGGTGGCATGCGTCGCGCCAAGGGTGCTTGCGCACGCCCCAGTCGTTGACCACACGTGTGACGGACCGCGCTGAGATCGGGCGATCGTTGTCCCACAGTCCGCGGTGGTGGGTCCGGCTGTTACCAACCGGGAACGCGGTCTAGCTCCGATGTCGCGAAGGGGACGCCTGTTGCAAGCCGGATGGCGTCTCGCAGTGACCAAGAGGCCTTCCAGCCGGGAATCCCCTCAGGACGGCCTCCAGTGATCTAGCTGTCCCGGTTGCTCCAGTTGAGCGCTGCGTGCTGGAATTTACGCTCTCGCTGAGCCGCACTTCTCCTTGGCAATTCGGCCATGCGCCCTTGTCGAGCCGAGGATGATTCTGGTATTCTCAAGTCAAGGGCACTGCTCCCGTCCGTTTCCCGCAGACTCCCGTATCGCTCCCCGCTGACAGTTGGGAAGTGCCGGTTCCCTTCCGACCTCCTAGTGCCGCCGTCACGGCAGCCCTGTCATTGAGTGGCACGGTGCTGGGTGGCTTGTTGGTGGGTGCTTGGATCGGGGATCGTTGGGACTGGAATCCTGCGGCCGCAGTGGCGGGGCTCTTTCTGGGAATTCTGGCAGGCTTCTACAACTTGGCCAGGGGAATGTGGAACCAGCGATGAGCCCGCTAGTGCCGTTCGGACTCGCGTGCGGCCTAGCGAGCGCGGTCCTGTCGGAAGCTGTGCTCCGCTTCGGGGCATCGGTGCTGGATCGGAGTCTCTTCCGTGCCCTTGCCGTCGGTGCGGCCCTCCGGACGCTCTGGGTCTTGGCCTTGACCGCTTGGGCACTCACGGGTGGAGTGGGTAACGGCCCGGCCTTTGTCCTGCCGCTGCTTCTCGGCTATCTGCTGGCCCAAGTTGCTGAGGGCATCCGATACGAGAGGTACTTCGAACAGTGCTGAGCTTCCAAGCGCCTCTCGCACTGCTCGCCGCTTCCGGCGGTGGGCTGTCGGAAGAGATCATGCACCACATCGCGGACAGCGAGCTCCACCTGCCCGCGTGGCTGGACCAGTGGTTGCACCCGCTGGTGCAGTCGTTGGGCATCACCAAGGCGGTCTTCATGATGCTAATCGCCGCGGCCATCTTGATCGTCGGGCTGTGCGTGCTGCTGCGCCGTCCGCGCAGCGGCACGGAAGTCCCCAAGGGCATGATGAACGCCGTCGAGATGTTGGTGCTGTTCGTCAGGGACGACATCGCCATCGCCAACATGGGAGAGAAGTGGGGCCGGCGCTTCACGCCGTTCTTGCTGACACTGTTCCTGTTCATTCTCACGTGCAATCTGCTGGGCCTTGTCCCGGGCGGGTTCACCGCGACCAGCAACCTGAACGTGACCGGGTCGCTGGCCATCATTTCCTTTCTGGTGTTCGTGCTGACTGGCATGTACGCCCTTGGCCCGGTCGGCTACGTCAAGCACATGGTGCCCGCGGGGACACCGCTTGCGATCGCGCCGCTAGTGATTTTCCTCGAGGTGATCTCGATGCTCGTCCGGCCCGCGGCCCTGATGATTCGTCTGGCCGCCAATATGACGGCCGGACACATCGTGATCATGATCATCCTCGGCTTCATCATCCTGTTCGAGAGCATCGCGCTTGCAACCGTGTCCGTGCCGCTGGCTGCCGCGATCATGCTTCTGGAGCTGATCGTCGCGTTCATCCAGGCGTATGTCTTCACGCTACTGACGGCGCTTTACGTCGGCATGCTCGTCGCCGAGGAGCACTGAGAAACCAAACATCCACACTTGTTCCCAACGGAGGAAACCAAACCATGAGAACCATGAACGTCCTGCTTGGCGCAATCATCCTGCTCGCCATGCCAGCCCTTGCCTCTGCCCAACTGCTGGACGGCGACGCCGGCGCAGCTGTCGGCGCGGGCATCATCGTGATCGGGGCCGGCCTTGGCATCGGAAAGTTCACGGCCGCTGCGGTCGAGAGCATTGCGAGGCAGCCCCAGGCGGCGAAGGACATCCGCGCCGCGTTCCAGCTCCCGCTGTTCCTGCTCGAGGGAGTCGCGGTCATCGGGCTCGGCGTACTGTTCGTCGCCCTGCTGTTCTAGCCGCTAGCTAGCGGCACTCCGTCCGCGAGGAGATCCCAATGGCAGCCGAGAACCCACTGCTCAGCATGCAGCCCGGATTGCTGATCTGGACTGCCGTCACTTTCTTGGTCACATTCCTGTTGCTGCGAAAGTTCGCTTGGGGCCCCATTTTGGGGGCGATTGACGAGCGCGAAGGGCGCATCCGGGACTCTCTGGAGCAGGCCGAGCGAGCCAAGGCCGACGCGCAGAAGGCCATTGCCGAGAACAAGGCGGCCATGGACGCATCCCTGCGAAAGTCTCAGGAGCTTGTCGCGCGCGCAAAGCAGGACGCGGAGCGCGTCCGCTCGCAGGCCCGCGAAGACGCTAGGGAAGAGGCCCGCAAGATCGTCGAGCAAGGCCGCCGACAATTGGAAGCGGAGCGGGTCGCGGCCATCGCCGACCTTCGGCGGGAGGCCGCCGGGCTCGCGATCCGGGCCGCGGAGCACCTGCTCAAGAAGGAGCTGGACGACAAGGACAACCGGCAGCTGGTCAAGGCATTCCTGGACCGGCTTCCCGGCGCGTCGGTCCACTGACGGCCCAAGGCAGCGACCAACCTTGGCGGGCGGTGCTTGGGGGCTGACCCTGTGAGCGCCCGGCGTGTCGCGCCTCACGGCACGTGGAGGTCGCCCATCGATTCGCGGCTGGTCTCCGGGCAGTCGATACGGCTGGGACTCCCCCAGATTGATGGGGGCCATCTCTACTGGCTTGAGAGCCGGCCGACCGAAGGCGGCCGGACGTCATTGCTGCGCCGCGCCCTTGGCGCAGGCGCAGTAGCCGAACTGACGCCTCCGCCGTGGAACGTGCGCTCGCGAGTGCACGAGTACGGCGGCGGTGCATACGCCGTCCGTGCCGGGACCGTCTGTTTCTCGCACGCCGCAGACAATCGCCTCTACCGGCTTGTTCCCGGCAGTGAGCCCCTGCCGCTCACGGCGGAGGGGCCGTGGCGCTATGCGGACCTTACGCTCGACCCAAAGTGCCGAGAAGTGCTGGCAGTCGTGGAGAACCACTCCGGTTCCCGGGTTGAGCCCGCGAACTCCATCGGCGCAATCGACTTGGATGGCTTCGAACGTGCGCCCCGCCAACTCCTAGGGGGATCGGACTTCTACTCCAATCCCCGACTGAGCCCGGACGGCAAGCGCCTCTGCTGGCTTCAGTGGGCCCACCCGAACATGCCGTGGGACGGCACCGAGTTGTGGGTGGGGGAACGGCGCAAGGCTGGCGCGATCGGAGATCGGACCCTAGTGGCCGGAGGCAGTTGCGAGTCGGTCTTTCAGCCGCAATGGTCGCCTGATGGCGCACTGCACTTCGTGTCGGACCGGACAGGCTTCTGGAACCTGTACCGATGGGACGGCCGTCCCAGGCCGCTGCTGGAGCGGCGTACCGAGTTCGGCCTGCCGCAGTGGGTGTTCGGGATGTCGACCTACGGGTTCCTCGGGGACGGCCGAATCCTCGCTGCCTACTGTGAGGGCGGCCGATGGCAGCTCGGAATCGTGACGACGGACGGGGTTCTGGAGCAGGTGGAGACGCCCTACAGTCAGATTGAGGGTCTTTCAGTCGACGGCTCGCAGGCGGTATTCCGGGGCGCGTCGCCGGGGTCAGCGCCCGCTTTGATGCGCCTTGACGTGGCCAACGGCAAATTGGAGGTGGTGAGGCGATCCGTCCCGCTGCAGGCCGGCTTGGGGACCTTCTATTCCATGGCTGTGCCTGTTGCCTTTCCCTCGGACCAGGGTCGCGAGGTCCACGGGTTCCTGTATCGCCCCAGAAACCCGGACTTCCGGGCCCCGGCGGGAGAGCGGCCACCGCTGATCATCCGATTCCACGGCGGACCCACGGCCGCGGCGACCGACGCCCTTTCGCTGACGGTGCAGTTCTGGACGACCCGCGGGTTTGCCGTGCTGGACCTGAATTACAGCGGCAGCACGGGGTATGGTCGTGCCTACCGCGAGCTTCTGCGCGGCCAATGGGGCGTGGCAGAAGTGGAAGATGGGGTGAGCGCCGCCCGCCACTGCATCAGCGAAGGCTATGCACGCCCGGATGCCATTCTGGTCAAGGGAGCGAGCGCGGGCGGGTTCAGCGTGCTCTGTTGCCTCGCCTTCCGGGACACCTTTGCAGGCGGCACGAGCTACTACGGTCTTTGCGACCTGACGCAGCTGACGCAAGGTACGCACAAGTTCGAGTCGAGGTATCACGAGACCCTAGTCGGCGAGTGGCCTACCGAGGCGAGCGTCTACCGCGAGAGATCGCCCCTGCGAGCGGCAGACCAGATCACGGCACCGGTGCTGCTCTTCCACGGGGCCGCTGACACCGTCGTGCCCGTGAGCCAGACCGAGCAGATGGTCGATGCCCTCAGGGCAAGCGGCGCTCACGTGGAGTACGAGCGGTTCGAGAAAGAAGCGCACGGATTCCGCGACGAGGCGACTATCCGCCGAACTCTGGAACTCGAGCTGGCCTTCTACCTCAGGGCGCTCGGCATCGGCGAGGGAGATCGGTGAGGCTTCTGCAAGCCTTCTCGGAGAGGGCCACCTGCTCGCCGCCTGAACTGCACTCTGACACCTTCAGGTGTTTGTTCCTCCATGCAGTCTCGTGCCGAGAAAGGCAGCCGTGACGGCGGACGCCGGTCCTCCTCTGCAACTGGTCATCTTCAGACGAGACCTACGCGTAGAAGACAACCCTGCTCTGGTCTCTGCACTCGAAGCCGGTCCCGCCATAGGGCTCTACGTGCTGGACGACAACGCCGACGGGCGGCCGCTCGGGGAAGCGGCGCGCTGGTGGCTGCATCATGCGCTCATGGACCTCCGACTGGCGCTGGCAGACCTCGGCGTGCCCCTGATTCTGCGGAAGGGCTCCCAGCGCGACGAGGTGATCGATGTGGCGGGATGCGCGCAGGTGCGGGCCGTCCACTGGAATCGGCGCTACACTGCCGCGGGGATCCGCGCCGACAGGTCTCTTAGTCGAGAACTGCGTCGGCGCGGCACGCAGTGCTGCACGTTCGAAGCGGGCTACCTGCGAAAGCCGGGAGAGGTCCGTACGCGGAGCGGCGGACTGTTCAGGGTATTCACTCCCTTCTCCCGGGCACTGAGAGAACTGGGCGATCCACCAGAGCCCCTGGCAGCCCCGTCTGCGAAGTCGGCCCCGATCGTGCGCGGAACTCCTGTTCGCTCTGAAGCGCTTCAGGGCCTGAGTCTGCTGCCGCGGTCCCGGTCCCGCAGATCCGGGCTGAGCGAGGCTTGGGCGCCCGCCAGCCAACCGGCGACGTCGGTGCTGTCCGTGTTCTTGGAGTCCCGGATAGACGAGTATCATGAGTGCCGCGACCGCCCCGATCTGGAAGGAGTTTCTAGGCTGTCGCCGTATCTCGCGTTTGGCCAGATATCGGCTCGGCAGGTTTGGCATGCCGTAAAGCGGCGTTGCGGGCCAAACCGGGCCGGGCGTGGAATGACCGCGTTCCTTCGCCAGCTGGCTTGGCGGGACTTCTGCGTGGGCCTGCTGGTGCAGGCGCCTGATTTGGCCGAGCGTCCGTTCCGGAAGGAATACGATCAGTTTCCATGGCGTCATGACGAGGCTTCGCTGCAGGCCTGGCAGAATGGCGCCACCGGGTACCCGTGGATTGATGCGGGCATGCGTCAGCTGGCGGTCACCGGTTGGATGCACAACAGGGTCAGGATGGCTGTGGGTTCCTTCCTGACGAAGGATCTCCTGTTGCCTTGGCAGGCCGGAGAGCGCTGGTTCTGGGACCAGCTGGTGGACGCCGACCCCGCCCAGAATGCTGCGAATTGGCAGTGGGTGGCGGGTTGTGGGGCCGACGCTGCACCGTACTTTCGGATCTTCAATCCGACATTGCAAGGACAGCGCTTCGACCCGGAAGGAAAGTACCGTTCGCGCTGGCTGCCCCAGTCAACCGGCTATGGTCCGGGTGAAGCGGGCGTTGCCCCGATCGTCGACCATAGGCGGGCCCGAGCCCGCGCTTTGCACCTGTACAAGGAGTTCCGGGAGGCCGGATAGCCCGATGCCAAGGATTGTGGCCTAGGTCGTGCCCTTGCGCCGACGCTTGGTGTCTATTCCGAGGCGCTGCACCTTCTGGTTCAGCGTCGAGAGGGCCATGCATAGGGCCTTGGCCGTCTCGGTCTGGTTGTAGCCGTGCTTCGCAAGCTCCTCTTCGAGGACCTGCCGCTCGAAGCGCTCTACCAGTTCAGACAGGCTCTCGCCGGCCTGTCGCGAGTGGCTGCCGACCGGCAGCTCCGGACGGGAAGGTGCGTCGCCGCGGATCGCCTTGGGGAGCATGTCCAGCCCCATCTCCTCGTCCGTGGTCAGGACGACTGCGCGCTCGACTGCGTTCCGCAGCTCACGGACGTTCCCGGGCCAGCTGTAGGTGCTCATGGCACCTTCTGCCTCTTGGGTGAACCGCAGTGTGGACCGGCGGTTGCGGTCTAGGAAGTGGTTGCTGTGCTGCCGGCACGCTCGGGTGAGGAATTCCTCGACCAAGACCGGGATGTCCTCCGGCCGCTCCCGCAGCGGCGGCACTTCGATCTGGATCACGTTGAGGCGGTGATAGAGGTCTTGGCGCAGGCGGCCTTGGGACACGGCCGTTGGGAGGTCGTCGTTCGTGGCTGCAAGGATGCGCACGTCCACTTGCACCGGTGTGTCGGCGCCGACGGGGGCGAATTTCCGGCCTTCGATTGCGCGCAGCAGCTTCGCCTGAGTCTCGCTGCTGAGCGCAATCACCTCGTCGAAGAATATCGTGCCGCCCTCAGCCGACCGGAAGCAACCTTGGCGGTCCCGGAGAGCACCGGGAAACGCCCCGGCCACATGGCCGAATAGTGTCGAGTCCAGGAGGTCATCCCGGATGATGCCCGGGTTGACAGTCACGAACGGGCGGCCGGCGCGGCGGGAGCTCGCGTGGATTGCACGCGCCACGAGCTCCTTTCCCGTGCCGCTCTCGCCGCTGATCAGAACGGTCGTGTCTGTGCGTGCCACTTGGCTTATTCGCACAAAGACCTTCAGCAAGGCGTCGGAATGCCCCGTCAGCGGTTGGACCGCACCGGGCAGACCGGCTTCCTCTCTAAGCCGGGCGTTCTCGGCCCTCAGCCGCCGGCGTTCCAGCTGATGGTCGATCTCGAGCAGGAGCTGGCGGTTGTTCCAAGGTTTGGTCAGGAAGTTGGCCGCGCCGAGGCGGGTGGCCTCGATAGCCGCCTCGACCGAGCCGTAGGCGGTGAGCATGAGCACGGGGAGACCTGGGCGCAATGCTGCGACATCCTTCAGGACCTCGATGCCGGACCGGTCGGGGAGCATCAAGTCCAACAGAACCAGATCGCAGGCTTCTCGGGCTACTGTCTCCGTGCACTCATTGCCGGAGCCCGCCGACAGGACTTCATATCCTGCGGTGACGAGTACCATGCGCAGCGATTCGACGATTGCCGGTTCGTCGTCGACCACAAGGACCCGAGCGGGCTGCCGTGCCGAGCTCGGGGAGGGAGCCTCACGCATGCGCGGGTTGCCCTGCGAGGGGGAACTCTAGGGCGAAGACCGTTCCAGCGCCCGGCGCGCTCTCAACCGAGATGTGGCCTCGGTGCTCTTGGACGATTCCGTATGCCACCGCCAAGCCGAGGCCTGTTCCCCGGCGCGCTGCCTTGGTCGTGAAGAACGGGTCGAAGATTCTCCGGCGCACTTCGGCCGACATGCCGGTTCCAGTGTCGCTGACCCGCACCAGCACGCACTCCGAGCCGTCGGCGCTCTCGCCACGATGGGTTGACACTCGTAGCAGTCCGCCGCTGGGCATGGCATCGCGGGCATTCAGGAAGAGATTGAGAAGGACCTGCTGCAGCCTTCCCTTGTTGCCATTCACAGTCGCTCCGCCTGAGAGGTCGGCCTCCACCTGGACATGAGCCTTGCTGAGCTGGGGCCGGATTAGGTCCAAGGTGTCCCGTACTGTCTGGTCCAGATCGCAGTCCACCATGGAGGTCTCCGAGATTCTGGAGAAGTCGAGCAGCGAGTTGACGATCTCGCTTGCGCGGAACGTCTGGGTCGTAACCGTTCCGAGCATGTGCGCCTCGTCGCTTCCTAGGCTGAACCGGTCCGCGAGCATCTGCGTGTAGCTTGAGATCACCGCGAGAGGCGTGTTGACCTCGTGGGCAACGCCGGCGGCGAGCAATCCGACTGAGGACAGCCGGTCCGCTTGGCGAACTGCCCGCTCCAACTCCACGCGCTCGGAGACGTCGTCCACGATCACGAGCCTGCCGATTCGGCGGAAGTCTTTGGCGACAAGTGGCGCAACGGCCAGATTGACCACACGCTCCAGGTCGCTGTCGCTCCCCTGCGGACGAAACTCCGCGGGGAACTCGCTTGCGCGGAGGCGGAAGTGCTCCACGCTTCCCGAGCCGGACTCGTCCGTGCAGCCTTCGACTGCTTGCACTAGGGCAGAGGGGAGGAGTTTCCCGAGAGGCCGGCCGACAGCTCGCTCTCTTGGAACGTTAAGAGAAAGTTCGAGATGGGAATTCCAGCTCAGCACCGTCCCGTCGGTGTCGGTCACGATAATCCCGACCGAGAGCGACTCGACAATGTTCTCGTTAAACTCCTTGAGGCGTTGGTGCCGGGCGGACTCCTCCTGCAGCGAGCGGTAGAGACGGGCATTGTCCAGAGCGATAGCCAACGGATAGGCGACAGTCTCCACCAGAGCCAGATCCTCACCGCTGAGGAGGGTTCCGGAACGCGTGCGCCCGAGGGCAATCCAGGCGCGGATCCTTCCACGCAGAGTGCACGGCACGAAGTGCCAGAACTCGCTGCCAGGATCGCCTTCAGCCATTCCAGACCTGTCGGTCAGAGTCACGGTCCGCGTGGCTCCCGCAAGAGCTGGAATGGGTCGCGGGGTCGGCCATTCAGGGTCGGCGAGCCCGTGGCACGAGAGCAGCGAGAAGCGCTCAGGCGGACTTCCGGCTTGGTCGTCGTCCGGGGCTAAGATCGCGATGCACTCGACCTCCAGCGTTCTTTCAAGCCGAGTGGCAACTGCCTCCAACATGCTGTCTGCGTCGGTTTCTGCCGCCAGTTCACGGGCGAACGCTGACAGATTCCGGCGGTCAAGGTACCGCTCCCGATACGCGCGACGCTCGAAAGCGTCGAGCAGCCAGTCGCGAATCGGAACGTAGGCGATCGTTGCCAGCAACACCGATGCGAGCCACAAGAGCGGCGCGTAACGATCGAGCCACTCGCCGGGAATGACTCCCGAGCGTACGACTGTGTAACCAGCGGCGAGCAGTAATCCCCCTGACAGCGCCGACGCCAGAGTGCGGCGCCACAAGGGCTCAAAGTCAAGCAGCCGGTATTGGAACAGAGCGACCGCACAACCAATTGGGAGTGCGGCGAGGGAAAGGACGGAGAATGCCTCACTGGGTCCTGGCGCCAGGCCGAGGGTGAATGGCACGACATAGAAGACCGTGAATGGTGCAATTCCGGCGATTCCGCCGAAGCCGATCCATCGGATCTGTTGCCTCTGCACGGGGTGCGGGCAGTCGCTGATCTTTCTCCAGACTGCACCGACCGCAATGGCGTTTGCGCCCAAGAGAACTAGAGGCACAGTGTCAAAGAACTGCTGCAGGGCTTCCTCGCCAATGCCGCCTGAAACCCATCCCCCGGCAGCTGCGTGGTGGGCCACTCCTGTGGCCACGGCGATCCCGTAGGCGAATCTTGAGAGCCGCCCGTACTTGAGCTCGCCAGTAGGGAAGCGGAGCAGGAAATCCAGCATCAGCGGAGGCATCAGGAGGAGTGCCCAGACATCGACCCAGTAGACGATTCGATCGATCCCTTCAAGGCGGCCGCTGGCGCTGAGCGAGAACACGGCCAGCGATGCCAAGCACCAACCAAAGAAGCGAGTCGAAAGGGCGCTGGCGGGCGTGCGCGTCCAAACAAAGGCGCCGATCAGGGCGAAGGCGCAGCCCAGTGCGAGCAGGAAGCGTGCCAAGGGCCTTGGGGACCAGTCGACTGCCGGCGTGACGTCCAAAGACCGGACGCGCCGGTCGCGCTCAATAACGTACTCGAACGGACTCTGCTCTTCGGAGAGGATTCTGGCGACATCTATGCTCTCTAGCACTCGCAGGCCGTTGACCGATCGAAGGGTGTCGCCCGGCCGCACTCCCACCAGTGCGGCCGGGCTCTGTGGCACGACGGAGGCTGCGACGACGCCTGCCTCTGTTTCTATCCAATTGACCCCGTCCTCCGGCACCTTGAAGCGGCCCCTGTCTGCCCAATTGACAAAGGTGAGTGCGATCAGGGCCGCCGCGATGACGATCCCGACCGTTTGCCGCCTCGATATCTTCAATAACCGAGTCATGCAAGAAAGCGCCTTAGTACGCAATCAGCGCACACTACGACACTTTCTCTAATATATGCGAATCGGATGGAAGATTCAACGCCGGTTGGTTGGGTAATTCAGTCGTCTTTTTGCGGAAATCAGGTCGTGGCAATCGCCACGTGCTCCGGAATATAGGATCCGTTATTCCAGATTTTGGAATATTGGGAAATGGGCAAGGAAAAGGCCCCGACTGTGCGGTCGGGGCCTCGGACCTTCGGAGGCGTTCAGGCCTGAGACGCGGCGAGGGCTCGTTCGAGGTCCCAGATCAGGTCCTCGACGTCCTCAAGGCCGACCGAGAGCCGGACCATGTCCGGGGTGATACCGGCGGCCTCGTGGTCCTCCTCGGAGAGCTGCTGGTGCGTCGTTGTCGCGGGGTGGATGACGAGGCTCTTGGCATCGCCGACGTTTGCGAGGTGCGAGAAAAGCTCAAGGGCGTCGATGAACTTGCGGCCCGCCTCTCGGCCGCCCTTGATGCCGAATGTGAAGATCGCACCCTGGCCCTTTGGCAGGTACTTCTTCGCCAGGGCGTTGTAGGGGCTGGACGGCAGGTCCGCGTGCTTCACCCAAGTGACGAGCGGGTGGCCCTCCAGGTGCTTGGCCACGGCGATGGAATTGGCGCAGTGCTTCTCCATGCGCAGCGCTAGCGTCTCCAGTCCCTGCAGGAACAGGAACGCGTTCTGCGGTGCCATACAGGGCCCCAAATCCCTAAGACCCTCGACGCGGCACTTGAGGATATAGGCCAAGGGACCGAAGGTCTCGCTGAACACCATGCCGTGGTAGCCGGGGCTGGGCTCGGTGAGCATCGGGAACTTTCCGTTGGTCCAGTCGAACTTTCCGGAGTCGACGATCACGCCGCCGATGGAGGTACCGTGGCCGCCGATGAACTTGGTAGTGGAGTGGACGATGATGTCCGCGCCGAACTCGATGGGCCTGCACAGATAGGGGGTTGCGAAGGTGTTGTCGATCATCAGAGGCAGGCCGGCTTCGTGGGCAATCTCGGCGACGGCCTCGATGTCGATAACGTTCATGCGGGGGTTCGCCACCGTCTCCACGTAGACCACCTTCGTCTTGTCCGTGATGGCGCGTCGAAAGTTCTCGGGGTCGTCAGGGTCGACGAAAATTGTGTTGTAGCCGAAGCGACGGAAGGTCGTGTCGAACTGGGTGTACGTGCCGCCATAGAGCGTCGCGGAGGAGACGATTTCATCGCCGCTCTGACACAGGCTGGAAATGGCCAGCAACTGCGCCGCTTGGCCGCTGGCGGTCGCGAGGGCGCCTATGCCGCCCTCCAGGGACGCCATGCGCTCCTCGAAGACCCCGTTCGTGGGGTTCATGATGCGGGTGTAGATGTTGCCGAACTCCTGCAGCGCAAAAAGGGAGGCGGCGTGGGCCGAGTCGTTGAAGACGTACGATGTCGTCTGGTAGATCGGCACGGCGCGGGCGTTTGTGGCTGGGTCGGGTCGCTGGCCGGCGTGCAGGGAACGGGTCTGGAAGCCGAACTCGCGTTCGGGTAGGTCAGGCATGGGCCTATCGTAGCGATTCCCGAAGAGGCGGGGCAATCTCAGTGGGGCTTGGGCCCTCGGTGCTGTTTCCCTGCGAGTGCGACCGCCGCCCCGCGAGTCGATCTGAACCGGGTATATTGGCCTTTGGAATCATGGAGGGGCGAGGTCGCTTTTTCCCCGCATACGCGGGGGTTGACCTGAGGCCGCGACTAAGGGGTCGCGGATATGCGATCTTTGCCCGCGCACACGGGGCTGGGTCGGGGCAAGTACAGCTCGTGCGGGCATACGAATTCTGTATTCCCTGTGCATACGGGGATGGACCAGTTTCTTGGTACTTGTCAAACTTTTCCCCGCACCGGTGGGGTGAAATTGCCCATGTATTCCGGATATCCCGGCCCATATTTGTGGGAGGCTATCGGCGTCTAGGCCGGACCTCTCCAACGTTCAGCTTCCGGACTCGGCGACCGACCGGCCCGGGCAGTGAGCCAAGAAAGCAAAGTTTGGCAGTTGATGTGCTGCGGAGGGTTCAACTCCGAGGGTCTGCTGTCGCTTTCGACCTGCCCGGATCGGGCCCAGGCTGCATGAGCATCTCGAATTGCCTTGGTGGCAGCTTCATGCGTCGACTGGGATGGCGGGCGTGCCGTTCGGTGGCGTCTATAGCCGTGCGGCAGACCGGTGCAGCCGACTCTCGTTGCAGAGTTAGACCGGCCTAAGTTCGTGACTTTGTGACATTTGCCTGAGCGACTTCTCTGCGCATTGCTCCAAGTGAGCGTAGTCAGGCTCGTTGGCCTCAACGTGCTTCCGATTTACTTGGTGCGAGGCGAACAGGGCAAGCAATGGTTCTCCTCGGCAAGCACAGTCGGTACTACGAAGTGCACTCGTGTGCGACACGCTGAGCGAATACTGCATTCGAGGCCGCAACGAAGTTTGCGCCATTTCTCCGGACCCGCATCCTCGGCCACTGGTCGGCGAAGATTGGAGCATCGCGCGTCCTCCCGGGCCAACCTGTGAACTTGGGTGAATGTGGACTGGCCGCAACCGGCGGCCGGATCAAGCAACGGCGAGATAATGCAACCCTGCCTTCGTGGGCGACTGCAAGGCCGATGGCGCACCTGCCATCTATGCGGCGGAGAACGGTTTCAGAACCGACGGAGACAAATGTACCCATGACCGATACGAGCGCAGGCTCCCCGCAAGATTCGGGTATGGCGACGGCGTGGGCGAAGTCGGCCAGGGGGCGAGGAGGCCCACCCTCGGGCTGGCTAAGCTTGGTCGACCACTCCATTGACGTCACAGCCGTTGCCGAGGCGCTGTTGCGCTTGCCGACTGTGAGGTCTCGGCTCGAAGCACTCGCCGGCAGGGCACTGGACGACACCGACACGGCCCGGCTCTGCTTCCTTGCCGGACTCCACGATGCTGGCAAGGTGAACCACGGCTTCCAGGCCAAGTTGCGAAGTGAGTGGCCTCAGGCTGGCCACATCGCACCGATCTGGGCCGCGATGAGGAAGAAGCGAAGCTACGACCCGCTAGAACGTCGGGCCATCCACCACATCGGCTCGGCCCTCATGAAGCGGCATTGGAGGACTTGGTTCGAGGACAAGGAGGCCGTGCGAGAGTTCTGGGGTGTAATCCTCGCGCACCACGGGAGCCTGCCCTCCGAATTTCTCCACGTAGGCCCCGACATTTGGCGCCGCAAGGGGTCCTACGACCCCATCTCGGCACTGGTGGACTTGGCAGCCGTCGTGTCCCGCATGACTCCGGCAGCGCTCCGTGACGGAGGCCCCAAACTGCCCTCAGCCGCCCGGTTCCAGCATGCGTTTGCCGGCCTGGTGACCTTGGCCGACTGGCTCGGGTCCGATGACACCGTCTTTCGGTACCCGAGCGCCGGCTCTCCATCGCGGGAGGAGAGGATTCCCTGGGCACGCAGGCAGGCCGCAAACGTTCTGGAGCGCCGCGGCATCGATCCGCGTTGCGGTCGCGCTGCGGCCATGCAGCAACCGGACGACTTTTCTGCCCTGTTTCCGGGACTTGCCAGTCCCCGCCCTGCCCAGCAGGAGCTACTGGGGGCTCCCCTTCCGAAGGCCGGTCAGGTGATCGTCCTAGAAGCCGAGACCGGTTCGGGCAAGACCGAGGCCGCGCTCATCCACTTCTTGCGGCTGTTCCGGGCCGGCGAGGTGGACGGCCTCTACTTCGCATTGCCTACACGGGCTGCAGCGGTGCAGATTCACGGGCGGATCGCCGGGATGGTCGGGCGCTGGCTCGGGGCGGCTGCGCCACCGGTCGGACTTGCCGTCCCCGGCTACCTGAGGGTGGACGACCTTAAGGGGACCCGGCTGCCCGACGAGTACGCCGTGCTGTGGCCCGACCACGGGCATGATCGCGGATGGGCAGTTGAGAACCCGAAACGTTATCTCTCAGGGGCCGTAATGGTGGGCACGATCGACCAAGTGCTGCTGAGCGGAGTGCGTGTGCGCCACGCGCCATTCCGCTCCGGACCGCTGTTGCGGCTGCTCCTCTGTGTCGATGAAGTCCACGCATCCGACGCTTACATGGCCACACTCCTCAGGAACGTCCTGAACCAACACATCGCATCTGGAGGGCACGCCCTCCTAATGTCGGCAACGTTGGGATCGCTCGCCCGGATGCGCTTCCTTAGCGACCGCGTTGAGGCCCACCAGGAACCAACCGCTTCCGCTGCGGCGCTCGCTCCGTTCCCCTCGATCCAGCGCAGTGGTGACGAAGATCCGATCCCGCTTCCAGGGTCCGGCTCGCGGGCCAAGCTGATCGCGGTTGACCTGCGCGACTGGTCGACAGACGAGCACTACCTTCTGACGGAAATGGCGACGGCCGCTGGGGATGGAGCAATCGTGCTCTTCATCAGAAACCGCGTGGACGATGCCGTCACGGCCGTCAGGCAACTGGAAGCGATCGGCGCGCCGCTGCTGCGCTGCCGTTGGGTGGTCGCCCCCCACCACAGCCGCTACGCAGCGGAGGATCGCCGTCGTCTTGACCGGGCGCTCGAAGAGGCTTTTCGGAACCGAGGTGGGGTTATTGCTGTCACGACCCAAACGGCCGAGCAGTCGCTTGACATAGACGCGGACTGGCTGGTCACTGACATTGCACCGGGGGACGTGCTCCTCCAGCGGATCGGACGGCTGCACCGCCACGACCGCCGCCGACCGCCTGGGTACGAAGCAGCACGGGTGACCGTCCAGGCTCCCACGCAGCACCGGCTCGCCGAAACCTTGGATGATCGCGGAGTGGTGGCGGGCAAGGCCGCGGCCTTGGGCCTCGGAACTGTGTATGAGAACCTCGTCGGGATCCTTGCGACACGCAAATGGTTGGAAGCTCGAGATGAGATCCGTGTTCCGCAGGACAACCGTGCCCTCGTCGAAGCGGCAACCCACCGTCAAGCGCTGGACGATCTGGCACAAACTCTGGGCGATCCATGGAGGTTTCACAGGGAGGATGTGGAGGGGCGAGGCTTGGGAAACGCACAGTCAGCACACGTCATCTGTGTTGACTGGGAGGAGCCCCTGGTAGATAACCAGCCCCCCCCAGACCTAGATGAGCGTCACGTCACGCGGTTGGGTCTCAAGGATCGCAGCATAACGCTGGAGTGTCCCATGCCGGGTCCCTTCGGCCGCCCAGTGCAGACGTTCAAGGTGCCTGGCTGGATGGTGCCGGATGAACCCGGCGACGCGGACGTTTGCGACGTCGCCAGCGGCGGCGGCGAGATTCGCTTCCGCATTGGATCGAAGGGATTCTGCTACAGCCGGTTCGGGCTGATGCCCGAGTAGAATGTCAAGGCCCCGGCACATCGAGGTGGAAGAGGATCTTCAGGCGGCAGGCAACGCGGGCAGCCCCGGAAGGCTTGACACGGGGGAGCGACCGCCTGTATTGTGGTCGCTGTGAGGAAACTAGGATTGACAATTACAAAGAAACATTGTAGTATTCGAATTGGAAACGCGGTCAGGGATCATTAGCCCACCGTCATTTTCCCTTCTGTTAAGGAGAGCATCGTGTCCAGCCTGCTGACAGAACCGATCATTCCCGTGGAGTCGCGGGGAGAGCGGGCGGTCGTGACCCTTCCGCACCTCCTCGCGCAGCTAGGGCGAGACGATGTCGACAGTTTCGTCGGGTTGGCCCCCCACCAGGCGCAGTCTTGGTACCAATTCTTGGTGCAGCTCGGAGCGCTGGCTCTGTTCAGGGCGGGTCGGGAGCAGGTGCCCGATGACCGCAGCACGTGGAGGCAGCTGCTGTTTCGACTGACGCCGGACTCGGCTGACACAGCTTGGAGCTTGGTGACCGACGATCAGACCCAGCCCGCCCTCCTACAACCTCCGACCGCCCTGTTGCCCGCGTTCAAACCAGCGGCCGACACGCCCGACCGACTGGATGTGCTCGTGACAGCCAAGAACCACGACCGGAAGCTTGCCCAAGCCAAGGGTGGCGACCTGCATCTCTGGCTCTACGCTCTCGTCACGCTGCAGACCACCCAAGGCTACTCAGGCAGGGGCCAGCCGGGCGTAGTCCGCATGAATGGCGGGCTCTCCAGCCGCGTGCTGGTCGACCGGCGGCCGGGGCCACGCTGGGGGCCGCGGGTTGTCCGCGGGGTTCGGATGCTGCTGACTCGCCGGCAGGAGATCCTGAGGGCAGCACCCGGGCTCTTTCGGAACGAAGGAGGTCTCGCCCTGACCTGGCTCCGATCATGGGATACAGACGAGCAGCTGCAGGTGACTGACCTCGATCCGTTCTTCATCGAGGTCTGCCGCCGCGTAAGGTTGGCATCAACTGCCGAAGGCCAAGTGTCCGCCTTCGTGCGGCCAGCGCGCCTCACGCGCATCAGCGGCCGCCACCTGAAGGGCAATGTCGGAGATCCGTGGGCACCCGTCAGGCGCAAGGACGGGGCAGCACTGACGGTGAGCGGCAGCGGGTTCGATTACCGTCGGGTGCAGCGCATCCTGTTCAAGCGACGGGAATTCCAGCGTCCCCTCGCGCTGAAGCAGTTGCCTTGGGAGTCTGGGACGGATAGCGAGATCCACATGGCCGTCTTGGTAAGAGGCCAAGGTAAGACAGAGGGGCTGCACGAGAGGATCATCCCTCTGCCCAAATCCTGCTCTGCCGCCTTCGAGCTAGAGGGAGATGCGGACGAAGATGCTGAAACACTTGCCACGCTCTCCGAGGATATGGTCGAGTTCGCCGGCGAAACACGCAAGGTGCTGCGACGCGCAGTGCTCGTTTACCTGCACGGCCCAGAGCAGCCAAGGTTTACGAGCCCGCACGCCTCAGGGGTCGTGCGAAGCTACGACAGGCTGGTCGACGAGCGGTTCTTCCGCATCCTGTTCAGCTCGGCGAGGACGGGCCTTGATAGGGCCAACCTTGAGTGGCAGGAGTCGCTCAGGGATATCGCCTCTCAACTGGTACGCCACGCTTGGGAGAGAATGACGCCGCCGAGCACGCGTCGCGAGAAGGCTCGCGCGGTTTCCGAGGCCCTGTTCTTTGCTGGCTTGAGAAAACACCTGCCCTTGGCATTTCCTCAGGCCGAATCTAAGGAGTAGCCCCATGAATCGTAGAATCGAGAACGGTTCCCCGCAGACGGATACGGCGGTGAGACTCGGCCAAGTGATCGCTTCCCTCTCCCACCGCTTGGATCCCAAGCGGTCCGGATCGGCGGCAATGGCCCAGCTGCGACGGATCAGCCAAGACAACTTGCCGTCCCAGTTCTGGCTTGTCTACTTGTCGGAGGTGCCCTTGGAATGGCGTGAGCCGAATGGCAGGCCCGACGTGCGCCACGACCGCTCATGGGCCAGCCTCATCCGCGCGATGGCTGAGATGGGGCCGCGGCCCCACTCGCTCAATCGACAGTTCGGAAGGGCCCTTGCCGACACCGGGTACTCCGAGGATCGTTTTGTACGGCTCGTGCGCGCCAGCGACTCCACGCTAGAGCGGGAGCTTCGAACGGCAAGTGTCTGGTTGGCGCGCTCCGGTGTTCTCCGAGTCAACTGGATCCAACCGGCAGAGCTTTTCAGTTGGGGCCCGGGCAGAAAGTCCCGGTCCAGCACTGTGCGCCACCGACTTGCGCGAGAGTACTTTAGTTCTGTCGCTAGGCGCTCGCCGTAACCATCATGGAGGTGACAAGGCAATGATTCCACGATTCCTTCAATTCCACACACTGACGGGCTATGTCGCGACACTGCTCAATCGCGACGACGTCGGTCGGGCCAAGCGGTTGCCATTTGGTGGCACCGACCGAATTCGCGTTTCCTCCCAGTGCTTGAAGAGGCACTGGAGGGAGGCCACGGGCACTTGGTCACTGCAGGACTTGGGCAGTGGGAAATCGGTCCGGTCTCGGCGCGTCTTCAGTGACGTCATTGCCGACAGGCTGAAGGCCCAAGGCATGGAGATCGACCAGATCGTCAATGTTCTCACGCCGATTCGTTCCGCCGTTCTCGGCGAGAGCATCAAGGCAAGAGCGGCAAGGACGGCCGCCAAAGAGGGAGACGGAGCCAGTGCACTTGAGAGTCTGCGCACCGATCAGGTGATCGTTCTCGGCACCCCCGAAATTGCGTTCCTGGCCAGCCTTGCGCAAGAGCTCTTCCGCGAGAACCCGGCGGACCCGGCCAAGGCGGTGCAGGCCTACTTCAAGCAGAAGGCGACCCGTGACAACCTGAAGGCCTTGGGCATGGGAGCCGGTCTCGATGCGGCGATTTTCGGACGCATGGTTACGTCCGACCTGCTGGCCCGGACAGATGCGGCCATACACGTCGCCCACAGTTTCACGGTTCACGGGGAGGACGCCGAGCCGGACTACTTCTCGGCGCTGGATGACTTGCTCTCAGCACACGGCGAGCTCGGATCTGGCCATATCAACACGAGCGAGCTGACCAGCGGACTGTTCTACGGCTACTTCGCAGTGGATCTCCAGCTCCTTGCCGGCAATCTGTCCGGAGACTGGCAATTGGCCGCGGAGGTGGTGCATCGGCTGGTTCATCTGGTCGCCACGGTTTCGCCTGGCGCCAAGCTCGGGGCGACCGCCCCGTACGCGTGCGCTGAAGTGATGCTTGCAGAGGCCGGCGAGCGACAGCCCCGTACAGTAGCCAACGCCTTCATGAGCGCAATTCCGAAGCGGGGAGTCAAGCAGAAGGCAATGGCAGCGATGGGCGACTACCTTGGTCGCTACGACGCGATGTACGGAAGGCACGAAGAGCGGCGAGTGGCCACGATGATCGAACCCGTCACAGGCAGCCACGGCGAACGCGTCACGTTGGACCAGCTCGCGGGGTGGGCATCCGATAAGGCCAGAGCGGCCTCCTCATGAAGGTGCTGATTCTCCATCTGGAGGCTCCTCTGATGAGCTTTGGTGGTCCCCAGGTGGACCAGATCGGACCGACGAGACTGTTCCCGACATTGAGCCAAGTCACCGGCTTGATCGCAAACGCGCTCGGCTACACACACCGAAACGTCGGTGGACTGCAGGATCTGCAGGATCGCCTGTGCCTGGCGAGTGCCCTTGTGCGGGAGGGATCCGACCTGCTGGACTACCAGACAGTCGACCTTGGCCAGCCTCACCTGCGGAGTCCCGCGTGGACGACTTACGGACTTACCGAGCATCGATTCGGTGGTCCGGATGCTAGGTACGGAACGCATATACGATTCCGCCACTATCGCGCTGACGCCAGTATCCTAACCGCCGTGTCGCTGTCCCCTGCAGGCTTGACACCCACCTTAGGTTCCGTCTGCGACGCACTCCTGCGGCCCGCCCGTCCCCTAGTGATCGGGAGGAAGGCTTGCTTACCTTCAACGCAACTGGTGGTCGGCCTGCTGGAGGATGCCGAGAGCCTGACTCACGCCATTCAACGCGTACCCAGCGAGTTCCCTGAGCGCTGGCGCGAGATCGCCCCCAGTTTCACTGGTACTAACGAGCTCGCGGCAGAATGGCCAGCAGACGGCCAAGACGTCCTCCCGTCCGCGGGGACAGCAATCGAGTTTCACCGAGTCGTGGACCGGAGAGACTGGCGAAACCAGCTGCACGGAGGAGAGCGCGTCGTAGCGCGCGGCTCTCTCACGGTCTGCGCCGTCGAAGATCCGAGTACTTGAGGCTGCCCATGACCGAACTGCACCTGATCCGGCTCCCGATCAAGTCCCGCGAGTTCACGGCATGGGCACTTGATCACGGCTTCCTGAATACTCCGCCCGGGGATGGCCGAGGCCGCCCTCGAGAAGCAGATATCGGCTACGCTCTTCACGCGCTGCTTTGCGGGCTGTTTGGCACACAGGCACCACGGCCGTTCGCAATCCCGGCGCTCGGCCAGGGCGTGCGACGGAAAGGGGATACGTTCACGTTCGAACTGCTCGGCTACGCTCGCGCGCCGATCGAAGTGCTTCATACATTGGCCCAGCTTGTTGACAGCGATCTCCAAATGCAGATCGATTGGGACAGCGCAGGCGCTAGGCCGATGCCGACGCAATGGCCACCGGGTCTGCAGCTGCGATTCGATCTTCGGGCATGCCCGGTCCGACGGGTGCTAAGACCTTTCACTACCAAGCCAAGACCGGGGCTCCCCGGCCGGACGATTCCAAGGGGCAGCGAAGTGGATGCCTACCAGCTCGCAGCAGTGCGCGCGAGAGACAGTGGAACCGAGGTGCCCACGCGGGGTAAGGTGTACGCACATTGGCTTGCCGAACGGCTCGGACCATGCCCGGACCGCGACCAAGCTGTCTCCCTTGTGGCAGATTCCGCCCAGGTCGTGGCCTATCGGTCCGTCCGCCTTCTGCGCCGCCCGAGAGGATCGGGGGGTCGCCGCTGCGACCGATGGCTGACCCGGCCAGATGTTCGATTCACCGGGCTGCTGCGCGTGGTCGATCCGGCAAAGGTGACAGCGCTGCTAGCAAGCGGCGTTGGGCGCCACAGTGCCTTTGGCTTCGGCATGTTGCTGCTCAGGCCGGCCTGAAGCTCGGCGTTGGTGTGCGATGGCTAGTGTGCTGCCAGGTCGACTCGGGCTCGACACGGCGCGGATCCCTCATGTCGACCGCCACGGGTTAGTCTGGCTTGCGCGCGGCCACCTGAAAGTAGAAAGCGGCACGCTGCGCTTTCAAACCGCCGGAGGGGGCGGCTTGGATGAAGGGGACTACGCCATCCCATTCCAGATGGTGTCGGTCGTGCTGCTCGGGCCCGGAAGCACGGTTAGCCACGACGCCCTGCGGCTTTGTGCTCGACACGGAACTTGCTTGGTGGCCGTCGGACAAGACGGTGTTCGGGCCTATACGGCACCGGCCTTGGGGCCAGATGACTCGTCCATCGCACGGGCGCAGGCCACAATGTGGGCCGATCCCGACAGGCGGATCACGCTTGCGCGAAGGATGTATGCCTGGCGCATGGGCGAGGTGTTTCCGCACCGTGAACTGGCAGCATTGCGCGGGATGGAGGGAGCGAGAATGAGGGCCCTATACAAGGCCGTGGCAAGTCAGTACGGCGTGCCGTGGCATGGCCGTCGATACGATCGAGCCAACCCGGAGGCGGCTGACCTGGCCAATCAAGCGATCAACCACGCCGCGACCGCGGTAGAAGCTGCCGCCTCAGTTGCCGTTACTAGTGTTGGTGCCCTTCCCCAGCTCGGCTTCATTCACGAAGCCTCAGGAATCGCATTCGTGCTCGACGTCGCAGACTTGTACCGGGGTGAAGTCACACTGCCGGTCGCTTTTCGAGCAGTACGGGCCCACGGACGGAATCCACAGATCTCGCTGGAACGGCAGGTGCGCAGGCTTGCCGGTCGAGGATTCCGAAAAAAGCAGCTGATCTCTACGATGATCGGGCGAATCAAGGAGATGTTTAATGCCAATGTGCGTGGTAGTGACGAGTGATGTTCCTCCCCGCTTTCGTGGTTTTCTGGCATCCTGCATGCTCGAGATCGCTCCGGGGGTCTACACGCAGCCGGACATGTCTAAGGCTGTCCGAGAGCGCGTGTGGATGGTCTTGAGTGACTGGTTCGCCTACTTCGGCCGCGGCTCTGTGGTCATGACGTGGGCCGCGCCGAACAAGCCCGAGCGGCAAGGCCTTCTTGTCTTGGGAGTGCCAGCGAAGAACCTTGTTGAGTTCGATGGCTGTTACCTCGTGCGGCGTGACCTGCCTCCCTGATGGCTGATCTTGCATGGAGGTGTCGCCATCTCTTCGCCTAAGTTTTAGGGCTTGCCCCGCACACGCGGGGATGGACCCGACAGGCGCGCACTGAAGGAATAAGAGCCCAAGCTTGCCCCGCACACGCGGGGATGGACCCCGAACACCACGGAACACGCAACGCACAATGCGGCTTGCCCCGCACACGCGGGGATGGACCCCTTGATGACCAAGCGCGAGGTAAGGGAGTGGCGCTTGCCCCGCACACGCGGGGATGGACCGGTAGACGAGGGTTTGAGACTCACGGCCTATCGGCTTGCCCCGCACACGCGGGGATGGACCTGGATAGTCTTCCGCACGGACGGCCTGGTGCTGGCTTGCCCCGCACACGCGGGGATGGACCGTCTGTGTCCTTATACGGCAGGAACATCGGCTCGCTTGCCCCGCACACGCGGGGATGGACCGCCAAGATCAACGCGGCCATCGCGGCTGCCGAGGCTTGCCCCGCACACGCGGGGATGGACCCCCGAACCGAAGAACCGTAACCTTGATCCTGTTGCTTGCCCCGCACACGCGGGGATGGACCGGGAATCGACGCGAGGTAGTCGCGGTCAGCCGAGCTTGCCCCGCACACGCGGGGATGGACCGTCAAGTCTGGGTAGCCCTTGTCTCCTCGGCAGGCTTGCCCCGCACACGCGGGGATGGACCCAGTTGAGCTGCCAGACCCACTCTGGCCGTACTGCTTGCCCCGCACACGCGGGGATGGACCGGGTGGCCTGCTGCGCTTGTGGGCGACGAGGCTGCTTGCCCCGCACACGCGGGGATGGACCGGCAGCCTTCTCGATGGCCCCCCAGATGCCGACGCTTGCCCCGCACACGCGGGGATGGACCGTCTGCAGCCCTGCAGAGAGCCCGGTGACCTGGGCTTGCCCCGCACACGCGGGGATGGACCCGCCCGAGATACCGCTGGTCATGCCGCTGTACGGCTTGCCCCGCACACGCGGGGATGGACCCACTCCCGACAATCTCGTGCTGGACGCAGGCGAGCTTGCCCCGCACACGCGGGGATGGACCCGATTACTGTTATAGGGCAATTGTCCCTACAAGGCTTGCCCCGCACACGCGGGGATGGACCCTGACAGCGCACAGCACCCCGAGCGCATTGCGGGCTTGCCCCGCACACGCGGGGATGGACCTCTCCCAGACCATAGGGATTATCAGGAATCCGCGCTTGCCCCGCACACGCGGGGATGGACCCACGCCGCTTGGGGCGATTATCGGACGCGGGACGCTTGCCCCGCACACGCGGGGATGGACCGGGTGAGCCAGTGGACCCGGATGAGCCCAACTTGCTTGCCCCGCACACGCGGGGATGGACCGTCAGCACTCAGCGCTGCGACTACCCGTGTCCTGCTTGCCCCGCACACGCGGGGATGGACCGCGGTGAGCCGGATAGAGGGGTCGGGTGCCAACGCTTGCCCCGCACACGCGGGGATGGACCCATCTTTGATCTGGGCCGCACGCTCACCACTGCGCTTGCCCCGCACACGCGGGGATGGACCCGGTGGATGGAGTCGCGCGGGCACAAGGGGGCGGCTTGCCCCGCACACGCGGGGATGGACCCACGGTGCTCGACGACCTGTACCGCGCCGGGTAGCTTGCCCCGCACACGCGGGGATGGACCCGTGGCGGGCCGAATTCTTGGGCTGTTGCAGAGGCTTGCCCCGCACACGCGGGGATGGACCCCAGTCGTCAGGCCCGTCCCAACAGTTGCTCAGGCTTGCCCCGCACACGCGGGGATGGACCGCTGGCCCCGTACAGGATGTTCTCCATCCCGACGCTTGCCCCGCACACGCGGGGATGGACCCGCGACCGTGCGCCACCCGAGCGGATGCCACGCGCTTGCCCCGCACACGCGGGGATGGACCCGCCGGCGTCTTGACCAGCGCCCCGTGCAGCATGCTTGCCCCGCACACGCGGGGATGGACCGGCGGTGGACATTCGGGCTGAGTCTTGGCTTGCCTCGCACACGCGGGGATGGACCCTCCGAGGTCGTGTTACAAGGAGCCCCCGTCGGCTGCTCCTACCGTACTCGCAAGGATGGACCCGACGCACCCCAAGTGCGCCGTTACAGAGATAGTCTAGGAGCTACTGACGTCCACTCGCGCACCCTGTTGGCGTTGCACAACCAAGCCACTTGGATGTGCATTGCGGACCTAGACCAGAGAGCGCGGCCAATTCCGGGAACCAACAAGTTCAAGATGAGTGCTTCTCCGTATCAGCCCACTTTTGCTGCCATCGACTTCGAGACTGCAAACACATCAAGGGACAGCGCCTGCGCCGTGGGTGTCGCCGTGGTCCGAGATGGTCGCCTTGCCGAACTCCGTCGCAGCCTGATTCGGCCACCCACGCGCCAGTTCACATTCACAAGCATCCACGGCCTCACTTGGAGAGATGTCCACCGTAAGCAGACTTTCGGAGCGATCTGGAGAGATCTGAGGAACTTGGTCTCGGAGGCAGATTTCCTGTGCGCCCACAACGCATCGTTCGACCGGAGCGTCTTATGGGCTTGTTGCCGTCACCACCGTGTCTCACCTCCAAGACAACCCTTCCTTTGCACCGTAAGACTTGCGCGCTCGCAATGGCGAATCTATCCAACGAAGTTGTCGGATGTGTGCCGAACGCTAGGAATTCCGCTCAACCACCACGAAGCTGGCTCCGACGCTCAAGCTTGCGCCCAAATCGTGCTCAGAGCAATCGATCACGGCTGGAGATTCACCCGTCAGCACGGACGGCGATAGTCCCGACAACGGGGTGGACGGAATGATATGGTGGATTCTGCCAACGGTCGGGGTCGCATTCGACTGACACAGGGGCACCTTCCGCCGGAGCCCCCGCAAGGGCAGTAGATGCGCCACATCTTTCGGTCGCCAAGATCGGACTACGCCTCAATCTGAGTAGCGCTCCGAGGGAGATGGTCACCGTCGATCAAGTCCCTGCTCAACCCAAGAGCGTGGTGTTCCCAGCCGAATTGTATTGAGTCGTAGCCCACCATGCGGGCGCATCGTCTTGCTACGGACTTGCTGAAGCGAGACCGCCAGACCAAGGCGTGCGCTCAGACAACGATGTTAGAATCCTGACGCTGTCGGAGGATTCTCACCAAGTGCCAGTCGTGCATCGTGACGCTCCAATTCAACTGAGTGGGAAATCATGCCCCACTCTTGCAACTTTGATTGTCGCCAGAAGTCGGAGTTTCCGCAAGCTGTCGGACCTTAATCACCCCGACTCCACTTGAAACGCGACGATGTCGCGGTGATCTCTGCTGAATTCTACTCCAATGAGACGAATGTGCTGGCCCAAGTGCCGGTACTTTTCGGCGTATTTCTTAAGCTTCAATTGGGCCATCGCCGCACTCTTTCCGGCAATTTCGACCACCTTGAATTCGAATATATAGACGTTCCGATTGAATCTGACCGTCATATCTGCACGTCCACGCGTACTGCGCTCTTCCACAATAACGTTGAATCCAGAAGCAGTAAGATACGAATAAAATACAGTTGCATAGAATTGCTCGTTGTTCGCAATATCGTCCTTAGGCAGCCGTTCGTATGGGATACTTGAGTAGAATGCGCGAACGAGCGCTTCCATCTCTGGAAAGTCATTCTCCCGCATCAATTGTACGAGTTTTAGTGAATTTTCAAGTTGCTGCGGTGTGTTTCGGATCATAGAGTGAAGCAAAGTGCGATTCAGGCTCGAACGCACTTCTCGATTGGGATATCCTAGATGATAGACTGGTTGTCCAGCGAGGTCAAACTCACTTCGGATTGTCAGATAACCCGTTTGAAAAAGCAGAGCTTCTATAGCTATTTCATCGACGTCAAACTCAGAGAGAACTTCCCTCGTGGCAACCATGTTATCAAGCTCCAGTGAACTGACATTTAGACGGAGTAATGTGTCCACAAGAAAACGTGGATTTCCTGTCTCGCACCACCAATCTCCAAACTGACGGCGATAGATGAGAAAAAGAATGTCGAAGGGAGTATAGACCGCTTCCCCGCTGCTCCACCGATATCCATGGTACCATTCGCGCACTTCAGTGTGATCAAACTCAACCAACTCTTGCCCGAAGACTTGACACAAGTCAGATTCAGTATAGCCGCAGATGGCGGAATAGTCTCTATCCAATGTGATATCGTTCAGATTATTCAATCCGGAAAACAGATTCGCATTGGAGAACTTGCTGACTCCAGTCAAGAACACAAATTGCACATGAGTGTCACAGTCCTTAATGACGCTGTAGATATCACGAAGGAAGTCTCGGTTAGCGAGCGCTATCTGCGGTTGTTCTAAAGTGTCCAAGATCGGTTTATCATACTCGTCGACAAGGATTACAACTGATTGTCCAGTCTCCCGGTGTATCGCTCTGAGAAGTGAGGCGAAGCGACCTGAGACCGTCAAGTACTTGGTGACAACCCCAAATTGACGTTCCACCGTACCGAGTTGCTCGGATAGCTTTGCTTCAATCTCTCCATCTCTCCCGAACTGCCCCGCGCCGAAGCTCAGTCGCACGACTGGTCGGCGGATTGACCAGTCCCAGTGTGGGTGAATCGACAGACCCTGAAAGAGCGATTCGTTACCTTCAAATAACTCCTTCATCGTATCCAGAAATAGACTCTTACCAAAACGACGGGGACGGGAAAGGAAGTAGTGAGTCCCTCTGTCTACTAGCTGCTTAATGAACGGCGTCTTGTCCACGTAGTAGAAGTTCCCTTCACGAATCTTGCGAAAGGTCTGGATGCCTATTGGAAGTCTCTTCTTGGCCATGGCCTAAAGACGGGCGATCGAATCGACCGTACCACAGACCGGCAGAATTCTGAGCCACTTCGGAATGACCCTTGGACGTGTACGCGACTGGACGCTGGATTCCCTTCGGGAGAGTGACCTCTAAGGGTCCCGGGCGAGGGTAGTTGTTCGGTCAGACCGTGTACACGACGTGATTCTCGGAAACGCTCCGGGTCGGGAAAACACTGCGATCTGGCGGGCCGCAAGAGCCGTTAGGCAGGCCCTTGAATCCCGTGGATCGAACGGTCGGCTGGTCTAGGCCACCAGCGGGTCGGCGCAAGTGAGTGCCCTGCGATCCTCGTCTGCTCATCCTTCAGGTCAGCCATGGAGTCAGATCAGCGGTTGCGCGGCCTTGGGTGTGCGCGCAGGTCTCGATTCAGTCCTGCAGGCCCACGTGGCTGGCGGTGCGGTGTTGGGCTCATTCAACTGAAGGCCCGCCGCGTCGGTCTCGATCGGCAGGTCGAAACTAGAGATCGAGGTGGCCCGATGTCGCGGACTCGGGCAGTACTCATTAACGACGCGCGACGAAGGCCACGGCGATGACCTCGGCTGCAGGGGGGTAAACGGGAGCGACGACTGAAGGTCCTCTACTGCCAGCATCTCAATCCGGACCTAACTGGTGCTTGCGCCAAAACCCTTCGTGCTCCTTATATATGGGCAAACCGG
>JAPPMC010000288.1 GCA_028819235.1 Bryobacterales bacterium
TCTAGCCGCGTCTCAGCAGGAGCCCCGCTCGTGACTTATGGGGCAAGGGCAGACCACGGGTTCGGTATGCGGTTTCCGCCGGCCCGCTCCCCGCCAAGGCCGGCGGCTCGCCGAAACGTTCTCACGAACGTGCGCCAGCTCAGCGCTAGGGCCACCAGCGCCTCAGAGACCATGATGGCCACGCCAGGCCAGAGCAGCCACCCCCGTGGGCCATCCGTGTAGCTCATGACCTCTCCGGTCGCCCAGCCGTTCGCTTGGGCCCAAGGCCCGATGATGCCCCACGCCGCTACCGCGCCCAATGCGAGGCTGGCCCCAACGCGCGGCCCGATCAGGATGCCTGCCCCGAAGAGCATGGGCCCAACGTAGAGCCGGAATCCCCAGGCCGCCGCCAGCGCTAGAGCCGCGCTGCCGAACAGCTCTGCTGGTGGCATCTCGAGCGCCGGGAAGAAGTAGGTCGCCAGCGTGAAGGCGCCAGCACCGGCTCCTGCCCACAGGAGGGCGCGCGCCTTGTCAACGGCCTCGCGGGCCTTTGCGAACATTGCCAAGATGGTCTCGGCGGTCGCCGTGCCGGTCGGAAAGCGCAGGTTGTCGACCTCGATCATTTGCCTTCGGAGGGGCACCGCAAAGAACACTCCCAGATACGCCACCGACAGGCTCCACACGAAAAGACCGGGCAGCGGGATCTCGAAGCCGAGCAGCTGCATGGCCGGAATGGCCGCAAGCAGGCCGGCCGCCGACGCCATCGTGCCGGCCGCGGAGCCCGAGGTCTGGGTGATATTGCACTCCAGGACAGACAGCGACCGGCCGATGGCCATGAACAGGCCGAAGCCCAGGATGGCGGCGATCAGCGAACCGCCGAACGACCAGCCGATCTTGAGCCCCATGTAGATGTTCATGCACGAGACGACTCCGCCGAGCGCACATCCTGCGGCAACGGACCGGAGCGTCAGCTGCTGCTCCGCCGGCCTTGGCGTGTAAATCCTGGAGGATGGCTCGGGAGGTGCATCGGTTTGAGGGGGGTTTGGCGGCATCTCGATAGACCTTACTACGGTGGGGCGGCAAGGCCCCGAGCCGGGTCCTTGCCTGATACGATTGGCGTTTGGCAGTGCTCGAAGGAATGACCGACCTGACCGTCGGGGAGTTTGTCCGTTGCAGCGAGGACTTGATGATCCCCGCAGGGGACTCTCTCTCCTTCTTCTCCGTGATCTCGATGGACAAGGAGGAGACTGAGCGGCTGGTCTTCGGGCCATTCGGGGCGCTGCCGCCGGAGGTCCTGCGACACCTGCCCAATCTGGGCCTCGTGCTGGTGCCGTACTTGGAGCGTCCCACGGAGAAGGCCTTCGACCAGGACGACCTGCGCATCACATTCAGCCCACCCTCGGAGAGCGCCCGGCACGGGGCATTGATCGTGCAGGCGGGTGAGAGGAACCTCCTGTTTCTGCCTGTCGGCGGTGATGACACCTACGACGCGCACCTGGAGCTGTACGGCGAACTGGCGCACGCGCTCCGGAAGACGATGGGAGACGCCCTGGCCGCCCCGTTCAACTCTCTGCTTGACCGAGAACTCGGGGCGAACGTCAGGGGTGAGGTGGATGGCTATGCCTGGAACGCGAAGCGGGCGCTCCAGCGGCTGGATCGCGGAGACAATGACGCCGACTTGCTCGCCGGTTACAGGCTGATGGCATTGGAGCGCACGCTGCTGCTCTACCTTCACGGCCTGTGCTGCGACATCACAGTTGAGGCCGGTCCGCAGCAGCTGCCCACGAAGTACATGCGGAGGCGCCTGTTGCAGCTGCGCGAGCGCTTCCCTCCGCCCAAGGGCGTGCCCCTTTTTCCTGAAGAGATCGAGTCGCCCCCCGCCCGGAGCCCCGTCCCGTCATAGATGACTTCGGGCAGCGCGTCGGATGCCCGTCGCTTGGAGGACGATCTGTCCCGCCCCACTGACGCGGACGTGGCTGCGATGGCGCGGCTCTCAGGCGACTTGGTGATCCTCGGCGTCGCGGGAAAGATGGGTCCGACGCTGGCTCGTTTGGCCCTTCGCGCTTCGTGCGCTGCCGGCTCTTCGCGCCGCATCGTGGGAGTGTCGCGGTTCTCGAATCCCGACGTGCGGGAGCGCCTCGAGAGCTGGGGCATCCGCACCATCCGCGCCGACCTGTTGCGGAGGCGGCACGTGCAGCGCCTTCCAAAGCTGCCGAATGTGATCCTGATGGCCGGCCGAAAGTTCGGCACAAGCGGCTTGCCAGGCCGCACTTGGGCAAGCAACATCTACCTGCCCGCCCTCGTTGCCGAGCACTACCGGGCATCCAGGATCGTGGCGTTCTCCAGCGGCAACGTCTATTCCCTGACCCCGGCCCCGGGCAGCGGTCCGGACGAGTCGACGCCGCCCGGCCCGGTCGGGGAGTATGCCCAGTCTGTCCTCGGGCGCGAGAGAATCCTGGAGCACTTCAGCGAAACCTGCGGTACGCCTGTTGCGCTGATGCGCCTGAACTACGCTGTGGAGCCGCGCTATGGAGTGCTGCGGGATATTGCGGACCGCGTCCGCGGGCGGACCCCCGTTGACGTGTCGATGGGCTACGTGAACGTGATCTGGCAGCGCGACGCGAATTCGGTCGCCCTGCGCCTCTTGGAACGCGCATCATCTCCGCCCCTGGTGCTCAACGTAACGGGCCCGGACGCTCTCGCCGTACGCGCCTTGGCCGGGAAGTTCGGGCAGGCTTTCGGCATCCCTCCGGCGTTCGATGGGTCCGAGGGAGACACCGCGCTGCTCAGTGACGCGTCGCGCTGCCGAACGATGTTCCCGGATCCGCTTGTTGGTGTGGACGAAATGGTGCAGAGGATTGCAGGGTGGATGCTCGGGGGCGGTCGCAGCCTCGGCAAGCCAACGCACTTCGAGGAGCGCGGCGGCGCCTTTTGAGGCGGGGCCGGGCCGCTACCGCCCCTCCGGCGGTCGGCTGATGATCGCGGACCGGCAGCGCTGGGCCTCGCGGTGGGCCACTTCCATCGACTCTTCAACGTGGGCTGCCAGCTGCCGCGTGTATTGCTTGAGCAGTGCGATTCCGTTGGCATTGCGGTTGCGGGCCGAGTCGAGAAGGTCCGCTATCGCGCTGTTGTGGTAGCGGCGCACAGCGCCGGAGACGGAACCGATCAGCGCTTCGACGCGGTCCAGCCAAAGAAAAGCATCCACGGCATACGTGAGGCGCTCCGGCTGCCGTGCCAATGCTGCTGCGGCGAGCTTGACCTGCTCCATCTCGTGCAGCAGAGTGCTGTGCTGCTCGGTGTAGACTGCGGGCGCTCCCCTAGCGACCCAAACCTCCGGCCGGAGCGCTCTCACGACCGTTTGGGCGGTCTCGACATTCTTGACGATGTCGCTGGCGAGGTCCTCAACCTGCCAGCGGGGGATCATGCCCTCGTCCTGCGCACTCCCCCCGGTGGCGGCAGCGATTACGATGACCAAAAGCTTGGCATAGCGCACCCCACCAATCTACCTGAGCACCGTGCAATCGGATCTCTTCGACAGCCTTGAAGCGGAGTCCTGATCCTAGCGCGGCGCGCCGAGCCGGTTGAGCGCGGCGATCAATCGCGCAGGTATCGACGGTCACCCCATTCGGTCTCAAACATCTGCAAGCAGCGCACCCCTTCGCTCCGCCCGTCCAAACACCGGATGCCGCCCGGGCACTCCGCACTCACGACACGACCCCTTGCCGCAAGCTCTGGACACTCCGCGGGCCCTAGCGACTTTGCGACTGGACACACTTGGCACAGGCACGGTCTTCTGTGCGGAAGGGATCTGGTGCTGGACGAGGAGTCGCACTGGGAGCGGCTGGAGCGGATGGGGCTGCTCTCGGAAGCGCTGACGCTGCTCTCGATCGTCCCCGGCCCGCGGCCGGGGTCGCATTGCCGCAGTCCCCGCGTCCGCTAGCGGGAGCGTGTCGGCCCGGGCTCCCTCCCCGCCCCTTGCGCCTTGCGGCCCAACTCGGTAAGGCTCTCGCCGGGACGCTGCGCCCTCCACTCCGCCAAGCGCCTGGGAAGCTCCCCGGCGAGGTACTCCTTCTCGATGTCCGCGAACATGCTGTACGGCGAGCGAGGGAAGCACTTGTCATGAATGTCCCGGACCTGCCCGAACGTTGCCGCACCCACCCGCCGCGCCAGAATCCGCATGTCATCCCAGTCCTGCTGGCGGTGAGCCCGGAACTTCATTGCCAGGAGCTGCCGGTCCGAGGGGGCGATCGCCCTCAGGCACTTGCCCCTATAGGCGGCTCGCTCGCCGCCGTCAGGCCGGGGCGGCATGCCCGGCACGAGCGACACGTTCAGATTGAGCCAATCTCGCCTGAGGCCCATTTCCGCGGCTGTCTCCCGCACCGCGGACGCGAACTCTTCCCGCCTGCCGGCATGCTCGATACGCAGCGCGTCCACTTCCCTCGTCAGACGCTCTCGGCTGCCGTCCAGCAGCAACGGGGCGCTCCCGGCCAAGTGAACTACGGCCCGCAAGCCGAGCTTCTCCAGCTTCCCGTCAAGCCGCTCGAAGGCCTCGAAGATCCTCGTCCTGTCAAGTACGCGCTCGCGCTCCTCCCGGGCCCATAGATCGAGATCCTCGTCGAGATCGCGACCGCTCCAGTTATTCACCGTGCCCGAGCGGGACCGGGCCAAGGGTATGCAGGCGGATCCCCCCACGGCCATTCGGGCAGATTCCAGGCATTCAGCCAACCCGGCGTCCAGTGGTACTTCTCGCCCCCGCGGGGGTCGAGCGAGCGCGGGTCGATCAACGTGCCGTGCCGCAGGAAGGCGGGCGGTGCGAACCGCTCCGGATCAATGTCCGAGAGTTCCTCCCTCGGCGAGTCCGTGACAAGCCAGGCGGGATCGCAGAACCGCTCCGGCTCGTGCACCCACTCCGGGGGCTCGAGGTCGTGTTCCCATGCCAGATGCTCTGTCACGGCGGCCAGCAGGGCATCCCAGCGCGTGGCGGTCAGCCTGGGCGGGCGAGCCATGGCCACGATCTGCTCCTCACGCGGTTGCGCGTGGAAAGAGCGCGGAAGGTCGCACACCACCATTCTGTAGCGGGTTGAGAAGTCCGGACACCTCACGATCACGGCGCTGTATGCCGCGACCTCGAAATCCGGGTCGAACTCCCGCATGCCGCTCGGGCCTCCCTGCCTTCATCGTACCGGTCCTTCCGCCCCCGTGAGCCGCAGGGCTGGCGGTTGAGCACAGTCAACAGCGGGGGGCCGCGGATGGTTATACCGAGTGCAGGCCCGAATTGGCCTGCGATTGCTGAAGGCGGAAACGGTCTGCTGGCTGGGCGAGTCCCTGGATCGGGGTGGATGTTGCGCCCCGTCCTGAAGCGCAACATCCACCCGGCCCTGTGTGCTATCCGAAATAGGACACTGGCGGGCTGGAACGCCTCGCAAGCAGGCCCCCAGTCAATTGTGTCTCCACTGTCTGCCGCGGGCCCTTCGCAGAGGGCGCATCTGGCATGCTAAGGAAGTTGGCCGATTGCCGGATGCCCGTTCTCCGACTGTCCTCGTTTGTCCTGTCCTTGCTCGTCGCCCTGGCGCCGCCGTCATCCGCTGGTGCGGAACAGACGGGTGGGATCGAGCACTTTGAGAAGTTCGTCCGCCCCGTGCTGGCGGACAACTGCTATGCCTGTCACAGCGCCGAGAAGCTGGCGATGGGCGGCTTGCATCTCGACAGCAAGGACGGGCTGTTGCGAGGCGGGGGCCGCGGGCCGGCGGTCCGGCCTGGGGATCCCGCCGCGAGCCTCTTGGTGCGGGCCATCTCCTACACTTCGGCCGACCTCAGAATGCCGCCTTCGGGCAGGCTGCCAGCCGAGCAGATCGCCCGCATCGAAGAATGGATCCGCATGGGCGCGCCGGACCCTCGAACTGGCGAGACGGAAGCGTCGGCGGAAACGATTGACCTTGACACCGGACGGGCGTTCTGGAGCTTCCGGCCAGTGGGCCGGCCTTCGCCACCCGAGGTCGGCAATGCCGACTGGGCACGCACGGGCACGGATCGGTTCATCCTCGCGAGGCTCGCGGCCGAAGGCCTGCCGCCACCGGAGGACGCCGACCGACGCACGTTGCTGCGGAGGGTGACTCTCGGCCTGACCGGCCTTCCCCCAACGCCCGAGGAGATCGAGCGGTTCGTCTCCGACGATGCTCCCGGAGCGTTCGACCGAGTGGTCGCCAGACTTCTGGAGTCCCCTCGCTACGGCGAGCGTTGGGGCCGCCACTGGCTGGACCTGGTGCGCTGGGCGGAGACGAACGGGCACGAGTTCGACAACAACAAGCTCGACGCGTGGCGTTATCGCGACTACGTCATCGAAGCCTTCAATTCGGACCTGCCGTATGACCTATTCCTGAAGGAGCAGATCGCCGGCGACCTGCTGCCCCCGCGCCTTTCCAGCGATGGGACACACTATGTCAGTCCCATTGCCTCCGGCATGCACTGGCTCTGGGAGGTGCTCAACTCCCCGACGGATTCCGTCAAGGCCAGGGCCGATCAGGTCGACAACCAGATCGACGTGCTGTTCAAGGCCACGCAGGGCCTGACGGTGGCCTGTGCCCGCTGCCACGACCACAAGTTCGACCCCATCCCGACCGCCGACTACTACTCCGCCTTCGGGATCCTGTCCTCCACCCACCTGGCCGAGGTTTGCATCGACTCGCCCGACCGTCGGCGCGAGATCTTGGCAGGGGCCGCACGGATCAAGGCCATCAACGGGGCCATCGAGGATCTGCTGGAGCCCGCCCGGCGTCGGGCTGCGGCCAATGTGGCGGAACACCTCATGGCCGCTTCGGACGAGATCGGGAGCGAGGCTCCGGATGGCATGGCCGGCGAGCTCCGCTACGCGCTGAGCGAGCCGTCCCACCCGCTGTACCCCTTTGCGAAGACAGCCTCTGAGCTGGACGCGAAGCCGGACACTCCGTTCGGCGACCTGATCGCAGAACTGCGCGCCGAAATGCGTGACTGGTCGCTGAAGGCGGGCCGGGACCATCCGATCTGGGAGGAGCGCTACGACACCGTCTTCGAGGATTTCGAGGGCGGGTACGGCCGATGGGTAGTGACTGGGGCCGCGTTCGGTTCGGGCCCCAACCGGTCCGCCCCTCCCGCTGCCGGGCTCGGCGGGCATGCGGGTCAGGCGCTCGCTTCGTCGTTCAGCGCGGGCGGGCTAGTAGGATCCCTGACCACCGAGAAGTTCCGCATGCCGGCGCACTTCGTCCATGTGCGCATGGCGGGGCCGCGGCATGACCCCCGGCTGAAGGAGGACGCGCCGGTTCGGGTGACGGTCATCGCCGACGAGCACAAGTCCGGTCATGCGATGGCGGACGGCACGGGCCGGCTCCGCTGGCACACCATCGCCATGACCAAGGAGCGGGGCCGGATCTGCGTGATCGAGATAGTGGACCGGGACCGCGAGGCCGGGATGGCAGTCGACCAGATTGTCTTCTCTTCGGAGCGGAATCCGCCGCCGATCGCGGGCCCGGTGGACCCGCGTGTGCTCGGCCTGCTGGAGAGCCCCGGGCTCGAGTCCTTGGCAGACTTCGCCCGCGCGTACCAAGGCTTGGCCGAGGTCCTCGCTGAGGACGGAGAGACCGGACCCGACGGACGAGCCCTGCTCTCGGCACTGCTGGGCCACCGCAGTGGCGACGATGCGCACGCCCAGCTGGACCCGCCGGATCTGGAGCGCTTTCGGATGATGGTGGAAGAGCGCGCCACTGTCGACCGCAGCCTCCCGGCTTCGGCTTTCGCCATGACCAGCCGCGACTGGAAGCCCGCTGACTCCCCCGTGCACGTGCGCGGCAACCACAAGACGCCGGGGCCGATCGCTCCGCGCCAGTTCCTGCAGGTCGTGGCCGGCGCCGACCAAGAGCCGGTGCAGCACGGATCTGGCCGTCTCGAGCTTGCGAATTGGATCGCCAGCGAGGAGAACCCCCTAACCGCGAGGGTAATGGCCAACCGCGTCTGGCTCCACCACTTCGGGAGGGGGATCGTGGGCAGCACGGACAATTTCGGTCGCATGGGCCAGCCACCGAGCCATCCCCAGCTTCTCGACCACCTTGCCCGCGTCCTGATGGACTCGGGCTGGTCCGTGAAGGCTCTGCAGCGGGAAATCGTCCTGTCGAGCACGTACCGGGCGGCCAGCCGACCGCCGGCCGCAGCAGAGGTGGCAGACCCGTCCAATCGGCTGCTCTCGCACTTCCCAGTCCGCCGACTTGAGGCCGAGGCCATACGCGACAGCATTCTTGCCGTCTCGGGCTCCATCGACCTGTCCGTGGGCGGGCCGGGCGTTTCGCCGCACATAAGCCCCTACCAGGACGGAAGGGGCAAGCCGGAGTCCGGGCCGGTGGACGGCCTCGGTCGCAGGAGCGTGTACCTGCAGGTTCGGCGCAATTTCATCTCGCCTCTCTTCTTGGCGTTCGACTATCCGTTGCCGATCTCAACCGAGGGACGAAGGGGTGTCTCCGCCGTGGCCTCGCAGGCACTGCTGATGCTCAATAACGAGTTCGTCAACGGCCAAGCCCGACTGTGGGCGGAGCGTACTCTGCGGTCTGACGGGGATCCGGCAGACCGCATCCGGGACATGTACCTCCGGGCGTACGGGAGGCCGCCGCTCAAGTCCGAGGTCGGCGATATCAGAGAGTTCTTGGCGGCCCGCGAGGACGCTGACGGCGGCGGCACGTCGCAGGCTTGGACGGACTTGGCCCATGCACTCTTCAACGCGGCCGAGTTCCTGTTCGTGCGATAGGATCAGGCAACGAAGGATCAGGCGTTCTGCAAGCTTTTGGCGACGTACTGTCAACAAATGGCGTGCGGCTCAGCGTCACCGTGGGTTTGCCTGTGGCATGCTTCCCGCCGACCGCTCCCTCCTAGGCCTGAAGTCTTGGCAGGGTGCCCGCCACTCTCACGTCATTCCCGAATGCCTCCACCCCGGACTGGCGCTCTTCTCGCCGGCCTCAAGTCGCAGATAGGTCTGGGACCCGTTTGGTATCGCAATCGGGAGCCGGTCCGCGCATACTTGATCGTGGCCGCGCTGGGCGTAGGCAGGTCTTCCTTCGCGGGCGCTGTGTTCCCCGGGACTCGAGCAGGAGAACCCTCGCCGCGGGGCGAGAGCCGACGACGAACTGTGCAAGCCTTGCCTGTTCTACGAGTGGTTGCCACCTGATGCAACATCTAGGCGTCCTGTCCGGGCCAAGTGGCGCTGGCTTGACAGTACAGGCAAAGCTAGCGACACTCAGAGCAGACACATGCTGACCGGTCATCAGGAGATGATGTTTCAGAGCCTTGATAGGTGTCTGCGGCGGGCCGCCATCGTCGGCATCGGACTGTTTTTCGCGCTTCCCGCGGCACCTCAAAGCGTTCAACTCCCTAACACTCGGGATATGCAGGCCCTAGTTCAATGGGCCGAGGAGGGAGATAGGAACGCGCAACTCGAGCTTGGCTTGTCGTACTACAACGGCAATGGAGTGCCGCAGAACTTTGGCAAGGCGGCCGAATGGTTCAAAGAGGCTGCCGCCCAAGGTGACGCGGCGGCAAAGAACAACCTTGGCCTGATGTACCTCAAGGGTCAAGGGGTAGCGGTCGATCCAAAGGAAGCCATCCGGTGTTTCCGTGAGGCCGCTAACCTGAACGATTCTACTGCGCAGTTCAACTTGGCTCTCAGCTACGAGACCGGACGGGGTGTTAGGCAGAACTACCAAGCTGCGGCGAACTGGTATGAGCGGGCGGCGGATAACGGTCAACCGTCGGCGCAGAACAATCTCGGCATAATGCATTTTCTCGGGCAGGGAGTAGAGAAGAACTTAGTTGCTGCACACATGTGGCTCAACCTCGCGGCCGCTCAGGGACATACTGGTGCTAGCGAGACTCGCGACCTCGTTGCCGAGAACATGACGATGGATGAGATCGAGAATGCGCAAGACTTGGCAGTCCAGCGGGTACTCACGTCTGAGTAAAGGTGGCTAGCAACCCGAGCACTTCAGGAGCGAGAGGCGACAGGCCTGCAAATGATGCCCATCCATGTCCACCGGACATCGATGGCGCGGCGGGGGCGTTGGCGAAGGCCGCTCAACGCGACTCGCTCGATCTCGTGGTGGAGGTGGTTAAGTTCCGTTACGTCCAAGAGATGGAAGCGTCTCGGCGCCGATTCATCGGCTTGGCAATCGCAATCCTAGCCTTGGGGGCGGCAGTAGCCGGGATGTACATCCGCGGCGCTGTCGCCAGCATCGAACTGGAGGTACGTAAGGGGCTTTCCTCGATTGAGGAGAGCACCCAGAGTGGTCTTGCGGAGATTGATGCCCGCAAAGACCCTGAATTTGGACTATCGCAACCTTCGCCCAGTCAGTGATCCCGATCAGTCTCTTGGATACCTTCACTATGACGGCTGGCGAGCATTCATCCGGGGGGGATAGAAGGTCAGGTAGATGGCCGTAGCTGGGCGGATGTCAGTGTGTTGGGCAGGCGGAGATCGGACCTGCGGCAAAGCTCAGCGCGAGGATGTGCGGCCGGCCCACTTCAATGTCGAGGGTGGACGTTAGGGGCTTGGCTCGAGGGCATGGGAGATCAGGGTGACAGCCTTAGCTGGGCGGAGATGAGATGGTTGACTGGGCGGAGGCCGGGCAAGTGGCCCAGATCAGCGCAAACATGTCCGGCTGGGCAGTTGGGTCTTGAGGGTGGCCGTGAAGGTATCGGTTGAAGAGCCGTGAGTCGTTGAGAGTCGTTCCGTCACTTGGAATTGTCCGGTATGCTTGGTAGGCGGTGAGTCCGATGCAACGCGTGATCTTTGCCTTCCTCCTCGCTACTGTCACCGGTCTGGGAGATTCGACACACAACCGCTTGACCCAAGCAGAGAAGCTTGAGGGCTGGCAACTGCTGTTCGACGGCTCTACTTCGACCGGATGGGAGGGCTTCCAGGGCACGGCCTTTCCTACGCAGTCTTGGGCGATTGAGGATGACGCGCTCCGAACGCTGGCCGACAACAGCGGCGGAGACATCGTTACGGTCGGCGAGTTCGAGAACTTCGAGCTGAGCTTCGACTGGAAGCTCGTAAAGGGCGGGAACAGCGGGGTGAAGTACATCGTGCAGAAGGCATGGGCCGGTCCGGGCTACCGTCCGCACTTGAGCCCGGAGGCAAAGCGGCGATCGATGCTGCGCGCGACAGGGCCGGAGTACCAGCTGTTGGACGACGAGAACCTCAACCGCCACAGGCAAGGATGGGAGTATTCCAGCTGCGGGTCGCTGTACCTGCTTTACAAGCCGGTCGCCGGAAAGCCGGTGCGCCCCGCCGGCGAGTGGAACACTTCCAGGATCGTCGTGCGCGGGACGCACGGCGAGCACTGGCTGAACGGCGTGAAACTGCTGGAGTACGAGTTCAACTCCCCCGACATGTTCGGCCGGGTCGAGCGCACGAAGTTCAAGCGCGTCCCCGGATTCGGCTTCAAGGGGCCAGGCCACATCGCGCTCACGCACCACAACCACCCGGTGTGGTACCGCAACATCAAGATCCGCACGATCGAAGGCCCGCGCGTGAGCGACTACTTGCCGGGCAGGCTCTTCGACCCGGCCGGGCTGGTGCCGCCCCCGCCGCTCTATCCGCAGCCCGGCGATCCCACCGCGCCGCAGGCCGCGCCTTCTTCCGGGCCCTGAGCCGGTCCCTTCTCTTTCCCGCGCCTCGACGGCGCAATCCGCATGTAGAGTGAAGAGTGATTCCGGGCCGCCGCAGGGCGGCGCCGTCAGGGTCGGCCATGCTCGCACACCGCCTAACCACCTCCGCCCTTCTTGCGCTGCTCGCCACCCCGAGCTTGGGCGCCGATACCGTCATTCTGCGCAATGGCGACCGCATCACGGGTACCGTGCAGCGTCTGGAGGAGGAGCGGTTGATCGTCGAGACAGCGATGCTGGGCTCGTTAAGGATTCGGTGGAGGGACGTCGATGGGATCGAATCCCCTGAGGATTTCTCCGTCCTGACCGAGGACGGAGAGCGGTTGGACGGCCCCCTCCTGTTCGAAGGAGGTCGCCTGACGGTCACGTCGGTCTCAGGCGGGCAGCGTGAGGTCGCGTCCGGAGACGTCTCTCGCCTGGCACGCGGACGTCGGATGCGGGGGGTGCGCAAAGTGCTCGCTGTGTTGGACGGGACGGCCGATTTTGGCTACAGCATCGCCCGCGGAAACCAGTCCCAAACGCAATCGTCGGCAGGTGCCACGGCCGTGTACTCCTCGGCGTCATATGAGTTCGCGGGCCGCTTGGACTCCCTGTTCGCGCGGCAAGAAGGCACGCGCTCGCAGAGCCGCCACGCCCTGAGCACACGCGTGGACCGCTATCTGGGCGGACGCAGCTTCTCATACGCTCTGGGGGCCTTGGAGCGCAACGAGCGGCGCCGGCTCGACCTTCGAACGCGGGCCGGGGGCGGCCTCGGATGGCGAGTGTGGGAGCGTCGGCGGTCATCGATCTCTCTGCTGGGTGGCTTGGCATACGTTCACGACCGGCTGCGGGACCAGGACAACCGTGCCCGGGCGGAGTCGCAGTTTGGCGTCGACTGGGCCGCTCGGGTCTTTGGCATCGTGGGGCTTGAGAGCCATCTCAGCGTTCATCCAAATCTGTTGGACCGCAGTCACTGGCGCGTCGAGTATGACGGCATTCTGCGCGTGCAGGTCAACGGTCGCTTCAGTTATTCCCTGCGGCTCTTCGACCGCTACGACTCTAGGCCCGCGCAAGGCGTGGCGCGCAACGACTACGGCCTCGTGAGCGGCCTCGGTTTCGAGTTCTAGGCGGGCACGGTCGCCCAGGGGCCCGCCGTCAGCGGGCCGCAGCCACGCTTGAGGCGGAGTGCACTGACACCCGTACCTGCGTCGCTCGGCCGCCCTCAGCCTCCACCACCTCGGTGCTTGCGCCGTCGAGCTCCACTCTGTCGCCCTTCCTGACGAGCCGGTCCAGCTGCACCACCAGCAGGCCGGAGAGCGTGTCGACGGCAGCCGAGGTGAGGCTCAGCCCCAGCTCGCTGTTGACCGTGCCGAGAGGCACGTGGCCGCACACCGTGTACACACCCTGTCCCTCCTTGACGATCTCGGGGGCCTCCGCATCGAACTCGTCCTGCACGGCCCCGACGATCTGCTCCACGACGTTCTCCATGGTGACGATTCCGACCACGGAGCCGTACTCGTCGTCCACCAGCGCCATGTGACGGTGGGTCTTCTGCATCTGCCGCAACAGCGTGCTGATCGGGAGCGTCTCCGGGACGTGGTCCAGCTTGCGCATGACCCTCCGCAGGTCGAGCCCGTTGCCTGTCGGTGCGCCGACCAGATCCTTGATGTGCACCAGGCCCAGAACGCTGTCCAGAGAGCCGTCGCACAGCGGGAAGCGCGTGTGCCGCGATTGCCTTGCCAGTTCGAGGCACTCGGCTGTAGACCTGTTGACGTCCAGGAAGACCACCTCCCCGCGCGGGACCATGACCTGGCGTGTGCGCATGTCATCGAACCGGAACACGGCGCTAAGCAGCTGCAGTTCGGAGGCGCTGAGCTCGCCGTGCTCCTCTCCGAGCCGAATGTTGGCCTGAATCTCGTCCTCCGTGATGGCGGGCATCCCGCGGTCGCGGGTGAACAGGTTTGCGAATCCTTGCGTCACGCTCACTGCCGGCGAAAGGAAGCGCTCGATGACGGTAAGCGGCCACACAATCCAATGCCACAGCCGCCTCCAGTGGGTCGCTCCGAATGTCTTCGGCAGCACCTCCCCCACGAACAAGATCCCCAGTACCAGGCCTAGCGAGAACGCCGGGACCCACTGGGCTCCCAACAAGCGTGCCGCCAGCATTCCGCACACGGTGGCGCCCGCTGTGTTGGCGATGGTGTTGAGGATCAGGATCGCGGAAGTGGGGCGCGCGATGTCATTCTGCATGGCGATCATCCGCTCGGCCCGCTTCTTGCGCCTCCCGTTGGCCCGCTCGGCCTCCAGCACCCCTGTACGGGTGGAGTACAGGGTCGCCTCTAGGAGCGAGCAGAATCCCGACGCCACTACTGTGACTGCGGCGCAGGCGATCAGCAGGACCATGGCAGACCCTCCCTTCCGCCTAGAGGCCGACGCTGTCCGAGGCGGGGCACCCGCCCCGGGAGGGCCTTCAAGTGTTGAGGCAGGGAACTTCGAGGACCGGGGTCCGGGTCAGACTTCATGCTTGGTGTGCGGACTCTCCTCAGGCCCCTGCGGGGGTCGCCCAGTGCGTGCGATACCGACGCTTGACGAACAGGTTCGCGTGCGGGTCCCCGACGATGGTCTCTGTCCCTTGGTCGAACGCCAAGGTGCGCCCGGTGCGGGCGACGATGTTTGCCAAGTGGCAATGGATAGCGGAGATGTGTCCGATCGAAATGTCGGCCTCCGGCAGGCGACGCGTCCTCACGCAATCCAGGAAGTTGCGCATGTGGTGGTCGGACTCGTCGTTCGCGTCGTTGTGCTCCACGAGCTTGCCCTTATTGTCGTACAGTTTGTAACCCCAGCGGCGGTCCCACCGGCCGATGTGCACGGATCCCTCCGTGCCGTAGACCGCCACGCCATTGTCTTGGCCCTCCATCGGGTACGGGGTCCAGATCCGCATCTCCCAGATCAGCGCCTTGCGTCCGTACCGGAACGTCACATTCATGGTGTCCGGCGTCTGCTGGTCGTCGTCGAAGAAGATCTTGCCGCCCATGCCGCTGGCCGACTCGGGCCAGTCCACACCCAAGGCCCAGCGGGCGATGTCAATCTGGTGCGCGCCATCGTTGCCGGCGTCCCCCGTGCCGAAGTGCCAGTGCCAGTGCCACTTGTAGTGAAACCGGTTCTCGTTGAACGGGATCCACGGAGCGGGCCCCAGCCAGGTCTCGTAGTCGACGCCCGGCGGGACGGGAGTGTTCGGCTTGTGTCCGATGTTGTCGCGGAGCTGGATATTCCAGGCCTTCGCCATCAGGATGTCGCCTAGGTCCCCGGAACGGGCGATCTCGATCGCTTGGCGGCTTGAGGGCCGGCTCCGGGATTGCGTCCCCACCTGCACGATCCTCGAGTTGCGGCGGGCGGCATCGACCATCAGCCGGCCCTCCCGGATGTTGTGGGAGGCCGGCTTCTCGACGTAGACGTCCTTGCCTGCGACGCAGGCAAGGATCGTGGCCGGGGCGTGCCAGTGGTCGGGAGTCGCCACCACCACGGCGTCGACATCCTTGGAGTCGAGCACGCGCCGCATGTCGCCGGCTGTGGCCGGCAGGGGCTTGCCCGCCTCTTCCAGCACTCTCGCCGCGCGTTCCAGCGAGGCCTGGTCGGCGTCGCAAAGGTATGAAATGCGCACTCCCGGCAAGACTGCGAGAGTCCGCAGCAGGCTCCTGCCCCGGCCGCCCACACCAATCATGCCAAGGCTGACCGTGTCGCTGGCCGCGCGGGTCTGCGCTTGCGCTGCCGCAAGGCCGGAAGCTGCCGTGCCGAAGAAGGTGCGCCGATTCATGAGAACCCCCCTACCGGGCCCGTCCGGGAGCTTGCCCCTTGGCCGTTGGGCTGATCGTCCTGCCGGACCCGCCGGTATTATATGCCTCCCGCCGCGTTCGCATCGCTCTGCATCCGATGATATGCTGGGATCGGACCCGGGCGATTAGCTCAATTGGGAGAGCGCCGCGTTCGCAATGCGGAGGTTGTGGGTTCAAGTCCCATATCGTCCACCAACCCCATTCCTTTCGGCCTTGAGCTCGGCGGATGAGGGAATCTTTGGTCTCAGCTGGTGGCTCTCGCGGGCGAATTGGCCCCACCGGAGGCATCTCGGGCCGCTGAGCAGCACGTCCCCGTGAGCCAGCGCGGATATCCGCCCGATATCCTGAGCGGCTGACATGGTCTCGGCCGCAAGCCCGCCGTCGGCGTGTGCCCATATGAATTGGCGCCGTTCAGCGTGAGGGATCCGCCGGATTGCCTCGCGCTGTCCTGGGAGCTCCGCTGCCGCACTCGCGGGCACCGCCCAGGGCGCGGGACTCGGCGAGGGCCACCCGCGGGCGGACTCCGGCTGCCGACCGCTGGGGTGGAAACGGCGGGCTAGGCCGTGCAACAATAGCGATGGTGAGGGGTATCAGAATGCTTAGAAAGATCGGATCGAGTTCAGCCCTCCCACGCCTGCCGGCACTGTGCGGCGCGGCCCTGCTGCTCGTGGCGGCGGTGGGCGGGATCGCCCAGACCAATGTGGGCGTAATCAACTTTCAGGAGGCATTGCTCGCGACGGCCGACATGCAGAAGGAGTCTGCGGCGCTGGAGGACAGGTACAGGTCGCGCCAGGACGAGCTGACGGCCCTGAGCCAAGAGCTGCAGGACATCCAGACCAAGCTGCAGACGGCCACGGGTGCGGAGGCCCAGCGGCTGCAGGCGGAGGGCCAGCGGAAGCAAGTCTCGGCACAGCGCCTGAATGAGGACCTGCAGTCGGACGTCGAGTTTGACAGGCAGAACATTCTCGCGTCCGCAAGCGCGCGGATGCGGGACGTGATACGCGAATTGCGCGTGGAGCGCGAGCTTGACCTGATCCTCGACAGCGGGGGTGTGCTGGCCAATGACGCGCTCATCGACCTGACCGCCGAGGCGACCCAAGCATACGACGCCAAGCATCCCGTTCCGTGACCGGCCGAGCCGGCCCTCGCGATGCAATTCCTTGACAGCTACGCGGAAAAGGGGCTGCTCGCCGAGCGCATCGTAAAGGGCGTCCTGGTCGCCGCCGCCGCCGCTTCGCTTCTGGGCGGCGTCTACTATTTCTTCTTCAGGAACTGGCGCGAGGAGCGGCAGGCCCGCCAGTTCTTCGAGCTGCTGCAGGTCCAGGCGTACGAGCAGGCCTACAGCATGTGGGGCTGCTCGGTCGAAGAGCCTTGCCGCTACTACCCGTACGAGGAGTTCTTGGAGGACTGGGGCCCGCTGGCCCCGTACGGCACGCTCCGGACCTACCAGCTCGAAAGATCCTACACGCAGCCCGGCGGGGTTATCCTGCGCTACTCGATCAACGGCGAAGAAGGCGACCCGCTCTGGATCGAGCTGGACCCTCCGGCGATCAATTTCGCCCCGAACTGAGGGGCAGGGCGCGCTGCGGCACGCCCGTTCAGGGGTTTCGGACGAGTTCGCGCCAGAGCGCGCTGTAGTAGCTGAGGTAGCGCCCCGGCTCGCAGCTCTGGGGGGTCTCCGCGAGCGTGTAGCGGTCGTACCCGGCCGAGCCCAGCAGCCGGAACAGTTCGCGGTGCGGGTAGTCCGGCAGGTCGCGGATGTGGACGTTGCGGATGAAGCCCTTTAACAGCTCGAATGCGGCGGCTACTGATCCGTCGCGAATGTCGGTCGGGTTCGAGTTCCAGCAGATTCCTACCGCCGGGTGGCCGCAGCGGTCCATGATCTCACGCATCGCCCCGGGCTCCCGCGTTCCCTGGCCGTGCACCTCCACCCAGATCTCCACTCCGTAGCCCTGGGCGTGCTCCCCGCAGGCGGTCAGGGCATCCGCGATTCGCTGCAGCGTGACATCGCGCCGAACGCCTTCCGGAAGGCCATTGGGTCGAACCTTCACTCCCCAGCAGCCGAGGTCGTGGGCGAGCTCCACGAAGCGTGCGGTTCGTTCGATATTGGCGCGCCGCTCGGCGGTGTCGGGCGAATGGAACTCGCACGCCGAACCTAGGCTCAGCAACCGTACGCGGCTGTCTTCAAACATGCGCCGGACCCGGTCGGCCGCTTCCTTGGGCATGCCCGGCTCGACGCCGTGCGCGTGCGTGCTGCGCAGCTCGACGGCCTCGAATCGCGCCGCTTGCAAGCGGCGGATGATCGTTTCCACGTCCCAGTCACGGGCGACGTTGTATGTCACCAGTCCAAGTCTCATACCGTCCATCCTCGCATCCTGTGGGCGCGCGTGCCGCGCTTCCGGGGCCGCAGAAACCCAAAAAGGGGCTCTATGTTCGGCTCGGTTAGGCCGCCGAATGATTCCGCAGAGCGCAATGTGTGCGCGGATCCTTCCACACATCCACAATATGTTGTGTGTCTGCCACACCATTTGCCCGGGATATTGTTATCGTAATGGTGACGCCGAGAAAGCGTCCATCAACCCCTTGACAAGTGTGCTCTCGGGGTCACATAATGATGTGGTCGATTGTGGCCAAAAGGTGACCAAAGTGGTCGGTTTGGGGCACAGCAGCGAAGATCGGTTCGGGCACGGTGTTTTGGGGCGTCGAAGGCGGAAACGTGGATGCCAAGGGCAGGCTAAAGCTGTCCGCTTCCATTCGCCGTCTATTCAAGCAGCGTTACCCGAGGCCTGGCGCGGGCGAGGGTGTGCCTGGCAAGGACGCATTCGTCACCAGTCTGAACGGCCGAGAGATCAAGGTGTTCCCGACACGCGAGTGGGCCAAGGTCCAAGAGTGGCTCTCCGCCAGGCCTGGCGATGGCGCCGGCAAGTCCGATGGCAAGCGGAACAACCGCCTGCTGGCCAATGCGATGCACTTCGGCAAGAGCGAGAACATCGACGCACAGGGTCGCGTTCTGCTTCCGGCCATGATCCGCAGCAGCAGCGGAATCTCCGGCCCGGTGAAGATCCAGTGGCGCATCCACCACCTCATCGTCATGAGCGAAGCCGACTACAACGCGTTCATGAAGGCCAACGAGCTCACGTCGGACGATCTGGAGTACGCGGCGAACTTGGGGCTGTGACCGTGAGGGAAACGGAGCACTACCCGGTGATGGCGGCTGAGATGGAGAGTTTCCTGCTCGGCGAGGGTGGCCGGCCGCCAGGGGCCTTCTGCGACTGCACTGTTGGGGCCGGCGGGTATGCCCGGCGCATCCTGCGGGCTGCGCCACGCCGCAGGCTGGTAGCCATGGACCGAGACGGCGACGCGATTGAGCGCTGCCGCAGGCGGCTGTCGGAGTTCGGAGACCGCGTGCGGTTCGTCCACGGCAGCTTCTCGACGATTCGCGAGGCGACCGCCGGATGCCAGCCGCTCGCCGGCATCGTCGCCGATCTGGGGTTCTCGCGGATGCAGCTCAACGAGGCCGCCCGCGGGTTCAGCCTGAGGCTGCGGGGGCCTCTGGACATGCGCTTTGACCGACGCCAGAGCTTGCGCGCGGAGGAGTTCGTGAACCGCGGCGGCGAGCGCGAGCTGGCGGACCTGCTGTACGGGCTGGCCGACGAGAGACACAGCCGGCGCATTGCGCGTGCCGTGGTGCGCGCCCGGCCCCTGCGCGACACCTCGCACCTCGCCCGCGTCGTGGAGCGCGCCGTGCCGCGCCGCGGGCGTTGGCGGATCCACCCCGCCACGAAGACGTTCCAGGCCCTGCGGATGGCCGTCAACGACGAGGCTGGCGAGCTGCGGGCGCTGCTGGCCGCCGCGCCCACAATCTTGGCTGCCGGGGGCCGATTGGTGGTCATCAGCTTTCACAGCGGCGAAGACCGCTTGGTCAAACGCAGTTTCCGAGACTTTTCCGCCAAGGGCGTCTATACGCCGCTGGTGCGCCGGCCGTTGCGTCCGACCGGGGATGAAGTGCAGCGCAGCCCGGCCAGCCGGAGTGCCCGGTTGAGGGCAGCGCAGCGAACGAACCGGCCGATTGGCGGGGAGCAGAGATCGTTCAACAAGTTGAGAAGGAGTGCAGCATGGTGATGCCGTCGGTGCGGTCGACCCGTCAGAGATCGACCTCGGGAGCCTTAGCAACTCCGCGCGCGAGTGTGCTCGCGCCCGGCGGCATCTCCCCGGGGACTGTTTACCAGAGGCCGGGGGTGTCCATGGAAGGGGCTGTGCTGTACCGCAAGGCGATCGACAACAGCGGGGTCCGCTACAAGCACGACCCGCGAGATCGCAACTTGTTGGCAAGGAACATCAGCTGGGGGCTTTTCGCCGTGTTTATGCTCTTGGTGCTCTCCGGGCCGCGCCTCTGGGTGCGGCAGTGGGGTTACCGTCAGGAGCAGCTGGCACAGCGCATTGAGCGGCTTGCCGCCGTGCGGGACCAGCTTAAGGTGCATCGCGGTCGGATGGAGGATCTGTCTCGCATCGCAGCGCTGGCCGAGTTGGACGGTCTGGCCGAGACCGATCCAGAGCGCTACAAATGGGCCGGCGAAGCACCGCCGGCAAATGTCGGGGCGACCGACACGACCGTCGCCAGGCTCTTCCCTTCCCAAGGGCGATGACGGCATCAGGGCCATGGGGAGGTGCCGGGCATTCGCCCAGGCCAGCCCACACTCCGCGCTTGCAGGCGAGCGGTTTCGCGGACGCTGGCCGCGCCATGCCGGTTGGCGCGGAGCGACGCTTGGCCTTCCTCGCCACTTTGGGTCTGCTTTGGTCGCTACTGCTGATCCTGAGGCTGGTTGACCTCCAGATCGTTCGGCATCAGGCACTTGCGGCGAAGGCGGAGCGGCAGCATGAGGCGGTGATCGAGGTCCGGCCGCGGCGCGGCAGCATGCTGGATCGGCGTGGTCAGGAGCTCGCACTCAGCACGCCTTTGGAGTCGATCGGGATCTTCGCCAGCGACGTTGCGGATCCCCGCGCGGCCGCGGTCGAGCTGGCAGAAGCCGCCGGCACGAGCGAGGCAGAGCTACTGGGACGGATTCAGCGCGGCGGCTTCCAATGGGTGAAGCGGCTCACGACCCTTGCCGAGACCCATCGCGTGCGCGCACTGGGCCGAGATGACCTGCATTTCGAGTCTGAACCGCGCCGGTACTATCCGCACGGATCGGTGGCCGCCCATGTGCTGGGCACGGTTGGCATCGACCACTATGGGCAGGGCGGCTTGGAGCAGCGCTATGAACGCGAGCTCCGCGGGACACCCGGCCTGGCCTTGTGGTTCCGCGACGGCCACCAAGAACGCTATGGGAGGCAGGAGCTGCGCCCGGCCGAGCCGGGCAAGGATCTCATGCTCACCTTGGACCTTGAGATTCAGGCCATTGCGGACGCTAGGCTTGAGCGCGCGATTCACGAGACGAAGTCCGAAGCCGGGGCCGTTGTGCTGATGGAGGCGCACACCGGCGATGTGTTGGCCATGTCGAGTTGGCCCCGATTCGACCCGAACGATCTCTCTAGGACTCCAGACGATGTCCGCAACTTTCAGGGCTTCGCAACAACCCGCTTGGTGGAGCCCGGCTCGACCTTCAAGGTCGTGACGGCAACGGCCGCGCTTGAGGAAGGGTTGGTCGGCCTCGAGGAGACGTTTGACTGTGAGATGGGCGCGACCCGCATCGGCAGGCGCCGGATTCGGGACCACCACCCGTACGGGCTCCTAACCATGCCCCAGGTGATTGTTAAGTCCAGCAACGTGGGCATCATCAAGATCGGCTATCGACTAGGGGACGAGATGATGCACAGCTACGTGCGCCGCTTCGGCTTCGGCGAGCCGACGGGCTTGGGCCTGCCGGGAGAGGCGCACGGACTGGTGCGGTCGGTCGACCGGTGGACGTATTCGTCCCTAGCGTCGCTCTCGATGGGCCAGGAGGTGGGTGTGACGGCCATCCAGATGGCAAGGATGTTCGCGGTCGTGGCAAACGGTGGCATGCGGGTCCAGCCGCGCCTGGTACGGGCCATCCGTGACCATGTCGGTCGCGAGGTCGAACCTCCCAGAGAGGTTCCGCAGCGGATAATCAGCCCCGAGACGGCGGCCACAATGCGGTCCATTTTGGAAGTCGTCGTGCAACGGGGCACCGGCCGCCGAGCCGCCGTCGCGGGATACAGGATCGGCGGCAAGACGGGCACCGCCCAAATGATTAACCCGGTCTCGCGCTCCTACCGCGACGGCGTCTACATGGCCAGCTTCTGCGGCTTCGGACCGGTGGACGACCCGGTCGTGGTGGGCGTGGCCATGCTCTACAATCCGCGCGGCCGGCACTACTACGGAGGGCTTGTGGCGGCGCCGCTCTTCTCGGCGGTGATGCAATCGGCATTGCGGCTGCTGGACGTTCCGCCCACGGAGTTTCCCGAGCGCAGGCCGCGGCCCGTGCGCCAGTACCCCAACACCGTGCTTGTCGACTTCATAGAAGGACGCGTTGGCGAGCCGGAGGATTCGCTGTTCTTGGAGGCATCGGAGGCCGAAGTCGACGGCTCGCGGTCGGGGGAGTCCATCGAAACTGAAGGCGGGGTGCCGCTGGAGGGCGTGCCGCCCGCAGACGTTTCGCCCGCGACGCCGGGGCCGCGGCCTGAGAGGCGCCCGCCCTTGGTCGAGGATGCGATAGCGCGCGCCGTGCGCCCCCCGGATCAGGTGCCGGGCCAGCTCCCAGCCTCTGGCCGGGCCGAAATTCCGGCGGGGACACCCGGGGGATGAGGCTCGAGTCCATGCTGCAAGGCTGCTCGGTCGGTAAGGTGCCGCCACTACAGGTGTGCGGGCTTCAGTATGACTCGCGCAGGATCCGCCCCGGGGAAGCCTTCTTCGCATTCCCCGGCGAGCGCGTGGACGGCCACTCGTTCGTCGGTCCGGCAGTGCGACTAGGGGCCGTCGCCGTGGTCAGCGAGAGACCTGCGCCGGACGGGCTGCAGGGGCGATGGGCGCGCGTTAGCCACGGTCGGCGCGCTCTTGCCACCGCCAGCTTGCGGTTCTTTCGTCGACCGGACCGGGCGGTGCGGGTAACGGCCGTCACCGGCACGAACGGGAAGACCACGACCGCGCACCTCATCGACTCGCTGGTGGGGGCCAGCGGCAGGCCCACTGCGTTGCTGGGGACGATCGAGCACCGGGTCGGGGAGCGGTCCTTGCCGGCAGTCAACACAACGCCGGAGTCACTCGACATTGTGCGCTCCCTAGCGGAGCTTCGGGGCATGGGCGGCACCCACTGCACGATGGAGGCCTCGTCCCACGCGCTGGCTTTGGAGAGGGTCTCCGGGATCGAGTTCCACACGGCGGTCTTCACGAACCTCACGCCGGATCACTTGGACTTCCACGGAGATATGCGGTCCTATCTGGCGGCAAAAGAGCGCCTCTTCGAGGGGGCCGGCGCCCGGCCACCCCTGAACGTGGTGGCCAACGCCGACGACGAGGCCGGGCGGCGCATTCTAGGTTTGGGTCTCTCCAGCACCATCTCCTATGGGAGAAGGGGGCAGGGGGACGTCCGCGCAGAGCGAGTTTGGTCTGACGCCCGCGGCGTGCGATTCGAGGTAGCATCGCCCGCCGGAAGGTTGCGGGTCGCGTGCCCCATGCCCGGCGCTTGGAACGTCGAGAACATCCTTGCGGCCATCGCCGCCGGCCTCTGCCACGGCCTGTCGGTCGCTCAGATCGAAGACCGGCTGCGCTTAGCGCGCCCCGTGCCGGGCCGATTCGAGATCGTCGACTGCGGCCAGCCCTTCCTGGTAGCTGTGGACTACGCTCACACCGAGGATGCGCTGCGTCGGCTGGTCCGCAGCGCCCGGGCAATTGCTGACGCCGGTAGCCATCCCGGTCGAGTCCTGCTGGCATTCGGCTGCGGCGGGGACCGCGACCCGTCCAAGCGGACTCCGATGGGACGGGTCGCCCGTCTGGCGGACTTCGCGGTGATCACGTCCGACAATCCCCGCAGCGAGGATCCGGTGGCCATCATTCGCGACATCGCAGGTGGTCTCCGCGGGGCCTCCCGATGGGCCTCCGAGCCTGACCGGCTCGCCGCGATCCGGCTGGCGCTGGAAGAGGCGCGGCCCGGAGACGTGGTCCTGATCGCGGGGAAGGGTCACGAAACGACGCAGACCGGTCCGCAGGGCACTACAAGGTTCGACGACCGCAGCGCAGCTCGTGAGGCGCTTGGGCAGATGGGGTACGGCTCGCCGTGACACTTGAGCTCTCAGAGGTGTGCGACTGGCTGGGCGCCACGGCCCCTCCGCACGGCGCGACCGTTCGAGGGTACTCGATCGATTCGCGAACTTTGAAGCTCGACGACCTGTTCTTCGCGATCCAAGGCGAGCTGCGGGACGGCCATGACTTTGTCGCCGATGCGTTGGAACGGGGAGCCGTGGCCGCGGTTGTTCGCGAGTCGCACCCGGGCGGAGGCCCCCTTGTCCGCGTGCCGGACACTTCCGCCGCGCTGGCGCGCCTAGCAGCGAGGGGTCGGCGGCGATGGGGCCGGCCGGTCGTGGCCGTAACCGGGAGCGCCGGCAAGACGACGACGAAGGACGCGGCGGCATCCTTGCTGGAAGGATTCTTCCGCGTGGCGAAGTCCGAGGGGAACCTCAACAACCAATACGGCCTGCCGCTGTCGCTGCTGCGGGTGCCGGCCCGCGCGGACGTGGCGGTCGTCGAGATCGGCATTAATCGCCCTGGCGAGATGCGACCGCTGGCGAGGATCGCCCAGCCTGATGTGGCCGTCGTTACGAATGTAGGAACGGCGCATGTGGGGAATTTCGGCTCGGCCGACGGGATCGCCGCAGAAAAGGGCCGCTTGGTCGAAGGGCTGCCGGAGGACGGGACGGCCGTCCTCAATGCGGACGATGTCAGGGTTTCTGGTTTCCGCCGACGGACTCGCGCCCGCGTCCTGACGTACGGCACCGGGCCCGACGCCCAGCTGCGTGCCGAGGGAATTGAGGACCGCGGCCCGGAGGGGGTCCGCTTCCGGCTTGCGGGCTGCACCCTCGCCTCGCCCTTGGCGGGGCTGCACAACGTGTACAACATCCTCGCCGCGGTCGGAGTTGCAACTGCGCTGGGGATCGCCGTGCGGCGTTTGCGGGCGGCTATTGCGGCCCTGAGCCCGGTGGCGATGCGCGGGGTGGTCCGCAAAGTGGGGGGCGTGACCCTGATCGACGACTGCTACAACGCCAGCCCGCCCGCGATGCGGGCCATGCTGGGCGTGCTGGCGCGGGCCGATGCTTCGCGCCGGATCGCGGTCTTGGGGGAGATGCGCGAGCTTGGCGCGCGCTCTCGAGAGCTGCACCGCCAAGTCGGACGGGCCGTCCGGAGCGCGTCCGTCGACTATCTGGTGGCGGTGGGAGGGAGGGCCGCCGAGATTGCGGAGGCCGCCAGGGTGCCTTCGGAGTTCTTCGAGTCTCCGCTTGAGGCCGGAGCGGCGCTGGCCGGCCTGCTGCGCCCCGGCGACGTGGTGCTGTTCAAGGCGTCCAGGGCAGTCAGGCTGGAACGCGCGCGCGACGCGGTCAGCCAAGGACTCGCCCTGCGCGAGACAGAGGCAGCCTGAAAGCCATGCTCTACGAACTTCTGGCGGAGCTCGCGGCCGAGCACGGGCCGCTTCGCGTTTTCGGCTACATCACCGTCCGCACGGCTCTGGGCAACCTTACCGCGCTGGCCATCGGCCTGGCTGTCGGCCCGTGGCTCATGCGGCGACTGCAGGCGGCCCAAGTAGGGCAGTTCATCCGCGAGAATGGTCCGGCATCGCACCACAGCAAGGCGGGGACTCCGACGATGGGCGGTCTGCTGATTTGCCTGGCGACAATCATCCCCACGCTGCTGTGGGCTGACCTGAGCAACGCCTACGTGGGAATCGTTCTGCTGTCGATGGTCGGATTCGGGCTGATCGGCCTGGCCGACGACTACATGAAGGTGACCAAGCGGCGCAGTCTCGGGCTGTCGTCGAGGGCCAAGCTTGGGCTGCAGTTCCTGATGACCATCTTCGTGGGGCTGGCCTTGGTGCGGCTCAGCGGGCACGGGGACTACTCCACGCTCCTGACGGTTCCGTTCTTCAAAGAGGTGCACCCGGACCTTGTGGTCGTAGGCCTTCTCGACAACCCTCTCACGTGGCCTTTCGCCTACGCCATCTTCCTGCTGTTCCTGTTCTTAGTCCTCGTGGGGTCGAGCAACGCGGTGAACCTCACCGATGGCCTGGACGGGCTGGCGATCGGCCTGACCGTCATCTGTGCAGGGGCGCTCGCGGCGCTTGCGTACGTCGCCGGGCACTCCGAGATCTCGGGCTATCTGGACGTTCCGGGCGTTCCGCTGGCCGGCGAGCTGACTGTTTTTTGCGGGTCGCTCGTGGGTGCAAGTCTGGCGTTCCTGTGGTACAACTCGCATCCGGCGCAGATGTTCATGGGCGACGTTGGTTCGCTGAGCCTTGGCGGCGCGATGGGCACGGTGGCCGTGCTGGCCAAGCAGGAGATCGTGCTCCTCTTCATCGGGGGCGTCTTCGTGGCAGAGACGCTCTCGGTCATAGCCCAAGTGACCAGCTTCAAGCTGACAGGAAAGCGCATTTTGCGAATGTCGCCGTTGCACCACCATTTCGAGCAGATCGGCTGGTCCGAGTCAAAGGTGATCGTGCGCTTCTGGATCGCGGGGCTGGTGTGGGCGCTGCTGGGATTGAGCACGCTGAAATTGCGATGAGACTGAAGGGCAGGCGAGCGCTCGTGCTGGGGCTGGGCAAGTCCGGTCTGGCCGCCGTGCGCTTCTTGGTGGCAAGGGGGGCGGTCGTTGAGGCGGCCGACGCGCTCGCCCGCGAGGATCTTCCAATCGCCGTAGCCGCCTTGGATGGGCTTCCTGTGGTGGCGCATTTCGGTGGGCACCCGGAGGCGCTGCTGGCCAGGCACGACCTGATCGTCCCCTCGCCGGGAGTCCCGTGGGACCTGCCCGGTCTTCGCGAGGCGCGGCGCCGAGGGGCAACGGTATGCGGAGAGCTGGAACTCGCCGCAGCCGAGCTGCGCGGACGCGTCATCGGGATCACCGGCACGAACGGGAAGACCACGACCGCATCCTTGGTCGACCACGTCCTGAGGGCGTCTGCCGTGCCGGGCAGGCTTGCCGGCAACATCGGCACACCTGTGCTGGAAATCACGCCCGATTCCCGCCCGGACGACTGGACGGTCCTAGAACTCTCCAGCTTCCAGCTTGAGGCCGCCGCGGCTTTCCGCTGCCACATCGCGGCTGTCTTGAATGTCACCCCGGACCACTTGGACCGGCATGGGAGCTTTTCCCGGTACGCGGCGGCGAAAGCCCGAATTCTGCGCAACCAGCTGGCAGGCGACACCGCAATCCTCAATGCCGCGGATGTCCAGTGCCGGAAGATGGAGTGCAAGGCGCGCGGGAGGGTCGTTCGCTTTGCCCGGGCCTGCTCCCGTGGCATCGATTCGTGTGCAGCGGGGGGACGGATCCATTTCCGGGGGGCCGACATCGGCAGTGCTGACCTGCCAATCAAGGGCGGCCACAACTTGGAGAATGCTCTCGCGGCCGTTGCCGCGTGCTCGCTGGCGGGGCTTAAGCCCGCCCAGATCGGGCCAGCCCTGCAGACCTTCCAGCCCGTTGAGCACCGCATGGAATGGGTCCGCGCCGTTCGGGGAGTCAGCTACTACAACGATTCGAAGGCCACCAATGTGGCGGCGGCTGCCAAGGCCTGCGCCTCCTTCGAAGGCGGCGTTTGGGCGATCCTTGGCGGCCAGGACAAGGGCTCCGACTACGCGCCCTTGGGCTCCGTGCTTCGCGGGCGGGCCCGCGCGGCGCTACTCATCGGTGCCGCGGCGCAGCTGATCGGCCCGCAGATCGAGGACTGCGTGCCCACGCTGGAGTGCCGGACCCTGAAGAGGGCCGTGGAGCATGCGGCGCAGAACGCCCGCCTTGGTGACACTGTCCTGCTCGCGCCAGCCTGCGCCAGTTTCGACCAGTATCCCAACTACGTGGAGCGGGGTAGGGAGTTCCGGCGGATCGTGGCCGGGCTTGGGGGCTGATATGCCGCTAACGCTGCGATTTGATCGGGTGATGATCTGGACCATCATCTTCTTGGTCGTCCTCGGGCTGATCATGGTGTACAGCACGACGGCCGCCAGTGGGACGGTCGGTCCCGTATACATCATCAAGCAGGGGATCACTGCGGGACTTGGATTCCTTGCGATGTACGCGCTCATGTTCGTCGAGCGCGAGAAACTACGGCGACGGGAGGTGGTGTACGGGGTCTTGGCGCTGAGCGCCTCGCTGCTCGTCATCGCCGCCTTGCTCGGCGAGGGAGCCAATACCAAGCGGTTCCTGCGGACGGGATTTCTGTCCTTCCAGCCTTCGGAGCTTGCCAAGCCCGCCATCATTCTCTATTTGGCGTACTTCCTGCAGCGCAACAGCGGCTCGATTCGCGATTTCGGGGTAATCGTCCGACCCTTGGCAACTGTCGGCGCCATGTGCGGGCTGATCCTGATTGGCCGGGATTTCGGGACGGCGGCGACGCTGCTGGTCTTGGCGTCCGTGCTGCTGTTCATCGCGGGAGTTCCCTTGCGCTGGTTTGCGCTGGGCGCGCTCCCGCTCGTGCCTCTCGCCTACCTCGCCGTCTGGCAGGTGCCGTACCGACGCAGCCGGATCTTCGCGTTCCTCGACCCCGAGGCCGATCCGCTCGGTGCGGGCTTCCAAATCCTGCAGTCCCAGATCGCCGTGGGTTCGGGCGGGATTCTGGGCAAGGGGTGGATGGCCGGCAAACAGAAAATGCTATTCCTGCCCGAAGCCCACACCGACTTCATCTTCGCGCAGGTGGGCGAGGAATTCGGGCTGATTGGGGCGCTGCTTGTGGTAGCAGCCTTCGCCGTGCTGATCTGGCGCGGCATTCGCAACGCCAGCCTCGCAGCGGACCGGTTCAGCTTCTATCTTGCTGCAGGGGTGACGGCAATGATCGGAACGCAGGCGATGCTGAATATGGGTATCGTCCTCGGGCTGCTGCCGACTAAGGGAATGCCGCTTCCCTTTATCAGCTATGGCGGGTCGTCGCTGATGGTCTTCCTAGCCAGTTGTGGCGTTCTTCTCTCTGTGGGGAGGTCAGGGCAAGCATGATGGCGTGCGGAAGGGCAATGTGCGTGCTGATCGCCGCTGGAGGAACGGGCGGACATGTCATCCCCGCACTGGAGGTGGGACGGGAGTTGCGAGCCAAGGGCTTGGAGTGCGTATTCGTGGGCACTGCTAGGGGTCTTGAGAATCGGCTCGTCCCCACCGCGGGCTTCGAGCTTTGCCGCGTGCCCAGCGGTGCCCTGAATCGCGTCTCCTTGCAGCGGCGATTCAAGACCCTGCTCACCGCTCCCTCGGGCATCGCCGCGGCGGTAGCCCTTGTGCAGTGCCGCCGGCCGTGCGCTGTGCTCAGCTTGGGAGGGTACGCCGCCGGTCCCTTGGTCTTGGCGTGCGCGCTGCTGGACGTGCCCTTGGTTGTGCTTGAGCCTAATGCCACCCCTGGGCTGGCGAACCGGCTGGCGGCGCCGGTCGCCCGGCGTGTGCTGGTCTGCCACCCGCGGGCGGCTACCTTCTTTAGGCACGGATCGTGCCAATTCGTGCGCCTTCCGGTCCGGCGCGAGTTCTTTGAGCAGCCTGCCCGCCGGGAGAGGGCGCCGTTCACGGTGCTGATCCTCGGCGGCAGCCAAGGGGCCACTCGACTGAACCGGGCGGCGGTCGGCGCCGTGCACTCATGGCGCCGAAGGGGGCTGCCCGTACCGAGGCTGGTCCACCAGACCGGGCCAAGGGAGCTTGAGGCGGTGCGCCGGTCCTATCGTGAGGAGGGCGTGGACGCGGAGACGGCGGCGTTCTTCGACGACATGCCGAAACGCTTCGGAGCCGCCGATCTTGTGATCTGCCGGGCGGGCGCCTCGGCAATCGCAGAGCTCTGCGCAGTCGGCAGGCCCTCGGTTCTGGTGCCGTTCCCCCACGCCGCCCACGATCACCAGCGCGCCAATGCGAAGACAGTTGCCGAAGCCGGAGGGGCCCTGCTGGTCGCGGACTCGGAGTGGACGGGGGACCGCATGGCGGGGCTTGTCGAGTCGCTGGCGTCGGACCGCCCGCGCCTGCGGTCGATGGCGGCGGCCACGGCGCACTTGGCGCCTCGCGGAGCTACGGAGGCAGTTGCGGCCGCAGTCCTGCGGGCGGCGACCAGCCGGGAGGAGGGGGCCTGAGAATGCTGTTTCGACCAGAGACGTTTCGCCAGCGGCGGATTCACTTCATCGGCATCGGAGGAATCGGGATGAGCGGCATCGCCGAGATCCTGCTCAATCTGGGCTACACCGTGACAGGCTCTGATATTCGCGAGTCTCCAGTCTTGGAGCGGCTGCGGAGGATGGGCGGGACGGTTTTCGTGGGCCACGCCGGACATCAGCTGCCAGACGCGGAGGCGGTGGTGACCAGTTCCGCGATTCCGGGCAACAACCCGGAGCTGTCCGAGGCGCGCAGGCGCAGGCTGCCGGTGATCGCGAGGGGGGAACTGCTCGCGGAGCTGATGCGGGTCAAGTACGGCATCGCCGTTTCGGGCAGCCATGGCAAGACCAGCACTGCCTCGATGTGCGCTGCTATCTTGGCGGCCGGGGGCTTGGATCCGACCGTTGTCATCGGGGGCCGGGTGGCCTCGCTCGGCTCCAATGCGCGATTGGGGAACAGCGACTATCTGCTGGTGGAGGCCGACGAGTCGGACGGGTCGTTCTTGGCGCTGGACCCGATCGTCGGCATCGTGACCAATATTGACCGCGAGCACATGGACCACTACGGCTCGACCGAGGCCTTGCTGGCGGCGTTCGAGGTTTTCTGCAACAACGTGCCGTTCTACGGCGCAACGGTCGTGTGCGCCGACGACCCGTGGGCCCGCTACGTCGCAGAGCGCATGCGGCGCCGTTGCATCACCTACGGCTTAGCGTCGGTTTCGCCCCAGGCAGAGTTCGTGGCGGATAGCATTGATTCCGCGGGCGGCGAGCTTTCGTTCGGACTCTCGCGGGGTGGCCAGTCCATGGGTAGGTTCCGCGTGCAAGGCGTCGGCGAGCACACGGTTCGCAACGCAGCTGCCGCGATCGCCGTCGGGACCGAGCTAGGGATAGCCGTTGACCGCATCCGGTCCGGCCTCGCAGAGTTCCGGGGCGTGGACCGGCGCTTCCAGACGCGTGGCGTCGAGGGTGGGGTGACCGTGATTGACGACTACGGGCATCACCCCACGGAGATCCGGGCTACTCTTTCGGCAGCCGCGGCCTGCGGGTTCAGGCGAGTGAACGTGATCTTCCAGCCGCACCGCTACAGTCGGACGAATGACTTGGCCGCCGAGTTTGCGGGCTGCTTCTCGCAGTGCGACCGCCTGTGGGTAGTGGACATCTACTCGGCTGGGGAGAGACCGATACCGGGTGTCTCCAGCCCCGCGCTGGTGGAGCGGATCTTGCGCGCGGGACATCCTTGGGTCGACTATTGCGCGAGCATGGATGCTGCGGTCCAGCGGGCCGCCTCCACGGTCGGGACAGGCGAGGCCGTGATCACCCTCGGTGCCGGCAACGTCTGGACAGCCGGGGAAGAGCTGCTGCGGCGCCTCAAGTCGGACAACCGCGGGCACACGAGCAGGGAAGGGCTGGCCGCAGCCGACAGAGAAGGGGGCAGTGGATGACAGGAAGAACATCCATGCGCAAGAATGCGGGAGGGACCGAAGCAAGGAGCGCTCGTGGTACGGGGTTCGGCCTGACACTCGCAGCTGTGGCCGTCGTTGCATTAGGGGGCCTCGCACTGCTGCAGGCGCTCGTGATGGGGTCGCCAACGTTCCGGCTGCCCGCGGACGGCAGTTCGCTGAGGGTCGCGGGTGTCACCCCGGGCTACGAGAGCGAAGTGGTGGCTGTGTTCGCTAGGGACCTAGGGAGAAGCCTGGCGGCGGTGGACATCGACGAGCGGCGACGACAGCTCCGGCGTTTGCTGCAGGTCCGCGACGCCCGCGTGGCCCGCGTGTGGCCCAACTCCCTCTACATTGAAATCGACGAGCGTGTCCCGATAGCCGCGCTGACCCTCTCCGACAGCCCGCTGGTTCGGATGATCGATGCGGATGGTGTGATTCTGGAGAGCCGTGGCCCGAAGGCCACTTCACTGCCGTCCGTTACGGGAATCGCGGAGGAAATGCCCATGGCGGACCGGCGCGCCCGCCTCGACCTCTACCAGCGGGTGATGCGCGTGTTCGAGCAGCGTGGCCGCGCCAAGGACGTTCAGGAGGTTAACCTGATGGATCCTACCAATGCAGTGGTGTGGGCCAAGCACCGGCGGCAGGTCGTGGAACTGCAGATGGGCGACCGCAACTTGCCGCACCGTCTGGACGTGTTCCTCAGCTACTTCGACTCTTGGCAGGCCGAGTTCGGACTCTTGGAGTCAGTCGATCTGCGCTTCGAGCGGCAGGTCGCCTTACGGCCGCAGCCGGAGACAGGGGGCAAGGGATGACCGACCGGCCAACCACATATGTGGGGCTCGACGTTTCCGGATCGCTGGTCCGCTGCGTGGTCGGAGTCGGAGAGGCAGACGGCCTAGAGTTCCTAGCCTGCGGCTCGATGCCCCAGTTGCGGTGGGATGACGAAGAGGATCGCAGCACAGACTTCACGCCTGAGGCGGTTCACGAGGTCGTGCGCGAGGTCGAGCGGGAGGCGGGCCTGACGGTTGTCTCGGCCGTGGTCGGAATTACCGGACCGCATATTCATGCCCGGCTTGTCCGGAGTTCGATCGAGTTGCAGCCCGGTCCCCGGCGGGTGACCCTGGAGGACGTACGGGACGTTCTGGAGAAGGCCGAGCAAGGTGTACGTGGGGCGGCCTCGACAGCTCTCCAGCTGGTCCCTCTCGAGTTCGCGGCGGGGGGCCGTGTAGGTGTCTCCAGTCCAGTCGGACTTCCGGCGGCTCGGCTTGAGGCGTACACGCGTGTGGTGGAGACCGACCGCCGGAGCTTCATACACGTAAACAACACGGTTAAGCGGGCCGGAATCCGTGTCGACGAGTGCATTCTTGCTGGATTTGGGGCCGCGTACGCCACCCTCGAGCCACCCGAACACCCCGAGACCGTCGCTCATCTTGACTTTGGCGGGTCGGCTTCTACCCTGACCGCGTACGTCGGAGGGAACCTGCGGCTGGCTTGCGGCATTCCGATCGGATGGGAGGACTTGGTCCGCGATGTCGGGGCCACGTTCGGCACAGATGAAGCGGTGGCCTCCTCGCTCATCGCCCAGCTCGGTCGGGTCGATTACGATCCCGGAACGGCGCCATTGACGATCTTCGTGCCCGGCCCGGATCCCAAGGACCCGGTGGGAACTGGAGCCGTGCGCTCTTTGAGCCTCTTGACCAAGGTCATCACGAGGCGCATCGACGATTGCTTCGAATATGTTCGCTTCGAGTTGCGCGAAGCGGGATTGGGCCTGAACGACGTGTATGGTTTGGTCCTGACAGGGGATATTGCGGGTTTGCCCGGTATAGCGTCAGCGGCTACTACGGCCACCCACATCAAGTCGCGGGTGGGGATCCCCACGCGGCTGAGGGACTTGCCCGTGGCCCTGCAGAACCCAGGTTGGGCCTGTGCGGTGGGTTTGGTGTTGTATGCGCACCGCCTCATGTGCGAGTCGGATGAAGGACCGGCTGCGTCTGACACGTGGGAAGGCAGAGGCCGCGTCGCTGAGGAGCGGGTGCTATGACGGATCGTGCCACACGAGGCGTTTCTGAGCAGGGCGAGGGCCCGCTCCGGTTCACCTTGGAGCGGGTGGACGAATCCCTCGTGAAAACCTTGGTGATCGGAGTCGGGGGCTGCGGCGGCAACGTGCTCGATTCGATGGTCGACAGCGGTTTGGCGGGAGTCGACCTCGTTGCAATCAACACGGACCGGCAAGCGCTGGACGCGTGCCGGGCTCCCAGCAAGCTGGAGATCGGCGTCCGGCTTAATCAAGGGCATGGCACGGGCTCGAACCCGGAATTGGGCCGGCAGGCGGCCCTAGAGCACACTGATGAACTGAACGATCTGCTCAGCGATGTGGATATTCTGTTCCTGATCGCCGGACTGGGTGGTGGGACGGGCACAGGGGCGGCCCCGGTCATTGCGTCATTGGCGAAGCAGCTCAACGTCCTGAGCGTTTCATTCGCGGTGTGCCCGTTCTCGTTTGAAGGCCAAAGGAGAGCCGGTGTCGCTTCGGATGGGCTCGCGCTCTTGGAGCAGCACGCCGACACCGCAATCGCAATCGACAACGACAGGCTGATCCAATGGGCCGAGGAAGGGACGGGCGTTCTTGACGGATTCCGGGTGGCCCACCGCGCAGTCGAGCGCGTGATCGCTGGGATCACTGCAGTTCTGAACCACAAGGGCCTCCTGAACGTTGACTTTGCTCATTTGCGGGAAGTGTTCCTGAATGGGGGCTCCGGGGTTGCCGGGTACGGCGATGGGAGTGGGCCGGATGCTGCCGTCAAGTCCGTTCGCGAAGCACTGGCTCACCCCCTGATGGGCTCGGACTTCCTGAGCGGTGCAGGCCGAGTGCTGGTCAACATTCACGTGCCGGACAGTTTCAGCATGGGCGACTGCACGGAGGCGCTTCGCATCATCCAGGCAGAAGTCTCATCCGACGCCCAGCTGATAGTGGGCATCGTTCCGGGGAAGAGGTCGGATGACACTGCAAGTGCGCTCGTGGTGGCCTCAAGCGCAAGCGGAGACGATGAGTCGATAGATCTGCAGCAGGAAGACTTCGACGGCGGGCACTCTACTGCCGCTGACATGGAGTCGAGTTTCGGGCGGCCGATGGAGTTCGGCGGAGGGGCGTCCGCCACCGGCGACTCGAGTTCCGACGTGCCGGCGGCGGATGCGGAGGCGCCCGTCGAAAGGTCGGAGCACACAGCGCCGTCGCCGCCTCCCGTCCCGGTCCGGCCTTCGGAGAGCGAACCCTCTTGGGACGTGAGCCCGGAGCAGGCAATGATGCCGCCGTCAACTGTCGAGCCAGACGATGAGGAAGAGACGGTGGCTGAGCACTCCCGACGCGGCTCGTCTTTCTTCGGCCGTCGCAAGTTTTTTGGGTAGTCCGTCCCCTGACTCTACCGAGTTGCATGCCGAACCTTGGCTGAACTACTGGCGACTAGAGTAGGTGATTGGTCTCGAAGACCACCGAACTCCACATCGAAAGCCTCTGCCGCGAATCGCAGGGCTGTCCGGGCGTTAGAGCGGTCGGCCCCTCGAGGTAGTCGGCTCCACTGGCAAGCTCCCGGAAGAGGACAGAAACTTGCAGCTAGGCCTTGGTGGTCCGTTGCAGTTCTGCGAACGTGCCGACGATCGGCTGATGGGAGTCCGACCGGCAATACGCGGCTCGGTGGACGCTATGCACGTCCAGACCGTTCGCCCGCATCCCGTACACCGATCGGCACTGGGTTCACTTCCAGCGAGCACTGCAGATCGACCTTCGCATGGGTTTCCTGCGCATCTTGCGGCGAGCGCTGTCGGTTGCCGCCCAACCTGCGCCGGGGCGTCGGCAGTTCCAGCCCCATCTCGACCGGCAGTCGCGACAGGCCCTCGCGCAACGAGGCCGCGCCGATTGCGGCAGCCCGAATCGACCGCAGGCAGGGGACGGGCAGACTCCAGGGCGATTCTTTTTTGAGAGGCCAGAGCTGAGCATGGTGGGAGAGGGATGAG
>JAPPMC010000058.1 GCA_028819235.1 Bryobacterales bacterium
CTAGGGGGCTGGACTTTCCCGACGCGGGCCACCACATAACCAAGTTGCTTCACAGGGAACCGAGGAACGCCATCAGTTCCTGATCGTCCTTCCATGCACCGCCACGTTCACCTTCGTCGGCTTTGCCCACGTCGCACTTGTCGATCGCTCGCGCTTTCGCAGCAAGGTCGATTTCCGCGTAGATGTTCGTGGTGGCGAGGCTGGCGTGGCCCAGCCAAACGCGGATGGTGTTGATGTCCACCCCGGCCCGCAACAGGTGGGTGGCCGTTGTGTGACGAACGGAGTGCGGAGTGACCTTCTTTGAGGCCAGCGACGGCTGCTGTCGGGCCGCCGCCTTGGCGCAGCGCACGACCAACGCGTAAATCCCGTAGCGCGTGAGGGGCCTTCCGCAACGGTTCAGGAACACGTGCGCGTCCGGCGGACGGCCGCGCACCGCCTCGGCGAGCTCCCGGGATGTCGACTGCCACAGCGGGCACAGCCGCGTCTTGCGGCCCTTGCCCTCCAGCCGGACGACCAGGCGGTCCCCGGAACCGGCCTCGGGCATCAGGCTGCTGACCCGCACTTGGGACGCCTCTGTGGCCCGCGCTCCCGTGTTGTACAGGAACTTCAGCAGCAGGCGCTCGCGACGGCCGCGCGCGGTGAGCGGGTCCGGTGCGGCCAGCAGGGCGTCGATCTCGGGTTGCTCGAGATAGCACACCGGGGTCGTCGTGACCTTCTTCAGCGGCAGGCTCCGAACCTGCCCGCACCATTCGACATGCTCCGGACTGCGCAGGGCCACGAAGCCGGCGAACGCACGGATGGCCGCCAGCCGCTGGTTGCGGGTCGCCGTGCTGCAACCGCGGTCCTGCTCGAGGTGCTGAAGGAAGAGGCGCACACGCTCGGCCGAAACGTCCGTGACAAGCAGCCTGTCGACCGCGCGATGCGCCACATCGGACACGAAGGGCAGCAGCAAGGCCAGTGTGTCGCGGTAGCTGAGCTGGGTGTTGCGTGCCAAGTTGCGTTCGGTGACCAAGTGCTCGGCGAGATAGCGGCGCACCCACGGCCCCAAGAGGGGTTCCTTACGCATCGCAGCCCCCTTCCCGGGCGCACGCATGGCGCTCGAATTTCTGCCCCACCTCTCCCAGCAGCGCCGGCGTGGTCGCCAGATAGGGTTCGGTCTCGGCCACGCTGGCATGCCCCAGATAGGTCGACAGCAGCGGCAGCAGCCGCTGAACATCCTCTCCCCGCCGGTACCACTCGGTGAGTCGTTGCGTGGCGAAGGTGCCTCGCAGGTCGTGGATGCGGGGCTGGTAGCGGGCCCCGTCCGTCCGCAGCACGCCGGCGGCTTCACGCACTTTCCTGAAGGCGTTCCCGACGTTCTTGTGCCGCAAGGGCCCTCCCCGGCTGTCCGCCAGGAAGGCTGCGTCGTGATCCTCAGGCGGGAAGGCCGCGCAGCGTGCGGACCGGTAGGCTTGCAATTCCCGGACCAGATCCGCCCCCATCGGCACCAGCCGCGTCTTGTGGAATTTCGCCCGACGGACCGTGAGCACGGCTTCCGGCAGGTCGACATCCCGCAGGCGCAGGGCCAAGGCTTCACCGACCCGCAGGCCGGTGGCGTACAGCAGTAGAATGAGGGTCCGCAGCGCCTCGGAAGGGACGCTCGAATTCCGCGGCCGGTAGCTGTCAGCAGCCGACAGCAGGCTGCGGATCTCCTCCCGGGAATAGACGTACGGCACCAAGGGCGGTGCCAGCCGGGGCGTCTCCGACGGCAACGGGACCCGGCTGGCAAGCCCGCGGGCCGTCGCGTAGGCGTAGAAGCCGGCCAGCACCGAGCGCTTGCGCTCCCAGTAGCGGGTGGGCGTGCCTCGCCCGTCGAGGAAGGCGCGCACGCTGGCATCGGGAACCTCAGCGCAGGGCGTCTCCGGGCCGATGCTGCGGCAGAATGTGCCGAGCACCGCCGCCCCGGAGTCGAACAACACGCCCGTCGCGCGCCGGTGCGCGACGTACTCCTCGACCGCTTCGCGGAGCGTCACGGCAGCACCTCCCCCAAGCGGAAGTCGGCAACTTGGCGGAGGCCGGCGAGGTCCACCTTGGCGTAGACGGCCGTGGCGGCCGGATCCCGATGGCCTAGGCAGTCACCGATCTCCTTCATGCTGAAGCCCTGCTGCAGCAGCCGCGTGGCATGGGCGTGGCGCAATGCATGCGGCCCCCAGTGCCGCAACGGGCCCTCCAATGTGCGCAGGCGCTGGCTGACAATCCCGTAGACCGCTGCGCTGGTAAGCGGGCGCACAGGCGCCCTCAGCGTCAGGAAGACCTCCGGCCGGGCCGGCTGGCGTGGCCGCCCCTCCCGGAGATAGCGGATGATCGCGTCGCCAACCGAGCGCGTGAGTGGGAACAAGTGCTGCCCGGCCTGCTTGGAGCGACGGAACAGGATCGTCTCGCGCTCCCAGTCCAGATCGGCGAGGCGCAGCCGACGGATCTCGCCGGAGCGCACACCGTAGACGGCACAGAGCATCAGCACGGCTCTTGCGCGCGAATTGGCCGGGCCCTCACCGTCCATCTGGCGGAGCAGTTGCTCCACATCCTGCCAGGACGGACCGGCCGGCAGGGACTGCAGTTGGTAGGCGGGCGCCGGACGGATGGCCCCGGCCAGCTGCGCGTCGCACCAGCCTTGGGCGGCGGCGTAGCGCAGAAACTGGCGCAGATCGTACTGGTAGGCCCTCAGCGTGACTCGGCTGCAGCCGTCGGGTCCAGCCTTGCGCGCGATGGCGTGGTCCAAGTCCGCAGCCGAGAGAGCCCGCAGCGAGTCCTCCCGCCGGCAATGGCGGGACAGGAACTCGTCGGCCCGGCGACACCGCCCTGCGATCGTTGTCTCGGCCAAGGCACGTTCGTGCCGCATGTGTTCGGCGTACTGCACCACCTTGTCGCCGTGGGGATGGGATGCCACGACCTCTCTGTCAAGCAGGCCTGCGAACTCCAGCCACCGGGTTGCAACCCGCAAGAGCACCTCGCGTGTGGAGCGAGGGCCCTTCCGGGCGGTTGAAGAGGATGGCTTGCCGGGCGCCCAGCCTTCCGCCGCGGTCTTGATCCGCGACAGGGGGACCGTTGCCGCTTCCTTCAAGTCCAAGGTGCGCACAGCCACCATCTGCCAATAGGCGGTCTGCCGCAGCGTAGCCTGCGCGTAGCCGCGTTCGGCGCAGTGAGCGAGGTACTCCAATCGAGAACGCGCGAGCGGGGCTTCACGGTAGCTCCGAATCGTGCGTTCATCCTGAAACAATTGAGAAAACAAGGTCGGATCTCCTTTTTTGAGGGAATGAATCCAACCGTTTTCGCAAATCAGTTATGTTGTGGCCAGCGGACGGGAATTACCGCTCACTAA
>JAPPMC010000049.1 GCA_028819235.1 Bryobacterales bacterium
CCACCCACCTCGACCCTCCACCCCTAGGCCCGCCACGTCCCGCTCGAACGTTTACGGTTTGACAGCGTCGTGACGAACTGGGGCCACGGTCCTAGGTGGAGACCATACCCAATTGAGGCGGTAGGCACGGCTCAAAGGTAAGGTGGTACGCCGCTCGCGCAGTCGGCCATGTGTCCGGATAAGCAGGCAGCTACGAGCATGTTCGAGTCGGACTGACTGCCGAATGGCCGACGCCGCGGCCAGTGCGACGACAACGTCAGCGCCGACGGGCTCGTTTCGAGTCCTCGTGCGTAGATTCCGCTTGCCCCAGCGTAAAGTGCTGACCAGCGCCGAAGCCAGATCCTCCAAACTAGGACTGCCGCAGTCGGAACCCTTCCTCACGGCGTTCCGAAGGGAGGCTTACGGTTGGCACAGTGAAACGGCGTCCGGTACGCCCACTTCGGTGTGTCCGTTCCAGCGAATCGCGACCGATTCTGGCCAAGTCGCCTAGCCGATCCGAAACCTTCCAAACGAGACCAGCCCGGATCTGGTGCGAGTCTTCCTTCCAGACTGCTAGGAGACGCGAAAATCACCCCGAACTCCGAAGTGGTCCGAGAGCTTTAGCTTTAGCGATGACAGGTCGGCAAACTTGGGCCAAACCTTGATGCTGTTTCCGATCAGTGTTAGGTCGACGGTGTGCGCGATGTGATCAATCGCCCTCAGGCACCCGGGCAATTCTCCTTCGGTCGCGAACTTGAAGCCCGTGAACGCTGTTAAGAGCGCATTGTGCACTACTGCGGGAACGAAGTTCCCCTTCGGTATTTTCTGGTTCGGCTTTCTCTGGTTGAAGTCTCCCAAGACAACCGTTCGCGACTTGGGAAACTGGGTATTCAGCTTCTCGAACGCGTGTAGCCACCGTTTGTGGTCCTCCCAAGGCTTGAGTTTTTCATTCTCGGTGCAGTACTGTACCTTCGAGTCCTTCCAAGGGATGCAGACGCCAATGACGGTCAGACACACCCCTGCGGCCTCGGTAGTGCCGGCGACGAACCTGCCTCTCTGAGACTCTTCCGAACCCAAGGCGTGGGAGTGCGGAGTCCAAGGCCGCTTGCTCCACAGCAGCACTTTCCGGCGCCCTTTCTTGATCGGACAGCCCCAATCCTCACCAGCGTCGATTACATGTCCTCCATCCGGGAGAATCCCTGCGTACCCTTCGGTCACGCACAGGATGTCGCAATCGGTAGCGGCGAGTTGGTAGCTAATGATATTGCCTTTTGGTGCATCTGGCTTGACCCACTCGGTGTTCCAAGTGCCGATCCGGAATGTGGGTTTGCCGTTCTTGGTCATCGATATGGGTTGAGCGCGCCTCCGACAGATTATAGGAGGAAGTACGGCGATCCAGTTGCAACTTGCGCGAACAGCTTCGAAGCGGTTGCGCCGGCGGTGGAGACTTAGCGCTGTCAAGCCAGCTCAGTGACTCCCATTGCGAGAGCCGCCTTCCCCTCGTCGGCCGGACCCACCACGATGACCCTGCTGCCAGCCTCGATCCTCAGCGTGACGCGGTCGAGGTCCGGCTCTCCGGTGGACGGCGCAATGCTCACGGCCAACGCATGCGCTGCCGCGGTCACGTGGCGACGTTCTGGCGTCCGCGAGCCGATTCCGCTCCAACGGCAGGCCAATCACCTGACAGGACAGGATTTGTCAAGCGACGCAAGCAGGTCGTCGACATAGTGCCCCCAATTCCGGTCTTCCCAAAGTGGTTTCAATTCGGGTTGCTCGAAGTTGAAGCACCGAAGCAAGTGATCGGCATCGTTCGATCAGCGCCGGCAATCCAGGTTTCGTGGTCGGGACCGTCGCGAAGGGCCGAGACTGACGGGAGTGCAGGACAGGTGGTGTGCGGTCTGGCTCCGATTGTCAGGCTGTCTTTGGTCTCAGCGTAAGGGGCGGGTTTGGGCCGGCTCGCTACTCCATCCGGGCACCTGATGGCTGATTCGGGCAGGTCGTCGGACCGCAAGACGGCCATTCTCGCCTGGCCGTTGCAATTGCCCTGCCGCCGAGGCGCCGCTCCACGGGGAGGCCGTCTGCCCGAAACCGGGCCTCCTACTCGCTATCGACATCCACGTGTGGGGAGAGCGAAATCCCAGGCCCTGACGTCGGGGAAGGAGCCAGTACCCACCTTCGCTCGCGGGACAGGAATGGCATCGGTATGAAGCACCCTTCGTCTAGATTCGTGCAGATAGGGAAGTGCTGATAGACGACGCCGGTGCGTATGTTGTAGACGAATACAGTCCCTTGTTCTTCGACTGTGCCAATGCCGAGCTGGCGCTGGATGTTCGATGACAGCATGCGCCACTCGCCCTCCTCCGAAGCCAAGTCGGGGACTGGAGGCGGTGGGACCTGAGCGAAAAGGAGAGCGGACGCCAGAACGGCCAAGACAACCGCAAGAATGAGCCCGTAGGAAATCTTCATGCGCTCTGTCTACATTGACCGGGGTCCTCTGAGCTTCCTGGATGACGCCTTTTCTCTTTGTCCTCTGGGTAAACGGAACCAGAATCTCTTGGATCAGATCCTGTCTGAGTTCTAGCTTGTCAAGCGCGCTTTGGATGAGCCCGTGGTTTTCAGAACGCTGCACCAGCAGAGGCTCTACACGCTCCTGCCGTTGCGCGAAATGGTCGATCTTGGCGGACACCACCCGTATGTCTTTCTTCTGCTGCTATTCCAATGCGGCCATCGGATTCTCCAGCGGCTGGATGGCTTCTGAGATGGAGATCGAAATGTAGTTAGACAGCGTCTGAGCGAGCGCGAGTATTGCGGCATGCCCGTTCGTCTACGGTTTGCTCATGGGATCATTGCTCCTTGGGTCGGCCATGCCGTGCGGCACTCCGCCAGCCGCTCGATGTAGCGACTCGACATAGCTCACGGAGACAGGACTCACTAGCGCTCCGGCCGCCTGCTCAAAGTCCTCACATTGAGGACCCTATCCGCAGGTCCTCGCGCAACTCGCCACAGGTAGGCTCGTAGGACGGGCGGATAATGCGTATCTCTCGGGGCTTAAACCTGCGAAGTAGGGTTAAGGCACGTCCGTCTTATCGCACCTAGCGTCAGATACCCGAGTGCTCTTTCGGCCCCGCTTCCTCATCGCTCGATCGATCCCCTCCTCAATGGCTTGGTGTAGGCATTCAGTCCGGGGCCAGAGCAGACAGTCTAGGGCTCTCGGCGTTTGGGAGATTGGTTGAGTCAGAGTGTCTCTGGGTTAGGCGGCTAATCAGAGGACCGCGGTGGGTCCGTGGTCGCGTTTTCTTTCTGCCAATGGCAGGTGTAAACGTTCGAGCGGGACGTGGCGGGCCTAGGGGTGGAGGGTCGAGGTGGGTGG
>JAPPMC010000059.1 GCA_028819235.1 Bryobacterales bacterium
AGGCGTATCGGAGCCCGCACGGCGCGGGAATTGGCCGTGTGTTATTCTCCCGCCGAAGACCACCATATGTAGTATATGGACTTCCGATCACACCATATGTTGAGGTTGGGCACTCAGGTCAGTAAGTCCCAAAGGAAACGGTGGCTGGCTGCCTTGCAGGCTGCCAGCCACTCCCCGAACCAGCCTGCCTCCGCGCTCCGGCAAACTCGCTTGCAGACCGCGCCCAATTCCATTCGAAAGCCCGGAATTCTCACATTCTCAACTTGACATCCAAGACGGAAGCTTGATCCGGGGATTGCTGTGGATGGAGACCGGTCGGTGTCCTCGGCGCGATGGGATCATGGCCTGTCAGACTGCACCCGCCCGGTACGCCCCCGTGTCACTCAGTGGCCCGGCCGTCGACTCCTGCACATCCAAAACGAGCGTGGGAATTCAGGCTAGTCTACTGCGAAGAATCGACTCGACTCGCCTTGCGTGGATTCCGCGACCTCGCCATGTACGAGACCGCCGTGTTCGGGCACCCGCAGCGTCTTCAGGAAGTCCACCACCGAACGCTGATAGTGCGCCGGCAATCGCACAAAGTTGTCCCGTGACTGTCGGCCTTCGCCGCCGTGACGCAGGATCGCCTCTGTGATCGTTGTGATGTGCCCCCGGTGCCCGTAGGGTGCGGAGCTGCCGACGTCCCAAAGCTTGCGCGTAAGGAAATACTCGCGGCCCGGCCTTTCGCCCTGCGACGGCCGCCCTTGGTCGAGCTGCTCGTTGCAGAAGTACCGGATCGCGCCGGGCGTGTTCTCGGGATCGCACAGATTGTGACGTTTGAGATCCGTGTAGGCCCTTACGACTGCCCCGCCAGCAGGATTGGCTTCGAGGTACGGTCCCGGCCCTTCTCGCGTCATGTCGAAGCTGTAGGAGAGGTTGGAATCCGACCACGTCCCCGGGGGGTTCAGCGGATTCGGCTCGACGAACCTGCGGTCACTGAGCACCATTTCGGGAATGTGGCAACGCGCGCATCCAATGATGTTGAACAGCTGCTCGCCGCGATGCGTGGAAAAGCGTTGGCGAATGTCTTGAGGCACTATCTGCTGGGGCACTCCGAGCGCGGCCTGAAAGAGCGTTACCGCCGTAATGTCGCCAACGGTCAGTTCGCGCCGGTGCCCGTCTTCGTCGAAATCTGGGTCGAAGCCCGCGGACGGGTTCAGGTCGAATCGCTCCTCCGCTTGCATTCCGTGATGGTGGTTCATCGCATTGACCGTGAATTCACGCAGGGACACGACGACGCCGGCCTGATGGAAGGGCCGAACCACCAAGTCCGTATCGATTCCTTCGGCAGCCACCAAGGCTCCGTCCTTGATGACGATCTCGAACTCGACTCCCTTGCTACGCAACGTGTGTGTGCCGTCCGACAATCCGTCCGCTTGGTCCTGCAGTTCCGCCGTCATTTCGCGAGCCAGCATTTCGATCGCGCCGGCACCGAACAAGCCGAGCGTGTTGCGTTCGTTGCTGACGCTTGGATCGACCGACAGTGTTACTGGATCCAATGCTTGTGCGAGGACGAACACGTTGGCAACCACATCGCCGCTCCCGCCGACCGTCGGCTCGTTGTGGCAGCCAGCACACGAATTCGCATCCGGTCCCGAGGTGCGGATGAAAGCCGGGCCCGCCGAGACTCGCTTGGCGTCGATACCGGTGGCGGCAGGACGGCCTCGACCATCGCACTCGTTGAACTTGGCCACGAAGAGTGCCCTGCCGAAGTCGAGGATTTCTTGGAAGGAATACAGTCCAGCCACGATGTCCTGCTGTTCGATATGTTTCTCAATTGCCGGATCCTCCGGAAATCCTTCCAGGCACGCCGCGCTTGAAGTGTGCGCAATGCTCGACACCATCATCAGAAGGATGCACGTGAGGATCGCAGGGCTCTCGTGACACCTCCCCGATTCTCGGACGCAGCTCGGCCGGCGGGCTTGGATTCCGCGGTGTTCGTACAGGACCGGCCATCGCTGGCGCCTGTTTCTTCTAGGTCGTGCTAGAGAAGGTCCCCCCCGACCCAGCTGAGACTGATTCGCAATCACCCTGACATCCCGGCTAGTGGCGCGCCGGAGTCCGTCGGCAAGTGCAGCATCGACTCCCACCGGCAGCTCAGCCACAGCATCAGATTGTACACGTGACAGCCCGTCCTTGACCCCGCCCGCCCCTCGCTGCAGGCAAATTCAATGTTCAAGACCGAAGGCTAGACCGAACTTACACCGACTAGTTACTGGGCTGACAGCCAGACGGCCACGACGTCGCGGTCTGTAACTCCTTTTCTTGCTTGCACTTAGCGGCTGAGCTTTCCGCCGCCCCCTCTGTGGTGGGGCAAATTTCTGCCTGAGAAACCTCATATCCTAGTCATACATTGTCGCTATTGAGTGTCCTCCGTATAGCCTGTAACTCTCGGTTTCACAACTTGTAACCTCTTGTCTCCGGCTGGCGTCTCCTAGTCATACATGCACATTACCTCCTCCTTCGCTCGCAAGTCTCCCTGCCATCTCCTCCGCGAGTCCTACTGGGAGCACGGCAAGGTCAGGAAACGCACCCTCGCCAACCTCTCCGCCCTGCCCCAGCCCGTCATCGACCTACTCCGCCTGGCTCTCGCCAACCGGCTCCCCTCCGCTCAATGGCGTTTACTTGGGATGAGCGGCAATCAAGGCGACAAGGCGGCGAGTGAGTCGACACGTAGGGCGTGGCCTTTCAACGAGATAGGGTGGGCCGGAAAATTTCTTTCGAGAAGGGCTTGACAATGGGCGGCCGGTTTGCGATGGTAGCGGTGAGAGAGGGCTGGCTGCCTTGGACCCGCGCATCAGGAATCTCAAATCCACCACGTTCCAAGGCTGGCGCTTCACGCGCAAGAAGCTGGCCGAGATTCAGGCGACGGTCGAGCTGCTGCCCGATCTGAGCCGCAACGAGCTGGCGCGGACGCTGTGCGTGCAGCATGGCTGGCAGACCGCCAAGGGCCGCAACCGTGTGGCGTTCGCGCTGCGCCTGCTGCGGGAACTGGAGCAGCTCGGCATCGTGTCGCTGCCGGCCCGGCAGGGCCCCGGTCGGGGCCCGCAGAAGGCGCTCCAACCGAGCCCCCGCACCGCGCCCCAGCCGGCGGTCGAGGGGCCGCTGGCGGATCTCGTGCCGCTGCGGCTGGAGGTGGTGCGCGGGCGGGAGCAGGTCGAGGAATGGAACGAGTGGGTGCAGCGCTACCACCCGCTGAAGTGGTGCTCATAATGCGATCAGTATCTCTCCAGCGATTGCTTGGCCTCTGAGTCGGTCTGTTCCGGTCTGTTTCGGTCC
>JAPPMC010000142.1 GCA_028819235.1 Bryobacterales bacterium
GCTTCCTGGCGGTGCTGCACACCTGGGGCAGCAGCCTCAGCTACCACCCCCACCTGCACTGCGTTGTCCCCGGCGGCGGCCTGGCCACCTCCGGCGACCGCTGGGTCGCCTGCCGACCGGGCTTCTTCCTGCCCGTCCGTGTCCTCTCCCGCCGCTTCCGAACCCTCTTCCTCGACGAGCTCGGGGAGATCTTCCGCAAGGGCCGCCTGCGGCTCGGCGGCGACCTCGCCGACCTCAGCGACCCGGACGCCTTCGCGCGCTACCTGCGGCCCCTGCGCCGCCGCGAGTGGGTCGTCTACGCCAAGGCACCCTTCGACGGGCCCGCCCGCGTGCTCGACTACCTCGGCCGCTACACCCACCGCGTCGCCATCTCCAACGAGCGCCTCGTGTCCCTCGACGGCGGACGCGTGCGCTTCCGCTGGAAGGACTACCGCGAGCCGCAGCGCCTCAAGACGATGACCCTGCCCGCCGAGGAGTTCATCCGGCGCTTCCTGCTGCACCTGGTGTCGCCCGGCTTCCACCGCATCCGGCATTTCGGCTTCCTCGCCAACTGCCACCGCTGGCGCAAGCTGCAGCTGTGCCGCCGCCTGCTCTCCATGCCCGAGCCGGAGCCCGAGCCGCCGCCGCCTAGCGACTACCGCGACCGCCACGAGGCCCTGACCGGCGAGTCGCTGCGCCACTGCCCGGCTTGCGGCCGCGGGCAGATGGTGGCCGTCGAGAGGGTCCCGCGCGCGAGCGAGGCGCCGGAACCGGACGACACCTCGTGAGTATGAGTGCCACCCGCCCGCAGTGCCTGAAGAGCCCGCCGAGCCGGCTGCGCCGGCGCGACGGGCGACGTGCGCCCGCGACTTGCAGCGAGCCCCCGTCCCCGATCCCGGACCGCCTGCCAAGGCGTCCCGCAGCCCCTGGCAGGGGGGCTGGCAGCGAATTGCGGTGTCTCATCCTGGTTGGCGGAGACGGCACCGGACGCCCCCGCAACAGCCAGTGCCCGAGCCGCACCGAACAATCCCCATAGCGAAGGCCTGTGCCAGCGGTTTACCCCATCTGATTCTTTGCCCGCCGGCGCGGCCCCGGGCCTCCTTATCTAACTCCCGGCCGCCGTCTGCCGCGCCGCCGACCAAAAAATTCTCTTCGTTACCCTGTCATGCATCCGTCTTTACTGTAAGAAGTAGCTGATCACGGATCTCCTGATAAATATCGTGCTGAATTTCAGCCTCGATTTCAAGTGTCACCGCAAGTGCATACGAAATGCTCTCGTCAGGACTGAGGCCACCTCCAGAGGTATCCCTGCACTGGACCCGAAGTTGCAGAGCTCTATTTCCCTCGCGAGCTGGTACCTTCTGAGTGCTATGAATAAGTCGACGTGACCATACTGTACCACGCTTCACCATGTTCTTATCTGGCCCCGATGTCTTCAGGTTGAAACCCCATCGCGAGTCTTCAATTTCTTCAAATTCTCCGGCAGCTGCAATCTCAAATCCAACGAGCCGATACTGGGATCGCACTGTATCTACAGGCGAAAACCAAGCTACAGTCGCGCGCATGGAACGCGGGACACGTTCGCCGGATAACGTACTAGGAAACGGAAAGCTGAAGATTTGTGCCCCGTCTTTGCGAATCTCTCCGCATCCGACCATTGTCACGCCACTTTCTTGCGAATTTCGCATCAGCTCGGCGTCGAGAATACCGTGACCAAAACGGCGACAAACCTCTTCTTTTGCACGTACGTCAAAGTAACGACCCAACCGCTGTTTTTCCGCATCTCTCAGTTGCCAGGCTTCTTGTGGCCATTTCGCGGAATTCACGGCGAGAGCACGGGTGAGCAAGGCGAGAGCTCGGCGTGGAAGTTCCTGACCCTCGTAAGGACCGCCCTCGCCTGTCAAGGCTTCGGCTGATTGCAGAATTGCACGCGTCGTCAACGCCGTGGCACCGCTGGTCCCACACACTTTCTGAATCGTTCCGAACTGTCCGCCCGGTGCTGCTGCGGCAAGGCCCGTGCGCCCGTACACCGTAACCGGCCTGAGAAGTGTTCCTTCTCGGTGCGGGAAGGCCCGAAATTCGAGCTTTCCACCGGGTGCTAGTAGGTCCGGCTTAATCGAGCGATGCGGTCCCAGACCGAGGGCGCTCGTGATCTGCGGGAAGACCGAGTTGCAATCTTCCAAGCTCAAGATTCCGGCCTGCTCCGGAGGGTCATCACCGCTTATGTCTCTCGATATCGCTCCAATGCAGAGACCATTAAGACACTCGGCTGGTGCCAGAATCGTTCGGCCAAAAGCCGCTGCTCGGAGAGCATCGTCAACAATGTAGCGCCGCTTCTCTGTATTGGCATCCTCAAATTCTGAAGGCTTGACCTCCTCCAGCATCAATTCTCCGGTATTGCCGGCCGAGATTACGAAAAGGATGCCTTCCGAAGACGACCACCAGTCCATCAGGCGTGCAAGTGCACTGATTCGTCCACCAAAGTGACATTCTCGCAATCCGACCGAGAAATTCACGACGAAGACATCCCCCGTCAGTGGCTCCTCACCCTTGAGCAATCGCGTCAGAGCAACATGCACTAGATCAACGAACAGTCGATCTTGGGGAGATCGCGTGTCACCACCGATGTCGACCAACACTGGCACGGAAGCAAGTCGCGTATCGCGCAGTGCTTCGCCGTCCGCATTGAGGTCACCTCGAAGAATCAATGAAGCCATACCGGTTGCATGACGACGTTGATCGACAACCGACAGCCCTACGAGATCGTGCACATCCTCGACGGTCAGTCCGCCATCCAGCATGCTGTGACGGGGTTGTGGCGTACCGTCCAGCAATGCAGCCCGAATCGGCGCATTCGAATCAAACCTTGTCCTCGGAGTATCCAGAGTCGGTCCTCCGCTCCGCTCGCTTGGCCACGTCTCAGCAATCGTCTGGGGCAGAACAAACTGTACGCCCTCGACAGTGGCGAGCCCCTTTAGGTCCCAAGGTTCGTCGAGCATTTGCCGCACTGCACGGGCGGATAGCCCAGCCAATATTCCTTCATAGATGAAGCCGTTCTCCGAGATTGCAGCGTGGTCGAGCACACGACCGCCGATATCAGCGATCCGTCGCTCTGCCTCGTGCCGCCAAGCGACTCGCTGCTGATCATCTGAGGACGGCCAGATTTCCAACTCAATAGGGACCTCGGCCTCGTCATCAAACGGGAGCCTGTCCTCGATTGTCTTGCGTGTGCTCTCGTCTAACCGATCGTCAGGACCCCAAGTGCGCAGCTCTAGCAACAAGGCGAACAAGGTCCACCAGGTCCCAGCACGCTTGGGCGCTGCGGAGCCACTCTCGTAAGCTCTCCAGAGCGACAGAAGCCGCTGGAGCGCATCGATTGTCGGAACAGTGGCATAGAGGTTGCGTTGAAGCACATTGGTGCCGTCCGCGGGCCTAAACCCATCCGGGATTTCCTCCGTCAATGCAAGTGTAGTCTCCGCCAAAACCTCAAACCCGAGCTGGCTGGCAACCTTCACGAATCGCTGAATGCGACCGACTGTCACAAACACCAGTGCACGCTCCGGAGCGATGCCATTCGGATCCTCCCGAAGTACGAGCGTTGGATCCGCTTGCTCAAGTGCATCTGAGAGGTGATCGAAAGTCGGCTGAAATCGCCGTCGTTGCGCCGAGAACCCCGGCCCCTTAGGTTGCGGTATGTTTGCCGGGCTGCCCTTAAGACGACTGGCGTTCGACGGTTCAAGGAACCTAAGGATGGAGCGCTTGACCATCTTCAGACCCTTCCCTTTGGTGTGAAGCACCGCGAGGAGGAGACCTTGACTCGGTCGTCGAGGATCGACCGCAATGTCCGAGTACCTTGAGAAAGCGCAACTCGACGCTCGACATCCAAGAAGAATTCTTCGGCCTCTGAGAAGCTTTGAGGTGAGACCTCCGCACATAGACGCTGCGGCGAGTAACCTGGCTGGCCACCAAGCCGAGCCAAGTGGTCAGAGAAGAAAGTGACTAGCTGTTTCGCGGTTGGTTGCCCGAGTTCCAACCGCAACTCGAATCGCCGCCAAGTTGCTCGGTCGAGCAGTTCTGGATGATTCGTTGCGCCAACGAGCACACAGTAAGACGGCAAGTCGTCCACTTGCAAGAGTAACGTCGTTACAAGACGTTTAATCTCTCCAGTCTCATGGATGTCGCCCCGCTCCTTCCCAATCGCGTCGAATTCATCGAAGAAGAGTAAACAAGGTTCAGTACGCACAAAATCGAACAATCGGCGCAGTCGTTGGGCCGTCTCACCAAGGTAACTCGTCACTACGGCCTCGTAGCGTACCGTGAACCAAGGGAGAGCGAGCTCATACGCGAGTGCCTCGGCAAGCGATGTTTTTCCATTGCCGGGAGGTCCGGCAAGGAGTATGCGATGCCGTGGTTCAAGGCCACTTGCGCGCAAGGCATCGGCACGATGCTGCTCTTCAACGAGTTCATCACAAGCAGATCGAACCGCAGGATTGAGATAGAGGTCACCCAGCGTACGCCTCGGTTCCCGACGGAGTATTCCGCCGGAGCCGTCCCGTATACGGAGGCGCGGTCGCCGCCGGTTGGGCCCATTTGCGGATGTAGCCGCACCGAGAGTCTTGGTAATCCGGTCTGCTACGCCGACATGCCGCTTTGCCCGTTCATCCGCGGCAATCGCCTCGGCCGTGGCACGTACATTCGCGATGTCGCCCGCTAGCCCGGCCTTGACCAAGTTGAGAACTAGATCGCTGCGTGCCATATCGCTACTGGATCCTTGCCCCATAGGCAGGGGTCCTTACCGATCATCGCTCTGACTACGGCACGGAATTGGAAGGATTGCAGACCACCTACGCTAGTGCCCTGAGACAACACGGTTGTAGTGGAGCGTAATGGTGCGCACGTTGCCCCGGGAAGTTGCCGAACTATAACCAAACCGTCACATGACCCACTGTGTTGATTTCCCAAACCCTCTCCATTCCACCGAGCAAAATCGGTACTGCCCAAGATTGCGCCTGACGCCAGTGGATTCGCGGAGTCTCCCTGACTCCAGCATGAATCACTCGCCACCGTGCGTGTCCGCGGCTCGTGGCAGGCACAGTCAGAAGCGCCGACAACCTGCGTCTGCCCACGCCGACCCTTCAACCTATCCAAGTCACTCGCCTCGCACGCAGCGAGTTGGCCATCGGTAACGGTCTCCAATCGTTTTCGAAGCCTCTCGGCGTCCTCCCTCGCTAGGCAAGCCTGAATGCTCTGTAGGACCCATTATAGGAGGATTCGTGCTTTGGTAGCCTCACGAAGACTTGTCACATGCGATTTCAATCCATCGAGAGGCCAGCACGGGGCTCCTGCTAGACACTACATTCGGACGCTCAGAGGCAGAATCGTGTGTGTTGTTGCCTCTCACCAATCGGGGGGCAGACGGTCACCTCAGATCGGTTCATCCCAGCGGTGAACTAGCTGACAAATTCACTTCGTGCCGGGAATCGGAACGGTCACCGACTAGTCTCCACTGGGATCCTACCAGCCTCCTGGCAGTTCTTGGCCCACTCCTCCCTGTAGTACGGAGGCTGCGATCCGGTTGGAGCACGAACCTACCTAGACGGTTACGCGCATCGCATGCCCGCGACCAGACAGGTGGAACTCCTAGCTCCGCAAGGGATCGGCCGGAGCAGGCGAAGCCGCCGGGCGTGTGGACCCAGGCGGTGGGCGGGAGTGTCTGTACAACGGCCGCCTAGTCCCTCCGCGCATTGGTCGTGATCCAAAGAATCACAGTCCGGCCTGCAAGTAGGCGATCAGATCCGCAAGCTCTTGGTCGGAGAACGTTTCCTCAAACCCCTCCGGCATCAGCGACACGTTTGAGGTCCGCATGTCGGCGACATCCCGCTTCATCACGGTGATGTCCTCGCGTTCTCCTCGCAGAGTGACGGTGAGGCTGGACTCGGCCCTCAGGATCCCGTCGTAGAAGCGGCCATCGGTTGTCTCCACGATGTGGTTTCGATAGCGGTCCTCAATCGCGTAGCTCGGGTCAAGAATGCTGGTGAGCAAGTCTTCTTGGCTGCGGTTGGCGACACCCGACAGGTCGGGGCCGATCCTCCCTCGGGCAGCCCGGGCCAAGTGGCAGCTAGCGCACTCACGGTCGAACAGACGCTCCCCGGACTGAAGGCTCCCTTGAAACCCCAAAGCCGGAAGGCGGTCCGCCAGCACTTGGTCCCGGTCGCTCACGACGGGCAGCAGGTGTTGCGCAGCAGCTGCCCGGACGCCGTCATCCGGATGCTGGGAGAGCCGGATTCGCGTGATGGCCGGAATGTCTGTAGCGAGCACCCGGCCGGACCCGACCGCGGCAACAAGGGCCAGCGCGTGGTCCCTTCGGCGCATCAGCGAATCGGCGATGGCGTCGCGCAGATCTGGCGGCGAATCTTCCCAAGACTCCAGCAGTATGTCCGCCGCCCCCGCGTCGGGGAAGCTGCCCAATGCCCGAGCAGCCCGGACTCGCAGCTCCGGCTCGGGATGATCTCGCATCAGTTGTGCCAAGGGCATCGTGACGGCTTTGAACGTCCCTGCTCGCAGCACTGCAGCGGCTTCCATGCGTCGTCCGAGCGATGCGGCAGGATCCGCCGCCACGTCGATTGCGCGCTGGACTTCGGCCTCGACGTCAAAGAATGGCGCAAGCCTTGCCGCGCTCGCCCGAACCGAGGCAACTTGGTGGCGGAGCAATGATCCGAGAACTGCCGCTGCACCGGACCGGACGCGGTCGCCGTGGAGACTGAGGCCCTCGGCGAGCCCGTTGAGCGCCGCCGAGGCCCACACAGGCCTCGAGAGTGTGCCCGTGCCGGCAACCATGGCCAAGATCCGGTCTGTCTCCCCAGAGTCGTTGCGTGACCCGACAACTCGCGCGAGTCCTCGCACGAACTTGGACCGCTGCGGCGTTGGGTCCTCCAAGAAGCCCGTCTGCTCGTCTGCCAAGCTCACGAGCATCGGGCTTGCCATCTCCGGCGGGGCCGACAGCACGGCGATGTGGAACCATGGCTCGTCCGGAAAGCGGGCCAGCACTGCTGCCAGCGCCCGAACCGCCGCAGAGCCGGCTGGTAGGCCCCCGGCTGTGAGGGCAGCCTGGAAGGCGACGCGGGGATTCTCGTCACGCGTCGCCTCAAGCACGGCTGGCGCGAACTCCCCGAGCGACTGCTCGGCGAGCCTGACGCCGGCTTCTCGGACCGCAGGGTGGGGGTCGCTTAGCGCCGCCACGACCGAGTCCGGGCCCAAGGAATCCAAGCCCTCAAGCACCCAGAGACTCCGCAGGCGGACGGCGGCCTCCTTGTGAGACGAGGCAAGCTCTCTCAGTGACGAGGCGACGCCCTTGTCCTGCCTTTCCAGCAGCAGCCGGTGCGCCGTGCGCCGATGCCAACCGTTTGGATGGGCGAGATTGCGCACCAGCTCCTCCCCGCTCCGCCCAGCAAGCCGGGTCGGCCGCGGCTGGCCGGATCCGCGTTCGGGGACGATGCGGTAGATCCTTCCGAGTTCTTCACCAGAGCGAAAGTCCATCTTGAGGCGCCGCTGCACCGGCTCGGGAATGAAATCTGGGTGTTCGTGGAACTCGCGATAGTAGTCGAGGAGATACAGGTAGCCGTCGGGCGCGTTCGAGAAGTTGACAGGACGGAACCAGTTGTCGGTAGAGGCCAGGAATTCGGCGGTCGCCGGCCACCTCCCGGCGGTGTAGGTTACGCCGGACGGACGGACCAGATCGCAGTGGACGAGGTTGCCGTTGCCCTCTCCGACGAATATGGCGTCTTCGAATTCCGCGCCGAACCGATCGCCGTCATAGACAGTTGTGCCGGCCGCCGCGGTGAAGACACCCTCCAGATGCTCCACACGTTCCGGCCGCGTCACCGCGTAGCGACGCTGGCGCGCACGCGTGCGCTCGATACGCCACTGCTGCGGGCTGCTAATCGCGAACACAGGCGCGGCGGGCCGACCGTGGTCCGATATGTCCTGGTCCGCAGAATCCGGGGCATACAGCGGGTTGCGCTCCAGATAGCCTGGAGGGACCACCGTGTGGCGCAGGTGCACTGTGTTGTGTGTGATGAAGCGGTGTCCCCAGCGATTGAACGACTGGCCGAACTGGGCGTCGCCGGGGGACGGCTCGGCCAACCTACGGAGCGGGTGGAAGCGAAACTCGCGGTTGCGCACCTCCACGGGCGGCATACCCGGATCGGCAGGTGACGTGATACTGCCGGGATACCGGTGGTTCACGACGTAGAACCAGTTGTCCATCCCCAGCCGCGGGTTGCTCAACCTCCCTTCGACATGGCCCAGCGCAAAGCCTGTGTACAGGGTCTCCCGCACATCCGCACGACCGTCGCCGTCGGTGTCCTTGAGGTAAAGGATGTCCGGCGCTGCCGTGGCGATGAGGCCGCCGAGCCACGGCGCGATTCCCTCTACGCCCAACAGCCGGTCGGCAAACACCGTGTGCCGATCGATACGGCCGTCGCCGTCCGTGTCCTCCAAGTACTTGATGCGGCTCAGGGGCGGCTGGCCTTCCGGGGGATCGTCCGGGTTGTCGCCCAGCTCCGCGACATACACGCCGCCGTGCTCATCGAAGACCATTTCCACCGGGTCGACAACGTGGGGCTCGGCAGCAAACAGCTCAATTCGAAAGCCACTCGCGATCCGGAAGGCCTCAAGAGCCTCTTCTGGCGTCAGCGGACCAGGAGCCCGTTTGACGCAGGCGCACGATAGGCACAGGGCCGCGCCCGCAATCCCTATGCGGATCCGCATAGCTATTCGGAGGGAACGGCGATCATGTCCACGGCCAGATGCATGCCCGGAACAGCCGTGCCTTGCACTGATGCCTTGGAGGCGGCTGGAGGACGATCCGCTTCGTAGTGTTCCGGGCGGACCTCGTTGAGCGTGGTGCTCGACCGTTCGTCGGCTACGTAGTACGTCGCCTTGGCAAGGTGACGGAAGTCGCTGCCGACCTCGGCAAGCAGCTCGGAGAGTTGATCAAACATTTCGCGGACCTGCAATTCCCCCCGATTCGGCGTGCGACCGTTCAAGGTCGAAACGTAGATCGAGACGGGATGATCGATGCGCACGACTCTGGCGAAGATCGGCGAGGCGCGGTCCCAAGGTGGCGTTATGAACCGGAGCGCGGATCGGGACGGGTCGGCGGCAGCCTGAGCGATGGCCTCGATCTCGATCGGCAGACGATTCTTCCATTCCACGAACACCACTGATGGGGGCTCGCCCCGAAAGTGTTCGACGATCCGTTCGTGGACCTCCGCAGTGGCTGAGACCGGACGCAAGAAGCACTTCAGCTGGATCACCGATCGGCGGTCGAGCGACAGAAACCGGAGCATCCTTTCGATCTGGCGGAGCACGTCGGAGGCGGCATCGCCCGGAGAACCGTCCGCGGCCCGGCCTGAAATATAGACTCGTGGACCGGCCGCGAGCCGGGATGCGGCTCGCAGCCCTGGCAGCCAAGCCAAGGCTGTCGAATCCGGCGCAGGTCGGCCCGCTACTCCGTCGGCGGCGAGTGCGACGGCGTCCAGGGCCACCCTTGAGCCGTGCAGGGGCAGGCTTCCCTCTACGAGCGTGACCGAGGGCCGATCGCTCGGAGCAAGGGCTTCGCGAAGAACTCGTCCCATTGCTGTGCCTGCCGCGGAATCGGTCACCACGACGTTCAATCGGACGATCTTCTGCTCGTCGCTGCCCATAGAGCCGAGGAGCTGGCCAAGGTTGCCCCATGCCAACCGCGCCTGTCCGAGCTCGTCCAAGTCCGCGGCTATCCGCCCGCCCTCGCCCGTGGCGAAGACCTGCGCCGTGTGCAGGAGTGCAGAGTGGCTGACCGTAATGGCCCGGCTTCCGCCAAGCGGCCCGGTGCCCGGCCCTGTTCGCTCCATCGATCCGGCACGCGCCACGCCGGACAGCAGACTGATGGTCAAGACAACCCGAAGCGCCCGCAATGCAGAATGGCCCCGCACATCGACTATCCTACGCCCCGACAACGGTGGATTCAGGCAGCAGTGCGTACCAGTGCCCGAGCGCATTGCCAAGATCGGATCGGGCATTCGGCACTCTCCGGTGGCGGCCCGTTCACTGCCAAGACAAGCAGGTAGCCACTCCGCCGACCTGTTTGCATGCCATCCGCGCCGCCGGTACGAGAGAACTAAGCGAGAACTAAGCGCGACCAAACGCCTAGTGCCGAAAGTGGCGCACTTTCGTCAGGACCATCGCAAGGTTGAGGCGGTCGGCCGCGTCGATTACCTCAGGGTCTCGCCTGGAACCTCCTGGTTGGATCACCGCCGTTGCGCCGTGGCTCGCTATTTCCTCCACACCGTCAGCGAACGGAAAGAATGCGTCGGATGCGGCCACACTTCCTTCAAGCGGCAAGACCGCCTTTGACGCTCCGAGCCGCGCGGCGTCCACACGGCTCATCTGCCCCGCGCCGACACCAACCGCCTGGCCGCCCCGGGCATACAGGATCGCGTTGGACTTGACGTGTTTCACGACCCGCCAAGCAAACCGGAGCGCGTGCCGCTCCGCTTCGGACGGCTGGCGTTTGGTGACCACATCAAAGCGCTCCGGGCTGCTTTCGGGCCTGTCCTCGCTCTGCACTAGGTAGCCGCCAGCGATGCTCCGCATCGACAGCGCAGGGCCGGAAGGCCGGACTTCGACCAAGCGAAGATTCTTCTTCCTTCGCAGGACTTGCAAGGCGTCGTCCTCGAATGCGGGAGCCGCGATCGCCTCAACGAAGAGCTTGGACATCTCGGAGGCCGTCTCGAAGTCGACGGGCCGGCTCACAGCAATCACGGAACCGAATGCGGACACGGGATCGCATGCGAGGGCGAGCCGGTAGGCCTCGGCCAGCGTCACACCCTCGGCGCAGCCGCATGGGTTGGTGTGCTTGATGATCGCCACCGCAGGCTCGGAAAACTCCGAGGCGAGCTGCCAAGCAGCGTCCAGATCGACGAGATTGTTGTACGAGAGTTCCTTACCGTGCAACTGGCGGGCCCCGCCGACGCCAAGCCGGCTTTCGGCGTATAGGGCAGCGGTCTGGTGGGGATTCTCCCCGTAACGCAGGAGCTGCCTCCTGGGAACACGCAGATCGAGAAAGGCCTGGGGGATGCCGCGCTCCACCGTGGCAGGGGCCTGGCCATCGGCAAGCTCGGCCAACGTTGCCGCGATCGACCGGTCATAGGCCGCGGTGACACTGAAGGCCTTCTTCGCAAGCCGCCAGCGCGTGTCCCCGGCAACCCCTCCGGTGGCCGCCACCTCGGCGGCAACATCTGGATAGTCCCCCGGATCCGTTACCACTGCGACGTCGCGGAAATTCTTGGCGGCGGCGCGGATCAGGGAAGGCCCGCCTATGTCGATGTTCTCGATCAGATCCTCAAACGTGGCACCCTCCCGGGCTGCCGTCTCCCCGAATCGGTACAGGTTCACGACCACCATGTCAATCGGCGCGATCTGGTGTCCTCGCAGCGCAGCCATGTGGTCCTCGTTGGACCGCACGGCAAGGATGCCGCCGGCGATTCGCGGGTGGATCGTCTTCACACGGCCGTCCAGCATCTCCGGAAAGTACGTGACGTCGGAGACATCGCGCACCTGAAGGCCAGCCTCTCGCAGTACTTTGGCGGTCCCGCCAGTGGAGATCAGCGCGACATTGGCCGCAGCCAGTTCGCGCGCGAACCGGGCGAGCCCTGTCTTGTCGGTCACGCTCAGGAGCGCGCTTCGCACTTTCGCCATGAACGTCCATTGTATTGGCGGCCCAGCCTGGAGCCGGTTCGCTGCAGAGCCCCAGAAACGGGGGCCCGGCTTGCCTATCGCGCGGTCTGCGCGCCCGCCGAATGGAGCTCCTGAAGCGAGGCCACGCCGGCCCAGCCCCTCGTGCCAGCGATGATGCCATTCACCGCCGCGCGAGCCGCATTCATCGTGGTCATGCTGGGGATTCCCTGCTGGATCGCCGCCCTGCGGATCTTCTTCTCGTCCGAGAAGGCGAACGTTCCGGACGGCGTGTTCACGATCAGGTCGACTCGGCGGTCGGTGATAAGGTCGAGCACGTTGGGCCTGCCCTCGGCCACCTTCATGACCGTACGGCACTCCAAGCCGGCGGCGCGCAAGGCCCTCGCCGTCCCCCGGGTTGCGAAGATCTTAAACCCGAGCCTCACGAAATCGCGGCCGATCTTGATTCCCCGCACCTTGTCGCGGGAGTTGACGCTGAGGAACACCGAGCCCTTGTCGGGAAGCGTCTGGCCTGCACTGAGCTGGGCCTTCGCGAACGCCTCTCCGAATGTCTCCCCGATGCCCATGACCTCGCCGGTGGATCGCATCTCAGGGCCGAGCATCGGATCAACACCGCTGAACTTGCTGAAGGGAAAGACGGGCGACTTGACGCACACGCGGTGGGCCGAGAGCGTGCCCGAAGCGAGGCCGTAGTCCTCGAGCTTGCGGCCGGTCATGAGCCCCACCGCAATGCGGGCGAGCGGCACGCCTGTCGCCTTGCTGACGTAGGGCACGGTGCGCGAGGCGCGCGGATTGACCTCGATCACGTAGACCCGTCCCCGATGCACCGCATACTGCACGTTCACCAAACCCACCACGTTCAACGCCCGGGCCAACCGCACCGTGTAGTCCTCGATCGTCGCGAGGGTCTCAGGCGGGATGGTCTGCGGCGGGAGCACGCAAGAACTGTCCCCGGAGTGCACGCCGGCCTCCTCAATGTGCTCCATGATGCCGCCGATGAGCACCTCCTCGCCGTCGCAGAGGGCGTCCACGTCCACCTCGAGAGCATTCTCCAAGAAGCGGTCGATCAGGATCGGTCGATCGTGGGAGTACACAACCGCGTTGCGCATGTAGCTCTCCACAGTGCGCTCGTCGTAGGCGATAACCATGGCGCGGCCACCGAGAACATAGCTGGGCCGCACTAAGACCGGATAGCCAATGCGGCCGGCCGCCTCCAATGCGCCCGCCTGGGTCGTCGACGTGCTGCCCGCCGGCTGCGGAATGTCCAGCTGGTTCAGGAGGCGTCCGAACCGGTCCCGGTCCTCGGCAAGATCAATCGACTCGGGATCGGTGCCGATGATGGGAATCCCGTGTGCCTTGAGGGAGAGCGCGAGCGTGAGCGGCGTCTGGCCGCCGAACTGAACGATGACCCCGTCAGGCCGCTCGACGTCGCAGATGTTGAGGACGTTCTCCAGTGTCAGCGGCTCGAAATACAGCCGATCGCTGGTGTCGTAGTCGGTCGAGACTGTCTCCGGGTTGCAGTTGACCATGATCGATTCGAACCCGAGCTCCTGCAGCGCGAATGAAGCGTGGCAGCAACAGTAGTCGAATTCGATGCCCTGACCGATCCGATTGGGCCCGGATCCGAGGATCATCACCTTGCGCGAGTCCGTCGGCTCGGCCTCGCACTCCTCCTCGTAGACGGAGTACAGGTACGGCGTGTAGCTCTCGAACTCCGCGGCACACGTGTCGACGCGCTTGAACACCGGCCTTATGCCGAGCTCTTTCCGCCGGTTCCGCACGGCGGTCTCGGTCTCTCCCCACAGACGCGCCAGCCGGTTGTCGGACAGGCCGAATCGCTTCGCCGTCAGCATCTGGTCCTGCGTGATGTCTGCCAGCCTTTCCTGCCCAAGCTCTCCCTGATAGTCAACGACCGCCTTGATCTGCGAGATGAACCACGGGTCTATGGCGGTCATTTCGCAGACGTCCTCCACCGGCAGGCCCTCGCCGAGCGCAAAGCGGATGTAGTTCAGACGGTCCGGATTCGGAGTGATCAGCCGCTTGGGGATCAACTCGGGGCTGTAGACGTCAGTCCCGGCCTTGCGACCCGTCTCAAGGGAGCGAATAGCCTTCCAAAGAGCGTGCTTGAACGTCGAGCCGATGGCCATCACCTCGCCGATGGACTTCATCTGCACGCCCAAGACAGGCTCGCTGCCGGGGAACTTCTCGAACTGCCACTTCGGCACCTTGACGACGACATAGTCGATGCTGGGCTCGAAGCTGGCGGGCGTCTTCTGGGTGATGTCGTTGGGAATCTCGTCCAGCCGCATGCCCACTGCGAGCTTGGCGGCGATCTTTGCGATCGGGAATCCAGTCGCCTTAGAGGCGAGCGCTGAACTGCGCGACACGCGGGGGTTCATCTCGATGATCAACATGCGCCCCGTCCGCGGGTGGACCGCGAACTGGACGTTCGAGCCGCCCGTGTCTACGCCGATCTTGCGCAGACAAGCGAGGGAAGCGTCGCGCATGAGCTGGTATTCGCGATCGGTGAGTGTCTGAGCAGGCGCGACGGTGATCGAGTCGCCGGTGTGCACGCCCATCATGTCGAAGTTCTCGATGGAGCAAATGATGATCGCGTTATCCGCGAGATCTCGCATCACCTCCATCTCGTACTCCTTCCAGCCAAGCACGCTCTCCTCTACGAGCACCTCGTGGACCGGGGACAATTCCAGCCCCCGCTGCAGCAACGAGCGCATTTCGGCGGAGTTGTAGGCTATGCCGCCCCCCGTGCCGCCGAGGGTGAAGCTGGGCCGCAGCACGACGGGGTAGCTCACCTCACGGGCGAAGTCGAGGCCGGCTTCAAGATCCGAAACCAGCAGGGACCGGGGGACCTCCAGCCCGATCTCGGTCATCGCGGCCTTGAAGGCCTGGCGGTCCTCAGCCCGGCGGATCGCGTCGAGGTTCGCACCGATGAGCTCCACGCCGAACTCCCCCAAGACTCCCTGCTCGGCTAGCGCCACGGAGGCATTGAGGCCCGTCTGGCCGCCAACGGTCGAGAGCAGTGCCTGAGGGCGCTCGCGCTCGATGATCGAGCGCAGGTAGGGCACGGACAGCGGCTCGACATACGTCCGTTCCGCCAGCTCGGGGTCGGTCATGATCGTGGCCGGGTTCGAGTTCACCAGAACGGTTTGGTAGCCCTCGTCGCGGAGGGCCTTGCACGCTTGCGTTCCGGAATAATCGAACTCGCAGGCTTGGCCGATCACGATTGGGCCGGAGCCCACGATCATGATCTTCTCGATGTCAGTGCGCTTCGGCATGGTCTCGCTTCCCGGCGGGCGTCGGGAGCATCAGCGCCCGGCCGCCATCAGTTGGCGGAACTGCTCGAACAGGTAACGGGAGTCGTGGGGGCCGGGTGCAGCCTCAGGATGGTACTGGACGCAGAAGAGCGGATCCTTCAGACTTCGGAATCCCTCGACCGTCCGGTCATTGAGGTTGACGTGGGTCAGCTCGGTGTCCGCCGCCGCCAGCGAGTCGGGGTCCAGCGCGAAGCCGTGATTCTGGGAAGTGATCTCGACCTTGTTGGTGGTCAGGTTCAGTACGGGATGGTTGCAGCCGTGGTGTCCGAACTTGAGCTTGTACGTCCTGCCGCCGAGCGCTTGGCCGAGCAGCTGCAGCCCGAGGCAGATGCCGAAGACCGGGACGCGGCCAACAAGCTTGCGGATCTCGGAAGCCGGGCCGTGCAGAGGTTCGGGATCGCCGGGCCCGTTCGAGATGAACACGCCGTCCGGCCGAAGCGACAGGGCATCCTCAGCTGTCGTCGAGCACGGAACGACCGTGACCTGCGATCCCACCGCTACCAGCTCGCGAAGGATATTGCGCTTGATGCCGAAATCGTAGGCAACGACATGGAACCGGGCTTCGCCCCGGGAAGTCGGCAGCGCAGAGGGAAGGCAGTCCGGCGGTCCCTCGCTCCATTCGTACGGGCTGGAAGTGGAGACTGCGGTGGCGAGGTCTCGGCCAGCCATCGTGGGCGACGAGCGGGCCATTCTTACGAGCTCATCCGGTGGCGTGCCCAGCGTCGAGACGACCCCCCGGAGGGCACCATGCCGGCGGATGTGCCGCACGAGCGCCCGCGTGTCGATGTCCGTGATTACCGGTATGCCGCGGCTTGCGAGGAACTGGTCGGCAGTCCGTTTGGAGCGCCAGTTGCTGGCCACGTCCGAGAACTCGCGGGTGACCAAGGCCTCGATGAAGGGCCGAGGCGACTCGCTGTCGTCCGGATTCGTGCCGTAGTTGCCGATGTGGGGGTACGTGAGGACCACGATCTGGCCGCTGTAGGAGGGGTCGGTGAAGATCTCTTGGTAGCCGGTGAGGCCCGTGTTGAACACCACCTCTCCCGTAGCCTCGGCGCGTGCACCTGCGGCGCGGCCGCGGAAGCAGCGGCCGTCCTCAAGCGCGAGCGTGGCGGAAGCGGCCATTGTGAGTGCGGCGGACCTAGCGGACCGTTCCGAACCTCTCGGGCGGCCAGTAGGCGAAAACAGCCTTGCCGGTGATGGAGGCTGCATCCACTGTGCCCCAAGTGCGGCTGTCCTTCGAAGTGTTGCGGTGGTCGCCAAGCACGAAGTACTCGCCGTCCGGGACACTCACCTCCGAATGGCTGGCCAGGTCCCGGTAGGCTTCCGGAATGTAGTCCTCGCTAAGCGGGCGACCGTCCACGAAGACCGCGCCGCTCCGTATCTCGACGGACTCGCCCGGGAGGCCGATCACACGCTTGATGTACGAACGGGTCGGATCACCGGGAAGCTTGAAGACGACAACATCGCCACGCTCGATCCGGTCGATCCTGTAGATGAACTTGTTGACGAAGATCCGCTGCTCGTCGGCCAGGCGCGGGAGCATGCTGGTTCCCTCGACCCTGACCGGCTGGTACAGGAATACGATCACCACTCCCGCGATAAACAGTGACAGGGCCAAGTCCCGCAGCCAGTCGCGGACGTTGATCGGCGACCGACCGGTCGGCCCATCGGGAACCTCGAAGCGCGGTTCCGGGCTGCCTTGCACACTCTCCACAGGGGTTTTGACGGATGCGGGCAGACGGTTGCATCCAGACGTTCCATTCTAGTATCGCCCCGGAGGCCGTGGCCTACACTGGTGCGGGAGGAACGCCATGCAAAGAATCACGCGCCGCGACCTCGGGAAGACGGCCGCGATAGCCGGAGCGCTGGCCGCAGCAGCGCCGGCACGCGGCGAGGCGGTCCCGAGACGCATGCTGGGCAAGACTGGCATTGAAGTAGGCCTGCTGGGCATCGGGACATCGCCGCTGGGCCGTGAGGGAGTCAGCCAGAAGGAAGTGAACAACGTCATCGCCAAGGCGGCCGACCACGGCGTCAACTACCTCGACACGGCCCCGATCTACGCCCAGTCCGAACGCCGTCTGGCGCTGGCGCTGAAGGGCAAGCGGGACAAGTTTGTGCTGGTCACCAAGGTGGAGGCCACATCTCGGCAGGACGCGATCTGGCAGGTCCAGGACAGTCTGCAGAAGACCCAGGCCGAATACTTCGACTTAGTGCACTTGCACAACGTCGGGCGCACGGATCGCTTTCCGAGCCTCGATATCTTGCTGGGCGACGACGGCGCGCTGGCGGGCTTGGAGCAGATGAAGCGCAGGGGACTGGTCCGGCATGTCGGCATGACCTGTCACCTGCGGCCGAAGCGTTCGGTGCCGATCCTCCGCTCGGGTCGCGTCGAGGTGGTCATGGCCGCGGTCAACTGCATTGACCGGCACATCTACAACTTCGAGGAAATCCTCTTCCGCGAGGCCGCCGATCTCGGCATCGGCGTAGTGGCGATGAAGATTCTGGGCGGAGCGCAGGATGACGGCGCGATCCTGTCGGACGAGCCCCACTACACGCGCGCGGTACGCTACGCGCTGGGCATTCCCGGGCTCTCGGTCGCCATCATGGGGCTCAAGTCGGTTGCGGAGCTGGACAAGGCCGTCGAGACCGTCAACTCCTACAGGCCCCTTGATGGTTCAGAGCTCAGCGAGGCGATGCGGGACGGCAAGCAAAGGGCAGAGTCTCTAGGGGAGCACCGTGGACCGGTAGCCTGAGCTTCGATATCGCGGGGCAGGGCGTAAGGGCCGGCCCCGACGACCAGCGGCAGCGGGCCGCCCGCCGGAGCGGCCCGGCGTCTGCTCACATCTTGTACTGACCGAGGTCCTCCTCGCCGAGATTCTCCAGCCAGCGCCGCAGGTCTTCGCTGCTCGTGCGCTCCTTTAGGGTCGGCGAGACCTTTGAGGATTGGATCACGTTGTCCGTCACCCAAATCCCGCAGTCCATGCGCAGGGCCAGTGCAAGGGCGTCGCTGGGTCTGGAATCGATCCCGAACAGCTGTCCCTCGCGCTCCACCCAGAGCACTGCGAAGAAGGTGTCGTCGCGCAGCTCCGTGACAACGATCCTGCGCAACTCCGCCTTGAATGTGTGCAGGATGTTGCGCACGAGGTCGTGGGTCATGGGCCTTGGGGTCGAAGCCTTTTCGATCTCCAAGGCGATGGCATTCGCCTCGTAGACGCCGATCCATATGGGCAGGACCGTCTCATTGGCCAAATCCTTGAGGACCACGATCGGCATGTTGGTGATGGGATCCATCATCAGACCACAGATCCTCATCTCGATTTCCTGCATCGGCTCCTCCCTCATTGCAAGACACGCAGCCCCTGGAACGCGGCTCGAGCGGAGGGACTGGCCAGCTCTCCGACGAGTGAGTTGGGTCCGGCGGTCGTGACGCGAGCCTGGCAGTAGGTCCCGCGGAGATCGCGACCCATTGCAAGGCCTTCGGGATCAGCAAAGTTCAGGACCCGGTTCTGCGTGGTCCGGCCGATCCACTGGCCGAAGCGTTCTCTCCAGCCCTCCACCAAGACCTCTTCCGTGCGACCGATCAATTCGGCGTTCCTGCGGATCTGGATCTCCCGCTGGCGCTGCTGCAGCTCGATCAGGCGTCGGCCCTTCACCGCCTCCGGAATCTGCGGCATACCCGCGGCCACAGTGCCCTTGCGCGGGGAGTACTTGAACGAGAACACCGAGGCATACTCAACCTCGTTCAACAGGCCCAATGTCTGCTGGAAATCGCTTTCTGTTTCGCCCGGAAAGCCGACGATGATGTCGGTGCTCAGCTCGATTCTTCGGCTGGCGGCCTTGATCATTTCCACGCAGCGCATGTAGTCGCCACGGCTGTAGGTGCGGCGCATGGCCCGAAGGACGCTCGTCGAGCCGGATTGCACGGGGAGGTGCACCCAGTCGCAGAGGAACTCGTTGCGGTCAATCGCTTCGACGATGCCAGGCGTGAAGTCGGACGGGTGCGAGGTGGTGAACCGCACCCGGCGAATGCGTGGAAGACGACCAATCTCGTCGAGCAGGCGGGCGAAGGACCAGCCAGCAGGGGACGGGTCGGAGTAGCTGTTCACGGTCTGGCCCAGCAGCGTGATCTCGGTGTAGCCCAGCGCTTGCAGGTGGGCAGCCTCGCGCATCACCGAAGCGCTGGACCTGCTGCGCTCCGGGCCGCGAGTGAATGGAACGACGCAATAGGTACAAGCCTTGTCGCAGCCCTCAATGATCGTGATGTAGGCGCTGTAAGGCCGGACGCGATCGACTCTCGGCACGTCGAACGTCTCGTGGGTGTCGAGATCCAGCCCAGCCACCCCGGACTCGCCTGCTTCGACGCGGTCAAGGATGTCGGGGAGATCGTTGTAGCTCGCCGAACCGCAGACGAAGTCCACATGCGGCGCGCGGTCGAAGATCTCGGCCCCGTTGTGCTGGGCAACGCAGCCGAGGACGCCTACGGTCTTGCCTGCTGACCGTCGCTTGATCTGGGAGAGGCGCGCGAACACCTTGCGCTCGGCCTTGTCGCGGATGCTGCAGGTGTTGTAGAGTACGAGGCCGGCTTCGTCGGCAGACTTGACGCGGCTGTATCCGCGCTGTTCGAGCAGCCCACGCACCTTCTCGCTGTCGTGGACGTTCATCTGACAGCCGAAGGTCTCGATGTAGAACGTCTTCGCGACGCTCTCGGGAATCGGTCGCATGTCCGCCGCCCTGCCCAAGACCAATGGCCTTTCGCGGGCCCCAGCCCGCTGATTGGAAGTATACCAGCGGCTCCGCGTTCGACCGTGGCACTCACCGGCCCGGTCAACCCGCCTACAGGCCTTCAGATCGCCCTGTTCCAAAGGACGGTGGCAGGATCGCCCAACTCGTTCGTTGGGGCATTGGCAACGTTGCCTAACTGATTGTGCAGTGCCGCCTCGAGTGCGGATCGGTGGACTTGAGTCATGATCACAGCCATCTCGGACCGAGCAAAACCACTCGCATATTGCAGTTCCCCATCCGTCACCACAGGGGTAACGTGTCTTGGTGTGTATGTACAGAATGGGGCCATGGGGCAGAATGGCGCTCCGGGCATGCACGAGGACTGGCGGTTGCTGACGGCGTTCCTGCCAAGCAATTGGCGGGATCTGGCAGCGACCAGCGGGGCACTACAGGGGCTGCGCAAGGACGAGTCCCCGGAGAATCTGCTGCGGATGCTGCTGATCCATCTGGGCTGCGGGCACACCCGGCAAGAGACCGTAGTGCTAGCAAGGATGGCCCAGCTCGCGGACTTGTCCTCGGTGGCACTGTCGAAGCGGCTGAAGCAGTCGCACAAGTGGCTGCGAGCGCTGTGCATTGAGCTGTTTCGGGAGCGCGGCTTGCACTTGGGAGGGATCGGGAATCAGTTCCGTGCGGTGGACGCCACCGCGGCGAAGGAGCCGGAACGCTCCGGATCGTTGTGGCACGTTCTTTACTGCTTGCGGCTGCCCGCGCTAGCGTGTGATTTCTTCAAGCTGACCGAGACGAGTAAGCCGTTCTCGGGGGAAGCGCTGCGGCAGTTTCCGATCAGTGAAGGGGACCTTCTACTCGCGGACCGCGCCTACTCAGCGGCCAGCGTGATCGGATACGTCGCGCAGGCGAGGGGCCGCCTGACTGTGCAAGTAGACACAGATGCACTGTCGTTCCAGACGCGACAGGGACAACCCTTCGATCTGCTCAGTCACGTGCGGCTGCTGGGCGCAGCCGACGACCTCGGATCTTGGGATGTGAAGGTGGTCACTCCGGAACAGGCAATGGTTCGGGGAAGGGTTTGCGCTGCGCGCAAGACGGAAGAGTCCATCGGAATCGCGCAGGAGGGCATCCGAAAGCATGCTCGCCGCACAGGCAAGCGGGTTAGTCCTGATTCTTTGGAGTTCGCCCGCTACCTGATCGTCTTCACAACCTTCCCGACCGACCAGTTCTCGACTCGCGCCGTACTGGATTCGTACCGGCTCAGATGCCAAGTGGATTTGGTGCTCAAGCGCTTCAAGTCGCTGGGCCAGATGGGCCATTTGCCGAATCTTGGTGATGACAGCGCCAAGGCTTGGCTGTACGCCAAGCTACTGGTCGCCTTGCTGGTAGAAAAGCTCATCAGCCATGCAACCGCCGCTACCCCGGAGAGTACTGACTGGCAGTGCCGACGCCCGCATAGCACCTGGCGCGAGTTTGAGTTCATGCTCAACGAAGTGTGTCGAGCCATCGAGCCGAATCTGTCCCTGAGTCAGACCCTAGCTGGGCGGAATTCCATCTTCGAGGATTCCCAGAGCTTGAAGAGGAGCGCGACTCGGCAGCCATAGACACCGGGCGGAAGGTCCGTGAATGCCCGGGGGGCGGAACGGAACATGACCGGCACATCGAGCACAGTTCCTGATACTGGCTAACAATCGCAGTGGCATTCTCGGCCTTCAGTCAGACCAGCGTTCATGGGGACGACACCAACGGGCTGGTGCGACCCGGTACAGTCCTCCGCTTTCGATTGCAGGTAGCTCGCAATTCCCTCGAAAGCGAGGCCGTCCCCCTGTCCGCCGCTCTTCAGCACTGGTTCTCTTCAGCACTGGTTCTAACGTTGAAGCTAACCGCCCAATTACGCCAGGGAATGCATCGGATGTGATGAGCTGACGGTTCTGGGCCGATTCGTGATGATGTTCGGCCCGGAGCAAGGCTATCCTCCCCGAGGTTTAGGCGGCCACGGAACCTCCAGCCGCTCGATCAGGACGCCGGAACCGTGCATCAAGGCCTCGGTGTCTGTCCGGTTGCGATCGGAGGCTAGACGCGTGAACAGTCACCGTTCCGGGTGCTGCGTTCCGCTCGCCCCGGTCATTCAAGGACTTACATGGGCAAGAGGCGTTCAACACTAGGCATCTCGCCCCATCGGACGACTCTGGCCCGTAAAGTCTCGGAGTCGCTGCTCCAATAACCGGATCCTGTCCTTCGCAGCGCTCGCTTCGTCCCGTGCGGCGGTCAGTTGCTCCTCCGTAAGCCTCCGCTGACGGTCGGATTCCTCCAGCGCACCGTTGGACTCCTCGCCCGTACGCGGGTCGCGAAGCACCAGCACCGTCGCCCCGTTCCGCCTATCGGTGCGCAGGTCCAATCCCAGCACACTGCTCCGCAGGTATTCGACCCCGCCCGTGCCTTCGACCGACTCCACCCAGCGATAGCGGCCTCCCCTGACACGGTAGCCCTCCAATGACGACCCCATGATTGTCCCGTCCGGGTCCAGCCGCCAATACTCCCGCACGCCTATCGCGGCGTACTCCTTCGCCTTGTGCCGCGCGTCGTTTTCCGCCGTCGACGGCGACGCCACCTCCAGCACAAAGTCCGGTGGTTTGCCTTCCTCCCAAACCCCGAATGTAGGGCGTTTCCTTCCACGCCCCACGCCGAACACCACGTCGGGCTGCAGCCAGGCCTGCTCGTCGCCGCGCCTGTACTACACCGCCAGCTCCATGGCCACGAGCACGTCGTCGCGGTCCCTGAAATGGTGCTCCAATGCCGCCTTGGCCAGTCCTACAGCGTCACGGTGCCAGACGCTCTGCGCGATCCAATGCCGTTCCGGATATTCAACCGCGTCGGGCTCGCTAGCCACCGCTTCGACCACCGTCGCGACCGCTGCCGGGTATCCTGTCTAACCGGACGTCATGACCGAGATGCCGGAGCGAACTGCACGCAAGTGCCGTTGCGACCCACCATACAACCGCAGTCGCGGGAGTCAGCCCATCGTGAGGTCAAGGGCGTTGGGGCTCCCGGCAGCGCTCCGCCGACAGGGCTGGGCACAGGACCTCCGGCAGGCCAGCCTTGATGGCGGAAGGACCAGCGGGCAGCTGCGACCAGGCGATGTCCTGCGACTGGCATTGCCGGATCCACGCACAGACTCGCCGTGGATAACCAAGCGCTGACGGACCGCCGGCGCGGGCTGGCCGAGGCATTGACCGGGAGCGCATCGGTGGGACAGGGGCAGTTAGTCGGTCGGGTTCGCCGACGGCCATGCCGAGCACGGGCACAGGCGGTGCCTTGACCGCATGCGACTCACTTCTGCCGAGGAACCTAGAGGCCGCGTGCGGCTCATGCATTCCATCGGTGGCCAACTCGCCATTGGACGTGTCTTGTCGCTAGGAGGAAGACGCCGTCCCTAGTGAGGTTTGCCTATAAGGGCAATCTCCTACCGAGTCTTCGATGTCAGAAACTTTGAGGAAAAGGTCCAGACCATCGCCAGCCCAGACGAGGTCGCGCTCTTACTCAACGCCGTCAAAGCTTGCCCTGCCACGGCATCCATTGCACCTCTTAGGCCGCCGGCCTGCTTGTTCTTGAGCCTCTCAACCTGCGCCCCACTGGCATCGACTCCCGACGGTCCGTCGTCCGTTTGGTGCACGGCAAGGGGGCCAAGGACTGGGACCAAGACGGGTTCAAGCAGTTTCCGCCGACACCAACAACGCGGTGCCCGTGCAATACTTCGGGTCGGCGGCAAGCGTGAGACACTTCAACACTGAAGGCCCCGTCAACCCCGCTAAGCACTACTGCATCCCGCCTCTGGAACGTGTGGACTTGGCGGAGATCCTGTGGCTGATTCAGAGAGAGAAGTACTTCATCCTCCACGCGCCGCGCCAGACCGGGAAGACATCCACACTTAAGGCCCTCGCCGCAGAACTCAACGCCACAGGCGAGTACCGCTGCGTGTACGCCAACTTTGAGGTTGGCTTCACCGCACGGGAGGATGTGCCGCGGGCCATGCGTGCGATTCTCGCAGAACTCGCCGATCAGGCCAGCGTGATGCTGCAAGACCAGTTTGTTGATGAGTCGATGCTCAACATACTGGACAAGTACGGGGGCGATGCGGCGCTAAGGATTACGTTTGCACGGTGGGCTAGAGCCAGCCAGAAACCGTTGGTGCTGCTGATCGACGAAATCGACATGCTCTTGGGCGACTCCTTGATCTCCGTTCTGCGTCAGATCAGGGCTGGCTACGACCAGAGGCCGGACGGCTTCCCTCAGAGCATCATCCTGTGCGGCGTCCGCGATGTCCATGATTACCGCATCTACTCCAGTTCGCTTGGAACGAACGTAACTTGGGGCAGTGCCTTCAACATCAGAGCCGAGTCGCTGCGGCTGGGGGACTTCACCGAGGGACAAGTGCACTCGCTGCTCGCCCAGCACACCGCCGAGACGGGCCAACAATTCGCGTCGAGCGTGATGGACGCAATCTGGGAACTCACCCAAGGCCAGCCTTGGCTGGTCAACGCCTTGGCCCTCCAAGCCTGCTTCAAAGACAAGGTCGGCCGGGACCGCAGGCGCCCAATCGGCCATGCCGCCATTGATCAGGCCAAGGAGACCCTCATCGTTAATCGCGTCACACACCTAGACCAACTCGCCAACCAGCTCAGCGAGGACCGCGTCCGGCGCGTAATCCTGCCCATGATCGCCGGCTCTGTCAACAACCGCTACTCGGAGCGCGATCTGGAATACGTCCGCGATCTCGGATTGGTGGTGGCCTCCGGCCCCGTCCGCATGGCTAACCCCATCTACGCCGAGGTCATTCCCCGCGAGCTGACCCTCGCGCAGAATTCGGAACTCGAGAGCCTTGTCACACCCACTTGGTATGTCCGCAAGGACGGCAGCCTAGACCTCCCGAAGCTTCTCGAAGCGTTCCAAGGCTACTTCCGCGAGAACTCAGAATCGTGGCTGGAGCGCTACGGACACCGCGAAGCCGGGCCCCATCTGGTGCTGCAGTCCTACCTGCACCGCGTGGTGAACGGCGGCGGGCGCATCACCCGGGAGTACGCGGTCGCCCGCAGGCGAAGCGATCTGCTCATCGAATGGCCGCGGCCCGGCAGCACGCTGCATTCCAATCCCAGCAAGTACGTCATTGAGTGCAAGGTGGTTGGTGAGCGCTCCGGAATCGAGCGCGTCATCCGCAACGGTCTGCAGCAGACTGCGTCGTACATGGATTTGTGCGGCGCGGAGTCGGGCCATTTGGTAGTCTTCGAAATGCGCCCGGAGAAGACTTGGGAGGAGCGGATCTTTCGGAGGGACCCGAAGCCAGATCAGGTGTCGGTCACCGTTTGGGGCATGTGAGCCCAACCTCCGTGACAGCCAGGGACGACAGGTGCGCCACAGAGGCGAGCGTCGCAGTTCGTCTGCTCACAGCCGACAACGGCCCAGCGATACGCTCAATTAAGACTGAACGCGGGCCTTCGCGGCCACCGTGGCGACGGTGGGCAAAGTTCCCTCCACCGCGGCGTACTCTTCGCCAAATGCCATCCCGCGCGTGTTGTGGACTCAGGCAGGCGGGGCTGCAACAGTTCCAGCCGATGGCCTGAGAGGTACCGTCAGGCGCACCACCAAGAAACGCTCAGCGGGTCGCCATGCTATGGAGTCACCGCCAACCCTACAGGACCGGCACACGCATCAGCGACGAGAAAATGCCCGCAATCAACATGACGCCCAACCAACGCATTCCCAAGTGAAGCTAGCGTGCACGACACCATTTTGCGATCCCGGGTGGATCAGGCTATTAAGCGGGCTTCGGAGTGGCATTGGATGGACGTGTGCCGGCCCACAGCGACCGCTCAGCGGCCAGGCCGAGCGGCAACTGAGCTTAGCCCACCCTTGCGGAGAACTCCGCGGAGCGGTGAGCAGGCTCGGCTGTTCAATTTGCGCCGGAAGCACCCAGCTTCGCGGCGGGGCGTCTATTCTTGGGCGCCTGCCCGTTAATCCCAATATTGTTTACTTAAGAATGCCAAGCGACATTCGGCGTCCACCGGTGCCGCCGGCGAGACAGTGTCCCACGGTGCCGGACCTTGTACTTGCTCATCTTCCTCTTGAGGCCGCGGGACTTCACTTGACCGCGGCTCTGCTCGGCACGATCTTGGGGAATCTCCTCAATCAAGGCGCGACGAAGGTGCCGGTGACGCCTCGCTGGGGGGAAAGCGCCGGGGTCCTGAAGCCGGCGCCGGACCACCTGTACCGCGTGAGTGAACGAGAGGCGGTCAGGGTCCTCGTTGGCCGCCAGCGCCGCCTCGTGCAGAAAGCTGCGCACCGCAAAGTGGGCCAGCATCAGGCCTTCGATCTCCTGCTCCACCAGCGTGGGCGTCTTGGCGCACAGGATGGGGTTGCGACCGAGGATGTGTGTGTGGAGCGTCACTTTATTTGATCGTCAGAGGGCCGATTCTCGGCGGATTGGGAGGACGCCAGAATCGGGTTGGTGTTCGAATCCGACAAATCCCGGTTCGTCTCATCTGAATCTCAACACGGTCAGTAACTCGAACTCATGCGGGTCGTCCCACGTGAGCGTAACCCGGTTCCAACGCCAGTGTGCCCAAGTGCTCCAGCAGGGTGCGCAGGCTCTGTACCGGCCGCCCCTCCGTGGTGCGCTTGCTGGCCGCCTTGGCCTCCGCCACCTGCGAGACCTCCGCTGGCTTGACCAGCGAGTCCCGCCGCGCGGCGGCGGCCTCTCGCTCACTGTCTTAGAACAGCAGCGGCGCCAGCTTGCGCCGCAGGTGCCATTCCACGTAGTTGACACCAGCACCATGCACAGGAACACGTGCCCCCGCACCTGCTCCGCCGACAGGCTCGTACGCACCATGTAGATGCCGTCCAGCCGCGCCTCGGCCTCGATCTCGAAATGCTCCGCCATATTGTTCCGGATCGCGTCGCGGCGCACAACGCAGTTGATCTCGTCCCCGACCAGGCAACGGCTGGCGCGGGCGCCACACCCGGGCGGCGATACCTTCCAAGATGTCCTCGGTGGCCCGCACCAGGGCCTCGCGATTGCGCGCCCGCTCGACCGGAGGCGCGGGTTGAGGCACCCCAGCAGGCGCTCGCCAAGGAAGTCCGGGCTGAGAATCTCAGCCACGTGGTCCTCCACCAGCACGGCGGGACGCAGCGGCGCCTTGGCGCGGGCCTTTCGCGCACTCTGCCGGGACCGCGGATGCTTCTGCAAGGGGTGGATGTCGCTGGTTTTCGGGCCGAGATCCAGTCCAAGGCCACGCGGGCGATGCCGAAGCGCTCGCGGATGGTGCGCACTTGGGAGCTGACGGTGGTGGGGCCGACGGTGTTGCGGCGAAGACCTCGACGGCGACGGGGCAGTCGTCGGCGGCGCGCAGCAGGACACGAACGATCTGGCGCTTGCGGTCGCGGCTGAAGCCGAAGTCGGCCAGCGGGCAGCGCCGCCCCTCGCAGTAGGTCGAAGTCACGTCGTAAAGGATGAGGGTGCCGCCCTGCAGGAGGAGCCGATCGCTAAGGATCAGCGTGGGGAGTCAACATCGAGCCTAAGAGACCATCGCACTTGCCTCTTACTTCTCGACCTGTACTCCGTGATCATCTAACACGCGAACAGGCAACGCCATAGTCGGTCTCCCGGAATCCATCCTTCCCCCCGAAAGGCCACGCGGGAGATCCCCTCGCGACGCGGGCAATTCGAGACGAAGGAGCCACCCTCGTTCGCAATTCGGTGTCCGATGTCCAGTTCCGTCCGCCCACTCTCCCCCGCTGTGCTACAAGGTGGGGAATGCGTTCCAAGCTCTTTGCCCTCCGGCATTCGATTGCCCGTGCCCTTGCTGCAGGAGCGCTATTCGTGGCGCAAGCTCTTGCCGCCACCCAAGCCACAGACTTGGGGTGGGGCTACGACAACAAGACGGGTCGCATCACTCCCTGCCCGACCTCCGAAGGCGGGGACGTGAGGGTCGTCACCAGCTACACCGTGCCGGGCATGGTATGCGAGGCCGTGGACGCGCCGGTCGCGAGATTAACTTTCACACCATAGGCTAGATTCGATGAACATTTATTCGATCGTCGGTCTAATTCTTGATCTTATTGGCGTTCTTCTCTTGGGGGCGGACGTAGTAAGACTTCAAAGAACTAATCGCAGAAGAGCGAATCAAGGACGCGCAAGTCTTGATGAAATAGAATCAGTATATGGGGGGATCGAATCTTGGACAAATGAAATCAAGAAACAGTCAGAGTGGATTCCAGAGAGCGCGTATTCTCGACATCATTCTGAAGATGAAGTCTCATATAATGCACACCATGCACTCGACAATCTGAGGGATATTTCCTCGGCAGTGAACGGGTTAGCGGAGCGAGTAACCAAAGTTTCCATGATCCTGCACAACAATGCAATTCAAGATGAGCGTATAGCTTCTATATCATATCGCCTTAGTATTGTCGGACTGGTTTGCCTAGTATTTGGATTTTTATTTCAGATATTCGGTGCATTGACTCTTAGTAAGTAGTCGGCAATTCCTTTCAGTTTAGATGCAGTTGATTCACTCGGATCCGCGATGGAGTCACCGTGGAAAATAGGGGGGGGGTAGTCGCGGAATTGCGGACCTCTGTAACAGTTGACTGTCTGGATCGCGGAGCCCGACCCGTCAGACAGAAGAAGGGGGCTGTCAGGCGCGTCGACGGCGGGATCTGCTTTCGTGACGAACCCTAGAGCGGCAAGACAAACTCAGCTCTGACTCTCGCCGTCAAGCCACGCCCACGGCGTGTCGCGGGTGTGCGCGCTGAACTCGCCAGCGCCCGCCTCGATCTCCCCCTACCCACAGCATCCCCTCTCGCGACAGCCTGCCGTGCGGGAGCGACTCGCTGCCGTGCCATTTTGAGGCGAAGCAGCCCGCCACTGCCACACAGGCGATAGCCGATCTCAAGCACCCACTGAAGCGCTTCCGCTCGCCGAGACGCTCCCGGCCTTCGGGGCCGAGCTTGGCGAGCTAGTGCTAGTTCTGGCAGCGCTTGCAGACCCTGGGTTCGGGCCCCATCCAGCCGGGCCGCGCAAATATGCGCTCGCAGTCCTCGCAGGTATATTCCAGGGCCACTGCCGACCCTGAACCTACTGCACTGGCACTCGGGTCCCAATTCCAGTGCAGTTGGCCAACCGCACTCGCTGCTGGCGTTTTGTCAGTGCGGTTCGAGATTCCCGACCGGGGCCTAGGGCCACTGCATGAGCGCCAGCCTACGAGGCCGCCTCGCCGGAACCGGTCTCTAGGAAGTCCTCGATCACTGTAGGCGGTCAGATTATCTCTGTCGGGGCCCGGGATTTCTTGTCAAATTATCTTGTCGCTGCAAGCACCTCGTCATCGAGGCGGTAACGGTTAGGCGGCACTTGGCTTGGAGTTGTCCTTGCCAAGGCCACTTGCTTCAGCTTGAGGTCGGCGTGCAGATAGATTCACGTCGTCAAGGCGAACTGATGGCCGAGCTATAGAACCTCAATGGCGATCACAGCCATCTCAAGCCGAGCGACATCAGTTCCAACGTGCAACTCCCCACAGTCGCACGACTAGTGAATGGGCTTTCTGTAGCTAGCGACCCTGTTCGATAGTTCCTCGCCAGCGACCTAGAATTAGGACAACGACCACCATGGCTACCAAGCAGACCGACAGCGGAGCTACAACCGGCTACGAAGCCGAGCTGTGGGCGATGGCCGACACGCTCCGGGGCTCGATGGACGCGGCCGAGTACAAGCATGTCGTGCTGGGCCTGATCTTCCTCAAGTACATCTCCGATGCGTTCGAGGAACGCCGCGCGGCAGTGCTCGCTAAGTGGGGCGAAGAGGCTGCGGAGGACCGCGACGAGTACATCGCGGAAAACATCTTCTGGGTGCCGTCGGAGGCGCGCTGGGCGCGCCTTAAGGCCGAAGCGCGCCAGCCAACCATCGGTCAGACGGTGGATAGGGCAATGGCCTCGATCGAGCGCGACAACCCAGCGCTCAAGGAGGTGTTGCCCAAGGACTACGCGCGGCCAGCGCTGGACAAGCAGCGCTTGGGGCAGTTGATCGACATGGTGGGAAACATCCAAGTCGGGGACGCCGAAGCCCGATCCAAGGACGTGCTTGGGCGCGTCTACGAGTACTTCCTGTCGCAGTTCGCGAGCGCGGAGGGAAAGAGAGGCGGCGAGTTCTACACGCCGCGCTGCATCGTGAGGCTTCTCGTCGAAATGCTGGAGCCCTATCGGGGGCGCGTCTACGATCCCTGCTGCGGCTCCTCGGGCATGTTCGTGCAGTCGGTCGAATTCATCCGCGCCCACGCGACCGGCAACGCCAACGGCGGGAAGGCGCGGGGCGACATCTCGATCTACGGGCAGGAGTCGAACTACACGACGTGGCGGCTCGCAAAGATGAACCTAGCGATACGCGGGATCGGAGGACAGATCGCCCACGGCGACAGCTTCCACAACGACCGCCATCCGGACCTGAAGGCCGACTTCATACTTGCCAATCCCCCGTTCAACGTTTCGGACTGGGGCGGCGAGCGGCTGGCCGCGGACAAGCGTTGGCTTTACGGCGTCCCGCCGAAGGGAAACGCGAACTTCGCTTGGGTACAGCATATGCTGCACCACCTCGCGCCGCGAGGGGTCGCCGGATTCGTGCTCGCAAACGGATCGATGTCGTCCAGCCAGTCCGGTGAAGGCGAGATCCGGAAGAACGTTGTCGAGGCCGAACTGGTGGACTGTATGGTCGCCATGCCCGGCCAGCTGTTCTACTCGACTCAGATTCCCGCCTGCCTGTGGTTCTTAGCCCGTGGACGACCTCGCCGCGGCGAGATCCTGTTCATCGATGCTAGGAGGCTCGGCCGAATGGTGGACCGGACGCACCGCGAACTGACCGGCGAGGAGATCGCCCGGATCGCGGACACCTATCACGCGTGGAGGACGTATGAGAGCGGCTACTCGGATGTGCCCGGCTATTGCAAGAGTGCGACAAAGGGCGAGATACGGAAACACGGTCACGTCCTTACGCCGGGTCGGTATGTCGGTGTTGAGCCGCAGGCGGACGACGGCGAACCGTTTGAGGACAAGATGAAGCGCTTGGTGGCTGAACTCTGTGAGCAGCAGGCCGAAGGTCATCGACTGGACACGGCTATCAAGGCAAACTTGGGGGCGCTGGGGTTTCCGGTGACGCCAAGCGCTTCCTCACCGGGCAAGCCATGAGGTGAAGGAGAATCATGGCGCTCCAACTCAGGAGTCTCCGGAGGTCGCTCCAGGCGCTTTCCGAAGTCGCAGCCGTAAGTGACAACGACGAGCGCATGGGGCAACTGAGCGATGTTGAACGTGTGGCGATCCGCGCGGGGGTAGTCCAGCACTTCGAGATCACCTATGAATTGTGCTGGAAGCTAATGGCCCGGTGGCTCAACTCGAACGTCAGCCCGGGCGTTGCCGACGGCGTAACCAGGCGTCAGCTGTTCCGCCTCGCCGCCGAGCGCCAGCTAATCCAAGATGTCGACAGGTGGATGAGCCACCATGAAGGGCGAAACGCGACATCGCACATCTACGACTTCGCCAAGGCGGATGCGGTCTACCGGGCGACGATCGACTTTGTGCATGACGCGCGTGCGCTTCTGCGAGCATTGGAAGCTCGGAATGACTGACCCGCATACTTCCGTCGGTCTGGCATGAGTGTCGGCGTTCCCAACGTGGACCTGCGGCCCGATCATTGGGCCATCTTGCGTGACGTCCTGCGCCGACACGTTCCGGATCGCGAGGTGCTCGCGTTTGGGTCACGCGCGAAGTGGACCGCCAAGGACTACTCGGATCTCGATCTCGCAATCATGGGTGAGGAGCCGTTGTCGCTACACGCCTCGTCGGCCTTGGATGAAGCCCTTGTGGATTCGGACCTGCCGTTCAGGGTGGACATCGTGGATTGGGCGCGGATCGACGAAGGGTTTCGGGCCATCATCCGGCGAAGTGCAGTGTCCTTACAGGTGCTAGCGGGCGATAACGCTCGTCCTTACTCGGGCCACGAGATGCCGCTTGGTCCCAGTCGCGCGGTTGCCGTCGGAGAGTGGCCCACCCTTTCGCTTCGGGAGGCGGGCGTTGCCCTGTTCGATTGTGTGCATCGAACTCCGCCCGCCGAAGAGTCGGGCTATCCCTACGTGGGCATTCCTCAAGTCAGGGATGGACGAATTGACCTAGTCGGCGCCCGCAGGATCAGTCGCCAGCACTTCGAGGAATGGACAAAGAGGTCTAAACCTGAGCCATTGGACGTTGTCCTTTCCCGGCGGTGCAATCCTGGGACAACCGCCTTTGTCCCGGAGGGACTCGAATTCGCATTGGGACAGAATCTCGTGCTCCTGCGGGCGAACGGCGCTCGGGTATCCCAGCCGTTCCTGCGCTGGTTGGTTCGCGGTCCCCAGTGGTGGGAGCAAGTTGGCAAGTACCTCAATGTCGGTGCCGTGTTCGATAGCCTGAAGTGCGCTGACATCCCCGATTTCGAGCTCTTGATCCCGCCTCTTTCCGAGCAACACGCCATCGCGCACATACTAGGAACCTTGGACGACAAGATCGAATTGAACCGGCGGATGAACGAGACATTGGAGGCGATGGCGCGGGCCCTGTTCAAGTCCTGGTTCGTCGATTTCGACCCGGTACGGTCCAAGATGGAGGGCCGGAGCACGGGCTTGCCGCACGACATCGCCGACCTATTCCCCGACCAGATGGTGGATTCGGAGATGGGCGAGATACCGGTGGGGTGGCACGTCGCGAGTCTCAGCGATCTTGCGGCCTTGCGACGGAAGGGAAGCGATCCGAAGAGCGAGGCGAGCGATACCCCCTACATTGGGTTGGCGGACATGCCTCGCGGTTCGATTGCTTTGACCGATTGGGGTGAAATCGGCAGTGTCTCCAGCAGGAAAACTGCCTTCAAGGCCGGGGATGTCCTGTTCGGAAAGCTCCGGCCCTACTTCCACAAGGTCGGCATCGCGCCTGTTGATGGTCTCTGCTCCACCGATATCATTGTGTTGAGTGCGCGAAAGTCGAAGTGGTCCTCCTTCGTCCTCGCCTGCGTCTCGTCGTCCGCATTAATCGCCCACGCCAGCCAGACTGCGACGGGGACGAAGATGCCTCGAACTAGCTGGCAAGCCATGAGCGGATACGAGCTGTGTCGGCCCACTGATGCCATAGCCCTAGAGTTCCAGCGAATCGTTTTGCCGATGGTCGGGAGGATCGTCGAAAACGTCCACGAGTCCCGGACACTGGCCGCGCTCCGTGACACCCTTCTGCCTAAGCTCATTTCGGGCGAGATCCGCGTACCCCGTGCCGAGAGGACAATGGAATCGACGACGTGACGCCCACCTCTGCGTTCACCGAGTCGGAGGTCGAAGCCGCCGCGCTCGAATGGCTCGAACGTCTCGGGTGGAGGGTCGCCCATGGTCCAGAGGTCGCCCCGTTCGCTGAGGGAACGGAACGGGCGCACTACGCCGAAGTCGTTCTCGGACGCCGGCTACGCGACGCTCTAGACCGGCTGAACCCCGATCTGCCCGCCGATGCTCTGGACGACGCGGTCCGCAACGTCACTCGCCCCGAAGGCTCCACATTGGAAGCCCGTAACCGAGCGTTCCACCGCTTGCTCGTGAATGGCGTTACGGTCGAATACCGGGCGGCAGGGGGTGCCGTGCGCGGCGCACAAGTTTCCGTTCTCGACTTCGAGACCCCCGCCACCAACGATTGGCTCGCGGTCAACCAAGTCACGGTCGTCGAGCGCGAACACGAGCGTCGGCCGGATGTCGTTCTGTTCGTCAACGGTCTCCCGCTCGGTCTCATCGAACTCAAGAATGCAGCGGATGAGAAGGCCACGGTGTGGACGGCCTGGAATCAGCTCCAGACATACAAGGCCGAACTCACGGACCTATTCGCCTTCAACGCTGTGCTCATCGCTTCGGACGGCCTCAAGGCACGCATGGGCACGCTCACCGCCGGGCGCGAGTGGTTCAAGCCATGGCGCACCACAACCGGCGCGACGCTGGCCGGATCTGATCTTCCGCAGTTGCAGGTAATGCTCGAAGGGATGTGCGAACGTGAGCGGTTCCTGTCGCTAGTCCGAGACTTCATCGTGTTCGAGGATGACGGCAGCGGCAATCTGGCCAAGAAGATGGCCGGGTATCACCAGTACCACGCGGTCCAGACGGCAGTGCAGGAAACCTTGCGCGCGGCCGCGCTCCGGCGGGAGGCGCAGCGGGTCGTCGAACAAGGCGGCCTTTACGAGTCAGCCCGGAAGCCCCGAGGCACGCCGGGCGACCGGCGCATAGGAGTCGTCTGGCACACCCAAGGCTCGGGGAAAAGCCTAACGATGGCCTTCTACGCCGGACGGATCGCCCGCGAGCCGATGATGGAGAATCCGACGATCGTCGTGCTGACGGATCGCAACGACCTCGACGATCAGCTTTTCGGAACGTTCTCCCGCTGCGAGGACCTTATTCGGCAGCCGCCGACCCAAGCCAGCAGCCGTGCCGACCTGCGCACCAAGCTCGCCGTCCAGTCAGGTGGTGTGGTGTTCACCACGATCCAGAAGTTCTTCCCGGAAGAGAAGGGCGACCAGATGGCTGAGCTGTCCAAGCGCCGCAACATCGTCGTGATTGCCGACGAGGCCCACCGCAGCCAGTACGACTTCATCGACGGCTACGCCCGCCACATGCGCGACGCACTGCCCAACGCCTCGTTCATCGGCTTCACCGGAACGCCGATCGAGCTTGAGGACGCCAACACGCGGGCCGTGTTCGGCGATTACATCAGCGTCTACGACA
>JAPPMC010000196.1 GCA_028819235.1 Bryobacterales bacterium
TAGCCGCGTCTCAGCAGGAGCCCCGCTCGTGACTTATGGGGCAAGGGCAGACTGCAGGAGCTCGGCCGGTCCTTCCCCACGAACTGGGAGCGAACGGCCCGCGACCTCAGCCGACCCTCCATGAGCTGGAACGTGGTGGCAGGGAATTCCTTCGGCAAGCTCGGCGTCGTAGGGGCCCTGACCTTCTCGAACTCCCTCCGGTCCATCTTCGACCAGCAGCGCAACTACTACTTCCCCAATCCCCAGGCGTCCGCCGACCCCACAAACGCGGGACCGCCGGTGCTGGCGAGCGAGTTCGACTACGACGAGTCGACGGAGTCGGTGCGGCTCGGCGGAATCCTCAACATCTCCTACCAGTTCACGCCCGCCCACAAGGTCTCGGTGAAGAACTTCTTCTCGCGCGACACGGACGACAACACGCGCTACTACGAGGGTTTCTACCAAGACTTCAACACCGACATCCGCAACCAGCGCCTGCGGTTCATAGCCCGCACGATTCAGAGCACGCAGCTTCAGGGCGAGCACCTCTTCACCGGCCTCCGCAACAGCATCTTCACCTGGTCCATGGCCTATTCCAAGGCCACCCGCGATGAGCCCGACCTACGCGAGAGCCTGCAGATCTACCGGCCCTTCACCGACACGTACATCTTCTTCGACGACAGCCAGAGTGCCTTCCGCATGTTCAACGACTTGGACGAGACGATCCTCAACCCCAGCGTCGACATGATGATCCCCTTCTACGCCGGATCCCTCAGCGGGGCCGTCCGGTTCGGCGCGAACTACTCCTCCCGCGGACGCAACTTCAATTCCCGGCGCTTCCGCCTCAACCTGCGCCGGACGCGCGGCGTGGACCTCGCGCTGGAGCCCAATGACCTGTTGGCGGATGAGAACATCCACCCGCGGGGCTTCGAGCTGAACGAGACGACCCGCGTGACCGATGCCTACCGCGGCACTAGGGACGTATTCGGGTACTACGGCATGCTGGAGCTCAACCTAGCCGCCAAGTGGCGCTTCATAGGCGGCCTGCGAGTCGAGGACATGCAGCAGGACGTGACCACCTTCAACCAGTTCCTGCCTGCCACCGGCCGCGAGCCGGCCCCCTTTGACGCAGTCAATTACTTGCCGGCTGCCAACGTGATCTACGCCTTGTCCCCCAAGCAAAATCTGCGGGTCGGCTACAGCCAGACCGTGTCGCGCCCCGACTTCCGCGAGCTGGCCCGCTTCGGTTTCCTCAACGTCGTCGGTGGTCTGCAGACCATCGGCAACCCCGAGCTCGTGCAAACCGACATCTCCAACTACGACTTCCGCTGGGAGTATTTCCCCAGTGGCAACCAGCTCGTCGCGGCCAGCTTCTTCTACAAGAAGTTCGAGAACCCGATCGAGCAGACCATGATCGCTGCCGTGGCCCTGCTCCGCACCTTCTCCAACGCCACGGCAGCCGACAACTACGGCTTCGAGCTTGAGTTCCGCAGGGGCATGGATTTCGTCTCCCCGAAACTCCGCGAGTTCGCGGTCGCATCGAACTTCACCGTCGTGAACTCCAGCATTGACCTGACCAACGTCTCGGACACGGTTGTGCTGACGTCACTCGCGCGCCCCATGCAGGGCCAGTCGCGCTACGTCGCCAACGTCATCGCCGAGTGGGCCCGCCCCAAGGCTCGCAGCACGGCGCGCTTCTACGTCAACTACTTCTCGAGCCGCATCACGGACGTCGGCGCATTCGGGCTTCCCGACGTGGTCCAGGACGGGCTCGCCTCGCTGGACTTCGTCTACGAATTCACCGTCCGGGGCGACGACCGCTGGAAGCTGCGCTTCGCCGGCGAGAACCTCAACAACGCCCACTGGCGGCTCACTCAGGGCGGCGAGGTCTTCCTCGGATACCGCGAAGGCCGCACGATCAGCGTGGGCACGAGCTTCCGATTCTTCTAGCGGCGGAGCTGGCCGCTTCCCGCGGGTTGCGCACGGCCTCCGCGCAAGCCTGAGCCGCGGTCGATCTTGGCCCGAGAGTCGCCCATTTCGCCGGCTGCGTGGGCTCTCAGGGGCCCCGGAACGCTCTGATAGACTGCAATTTACCCATGGGCTACGACGTATTGGTCATCGGTAGCGGCCCCGGCGGCTACGTGGCCGCCATCCGGGCGGCGCAGTATGGCCTCAAGGTCGGCGTCGTGGAGAAGGACCCCAAGCTCGGGGGCACCTGCCTGCACGTCGGCTGTATCCCCACCAAGGCCCTGCTGCACTTTGCCGAGGCTTACGAGACCGCGCTGCACGGCAGCTCGTTCGGCGTCGTTGCCCAGGACGTCTCCCTCGATCTGGCCCGCATGGGCCGGCGCAAGGACCAGATTGTCGACAAGCACGCCGGGGGCATCGGACAGCTCTTCAAGAAGCACGGCATCGACACCATCCCCGGCTTCGGCTCCCTGCAGGGCAACGGCGCTGTGCGGGTCGACGGCCCGTCGGACTCGCGCGTCGTGCGGGCCTCCAGCGTGATTCTGGCGACCGGCTCCGAAGCACGCCTCATCCCGGGCGTCGAGTCAACCTCGGACCGCATCCTGACCAATGTCGAGATCCTCGACATTGACCGGCTCCCGGAGTCCCTGGCCATCATCGGCGCGGGAGCGGTCGGAGTCGAGTTCGCATCGATGTACCGCAGCTTCGGATCCGAGGTCTGCGTGTTCGAGATGCTGCCTCGCATCGTGCCCCTCGAGGACGAGGACGTCTCGGCGGGCCTCCTGCGGGCGTTCCGCTCGCGCGGCATTGAGGTCTCCGTCTCCACGCGCATCGAGTCCGTCGTCGAGTCGGTCGGCCATGTCGAACTTGCGTACCAGCCTCCTTCCGGGGATCCCCAGATGCGGCGCTTCGACAAGCTGCTCGTCGCGGTGGGCCGCAAGCCGAACACGGAGCGCGTTGGTCTCGAGAACACCGCCATCGAGACACAGCGCGGTTTCATTCCCGTCAACGGCTACATGGAGACGGCCGAGATGGGCGTCTACGCAATCGGCGACATCGTCGCCGGGTCGCCCCAGCTGGCCCACGTGGCATCCGCCGAGGGTCTGGTCGCTGCGGCGCGCATCGCAGGCCGGCCGGTCGAGCCGATCGACTATAACCTCAGCCCCAACTGCACCTACTGCGAGCCGCAGGTGGCCAGTGTCGGCCTGACCGAGGAGGCCGCCCGCGAGCGGGGCCGCCCCATCAAGGTCTCCAAGTTCCCGTTCGCCGCCAACAGCAAGGCCTCGATCTTGGGGAGCCACGCCGGGTTCGTCAAGATTGTCGCCGACGAGGAGTTCGGCGAGATCCTCGGGGTCCACATCCTTGGGCCGCAGGCCACCGAGCTGATCCACGAGGCGATCGTGGCCATGCAGAGCGAGGCCACCGTCGAGTCCATGCGCGCCACGATCCACGCCCACCCTACGCTCTCCGAAGCGGTCCTCGATGCCTTCAACGCGATCCAAGGGCAGGCCATCAATGCCTGAAGCGGCCGCCCGTGCGGCCCTGCTGCCGTCCACGGCGGCCCCGCAGCGCCGTCCGCCGTGCAGAGTCATCGACCTGGGGCGCTGCGGCTACGCGCAGGCCTTCGATCTCCAGAGGGAGCTTGTGGCGGCCCGCAAGCGGGGCGCGGTCTGCGACCAGCTCGTCTTTGTCGAGCACCCGCCGACCATCACGCTGGGCCGCAACGCCCGCACAGCCAACGTGCTCGCGCCTGCCGATAGGCTGCGCGCACTCGGCGTCGCGGTCGAGGAGACCGATCGCGGAGGGGACGTCACGTACCATGGCCCCGGCCAGGTTGTCGCCTACCCGATCCTCGACCTGAAGGGCTGGCGCCGCGACGTGGGCGCCTACCTGCGGGCGCTTGAAGAGGTGATCATAGCCACGCTGGCCGACTTCGGCATCCCGTCATGGCGCGACCCGGGCCTGACCGGCGTGTGGACACAGCGGGGCAAGGTCGCTGCTCTCGGCGTCCACCTCAGCCGCTGGGTCACATCCCACGGCCTCGCGCTCAACGTGAGCACTGATCTGGGCCATTTCCGGCTGATCGTCCCCTGCGGGCTCACGAAGCCCGTCACGTCCATGCGCGAGCTACTCGGTTCCGCGCCCCGCCGGACCGAGGTCATCGGGGCCATGCGCCGACACTTTGGGGACGTGTTCGGGCGCGCGATGGGCGAAATCCGACCTGGCCGCGGCAAGAACCGGCATCTAGCGTAAGGAGCGAGGAAGGCCAAGATGGGCGCAGTAGTCATGCCCCAGATGGGGGAGAGCATCGTTGAGGGGACCATCACCAAGTGGCTAAAGGCCACCGGCGACAAGGTCGAGCGCGACGAAGCGCTGTTCGAGATCTCGACGGACAAGGTGGACTCCGAAGTCCCCGCCCCCGAGTCCGGAGTGCTCGAAGCGGTCTTCTTCCCGGAGGGCGAGACGGTCGAGATCAACACCGTAGTTGCCGTCATCGGGGACGGCTCGAAGGTCGGCAAGCACGCCGCGCCGGTGGCCCAGCCGTCGTCCGGCCTCGGCGGCCAGCCAGCCCCGCTGGCACCTCAGCCGGCTCCGCCGCCCGCGCAACCCCCGCCTGGCCCGGTGGAGGTGCCCGTTGGAGCCTCTGCCCCGCCCGCGGCTAAGGGTTCCCACGGACGCATACGCAGTTCGCCGCTGGTCCGCAGGATCGCCCGCGAGAAGGGCATCGACCTCGCCCAAGTGGGCCCCGGCAGCGGGGCCGGCGGCCGCATTTCGAAGAAGGACATCCTGGCCTATGTCGAGCGGCAGGAGCGCGCCGCCACAGTCGGCGTCGCGGCGGGCGCCTTCCCAGCCGTGCCGGAGGCCCGCTTCGGAGACTACGAGGAAGAGCCCCTCAGCGCCATGCGAGCGAGCATCGCCGAGCACATGGTGCGCACCAAGCGCGTCTCGCCGCACGTCTCGACCGTGCACTTGGTCGATTGCACCGCGGTCGCGCGCCTGCGCAGCGCGTCCAAGGAGCAGTTCCTGCAGCAGAACGGCACGAAGCTGACATTCATGCCATTCTTCCTAAAGGCCGCCGCATCGGCGCTAAAGGCCTTCCCGACGGTCAACGCATCGCTGGACGGCCGACAGCTGATTAAGCACCGCGAGGTCAACATCGGCATGGCGGTGGCGCTGGACTGGGGCCTGATTGTCCCTGTCATCCGCAACGCGGACGAGCTCAGCCTGCTCGGGCTGCAGCGTGCAGTCAATGACTTGGCCTCGAGGGCCCGCGCCAAGGAGCTCAAGCCGGAGGAGATTGCGCAGGGAACGTTCTCCGTGTCCAACTACGGCAGCTACAACTCCCTGCTCGCCACACCGGCGATCAACCAGCCCCAGATCGCCATCCTGGGGATTGGCGCCGTGCGCAAGACGCCCGTCGTGATCAACGACGCGATCGCCATCCGCTCGATGTCCTACCTGACGCTCAGCTTCGACCACCGCGCGATCGACGGGGCCACGGCCGACCTGTTCCTCGAGCACATCCGGGAGATCGTCGAGGGCTGGAACACGCCCGTCCTCTAGCCGGGGACCGGGCGTCCGCCCCGAGGCCAACCTGATGCGGGTTCTCGTTCCGAACCTAGGCTCGACCTCGCTGAAGTTCAAGCTTCTCGAGTTCCCTGCCGAGAGCGAGCTGCTGGCCGGGCGCTTGGAGCGCATCGGGCGCCCGGGAGGCGATGCAGCGAGCTACAGCGCCGCGATCCGGGGCGTGCTGGCTCAGGCCGGCCGGATCGATGCCGTGGGCTTCAAGGCCGTGCACGCCGGCCCCGAATACTGCGGGACGTTCCGCATCGACGAGGCACTGCTGGATGCCCTGCGCGCCTACGAGCCTGTCGCGCCGCTGCACAACCGGATCTACCTCGACGGCATCCGTGAATTTCAGCGGCAGCGCCCGGACCTTCCCCTCGTCGCGGTCCTTGAGACCGGCTTCCACCGGAAAATGCCGCCGTGGGCATGCACGTACGGCCTGCCGGCGCCGCTGCGGCAACAGCACGGCGTGCGCAAGTACGGCTTTCACGGGGCGTCGCATCGTTCCGCTGCCGAGCGCCTTCCTGCCTTGGCGGGGATCGAACCGGACGCGCTGCGGGCGGTCTCCTGCCACTTGGGCGGCAGTTCCTCCATATGCGCGATCCACGCTGGCCGGTCCGTGGACACCACGATGGGCTTCTCGCCCCAGTCCGGTCTTGAGAACGCCACGCGCCATGGCGAGCTGGACGCCTTTGCCGCGCTGTTCCTGATGGAGCGCCTCGGCATGGGCCCGCCCGAGATGCGTGCCCTTCTGGTGCAGGAGGGCGGGCTCGCGGGGCTCTCGGGAATACCCGGCGGAGACGTGAGGGACATTGAGGCGGCGGCGCGCGCAGGAGACGCCTCGGCTGAGCTGGCACTTGCCGTGCTGGCCTACCAAGTGCGCAAGACGATCGGGGCCTACGCGGCGGCCATGGGAGGCCTCGACGTGGTCTCGTTCAGCGGCGGTATCGGCGAGAACGCCGCGGCCTTCCGGGAGAGGGTGTGCGAAGGCCTTGAGTTCCTTGGCGTCGGCTTGGATCGCGAAGCCAACGCTTCCCCTGTGCCCGACTGCCACATCGGGAGGCCAGGCCTTCCCGTCGCTTGCATCGTGCTGGCCGCCCAGGAGGAGCTGGTGGTTGCGCGCGAAGTCTACCGCCTGCTTTCTGGGCGCTGATGCCGCAGCTTGGCCGGACTTGCGACCTCACTTAGGCAGCGCCCGGCCCTGCCCGCCGCTTTCCTGGTGCTCCCCGATTCCCGGCTGCGGTTCAGGGCAGCCAGAGGATGCCCTTTGCGAGGGCGATCAGTGCCACCACTACCAGCGCTGCCACAGCCAGCCCGTTCAGGTCGATGCGGAACCGCCGATAGAGCGCCCGAAGGCCGCCGGATTGGCCTAGATCGAAGAGGTGCACGAACAGCAGCGCGTTGCCCTCGGTTGAGTCTTCGACTTCCTGCTCCGTCTCGGCATCCCACTTGGAGGCCCGGTCCAGCCGCTCGTAGAAGGGGCCAACGCGGGTGCGCGGCTCCGGCGGCGTCAGCAGGCTCACGATCGCCAGCGCAGCAAAGCCGCACAGGAGCGCGATGCCAAAGTTCGCCGCCTCCCACTGCAGCAGGGCGTTGAACTCCACGTAGGTGAGGTAGAAGAACACACCCGACGAGACCACGAGGCTGGCCAGCGCCCCCCATCTGTTCGACCGCCGCCATGAGATCGCTCCGAACATGCTGATGCCCATGAACGCCGCGATCGTCTCCGTAAACAAGAAGGCTTGAAGCACGCTCTCCACGAACAGTCCGAAGCTCAGTCCCAGCACGGTGATCGCCACGCCCGCGATGCGCCCCGACCAGAGATAGTGTCGGTCGCTCTCAGACTTGCGGATGTAGCGCCGGTACAGGTTCTGCGTGAACAGTGCGGCGCTGTCCACCATGAAGGCGGACCCCGTCGACATGTTGGCGGCCAGCACGCACGCGATCATCAGTCCAAGGCCGCCAGGAAACAGCAGCTCCCGGGTCGCGTACCCGAATGCATCCTCCGGATCTGCGAACGCTGCCTCGCCGCGCTGGATCAGGAGCGTGGCCACGATGATCCCGACAAGGGCCCAGCCGATCGTGCAGAAGCGCTTGATGAAGTTGCCGTAGGCCATCCCGATGCGGCAGGACCGCTCGTCGCGCCCTGTCCCGACGCTGGCCAGGATGTGCGGCTGGGCGACAATGCCGATCAGTCCGTTGATCGTCAGCATGACGATCGTAAAGACACCCACGTCCCCCGGCGTCACCATGGAGAGCATGCTCTCGTCCAGCGTTTCGCGGATCCCCGTGAAGCCGCCGGTCTCCCGCAGGCCGATCGGGATCAGCAGAAAGCTCAGCGCGATGATGAAAACGCTCTGCACGAAGTCTGTGTAGGCTGCGGCGACAAGCCCGCCGACAAAGCTGTACACGAGAAACGTCGCGGTCATCGCCAGCACGACCGTGTTCGCCGAGACGACCTCGCCGGAGGCGACGCTCACCAGCTTGCCGGCGCCCTTGAGCATGGCACCCATGTTGAACGTGAAATACGCCAGGGCGAAGGCCGTGTACACCACGCCCATCCACTTGCCGTAGCGGTCCTCGTAGACCTCTCCGGTGGTCGTGCGCCGAAACCGCCGGAACAGCGGGGCAAGAACCCAGTAGAACGGAGTGATGAAGAGGTTCTTCCACTGGTACCAGATGCCCGCGTACCCGGACTGGTAGACCTTGCCCGCCAGCGACACGGGCATTTCCGCGTGAGTGCCGACGCCCAGTGCCTGGCCGATCACGAGCCAGACATTGAAGCTGCGGTTCCCCAGAAAGTAGTCCGAAGTCTCGCTCACCCTGCGCGAGGCGTACAGGCCGACTCCCACCATCAAGGCGAAGTACAGCCCGATCACCCCCCAGTCAATCGCCTGCAGGCTCGTGTCCATGGTGAAGTCGCCCATTCTATCCACTCAAGGCGATCGTCCCGTTTTGTTGCGTAGCGCGCCCCCTAGCAGCACACTGGCGGCGTAGACTGCGGCTCCGGCCGCAATCCCCGCGGGCACCGGCTGCAGCAGGGATCCTTCGCTGCCGCCCAGCCATGAAGAGGCCGCAGCTGCGGCGAGCGAGCAGCAGATCGAGGCCAGCGCGGTCGGCTGGCCGCCGCGCTTGGAGAACAGACCGGCGAGCAGCGGGACGAAGAGCGTCAGCGTGAGGAGGCTGTAGAAGAAGCTCAGCGCCGACAGCACCGACTGGAACCAGTTGGCCAGCGCGATGGCGCCGAGGCCCGCCAGCACTGCCGAAGCCCTTGCCAAAGTCACCAGCGCGGCGTCGCCCACCCTGCGCCGGGCAAGTGGCGCCAGGATGTCCTTGCTCAGGGACGTAGAGAACATGAACAGCACTGCGTCTGCGGAGCTGAGCTCTGCGGACAATAGGGCCGCCAGCATCAGACCTCCCAGCCAGACGGGCGCGACGTCCGTGAACAGCCGGATCAGTGCTTCGCCGGTGTCGGGCAGTTCCGGGAAGTGCACGCGAGCAAGCATGCCGAGAAGCACCGGCAGGACCGAGAAGCCCAGCAGCGCCGCCCCTTGGATGCCTACGCCAACGCGCACGGCACGCTCGTCGCGGGCGCCGAAGAGCCGCTGGACCAGCCCGGGAGAGACGATGAATGCTGGCGCGAGCGTCAGGACCAGATCGACGGTGCCGGGGCCCGTCACCGAGAGCCAGGCTTCGCCCGGAGCAGCCGCCTGCACGGCCGGCCAGCCGCCGCTGACCCGCAGCATCCAGGGCACGGCGGCGAGGAAGGCGGCTAGCTTGACCGCGACCTGCAGCGCGTTGACGTGGGCTGCCGAGCGCAAGCCGCCCATTGCGAAGTACGCCGTTGCGATGCTCCCCGCGAGCGCCGTTCCCCAGTGCTTGGGAAGGCCCGCAACACCCTGCAGAACCAAGCCCGCGGCGATGATCTGGCCGGCAAGAATGGCGGGGCTGCCGATCAGCAGGATTGCGGCCACCGACAGGCGGGTCGTCCGTCCGTAGCGCAGTTCCAGGAAGTCGCCGACTGTGAGGATTCCGCGCGCACGCGCCAGTCGGTACAGCGGCGGCCCCGCCAGCAGCGCCAGGACGATAGAGCCAAGACCGGCGGAGCCGACCCACCACCAGGCCGAGAGCCCGGTAGCGTAGCCGAACTCGGCTGCGCCCACAGTGCTACCGGCTCCCAAGTTCGCGGCGAAGAACGTCACGAAGATCATGCTGGGCGGCAGGCTCCTGCCGGCCACGAAGAAGTCTTCTGCGGCGTGCGCACGCCTCGAAGCCCAGACGCCGACCGCCAGCAGTGCAAGGCAATAGGCGCCCACGAGGGTCAGCACAGCCGCTATTGTCCCTTCACCGGCAATCGGTTCAGTCGTCGATGCTCGCCTCCGGCATCCGGCCTAGGCCCACCTCATTGGCATTGGCGAGGACGCGCGGGCCTAACGGTCGTAGGGGGTGCTTGCCGGACGGCGCACGCCCATTCAGCTTCCAGATCGGCGCGGAGAACTTGCCCGGGCCTTTCCGCTGCACCGAGAATGCGTGGGCTACCACAAGGCGCGTCGACCCGGACGGCCGGAACCGCTCCCCCGAAACGCGACTCCTCGTACAGCAACCAACGTGCACTGGCTGCGGCTCCACTAGGTACGGTTGCCGAAGAACCTGCACCAGATGGCCACGGCGAAGCTCCGACAGCTCTGCATTCTCTCGGCCTTGTCGTACACTCGGATCAGCATGACCCGAATGCTGCTACGAACGGTGTCGGAACTGGTAGCGCGGCCGAACCGAATATCGAGGGAGGCAGTGCGATCGGGAGTGGGACGGTGAAGGGGAACCACTTTGGCGCCCGGTGGTGGCGATTCGATTTCCACGCGCATACACCTGCTTCGTACGATTACGGGAAGGGGTCTCAACAGGAAACACTCAGACGCCTTCACCCCCGGCAATGGCTCCTTTCTTTCATGTGCAACAAGATTGACTGCGTCGCCATCACGGATCACAATGTGGCCGATTGGATCGATAGGCTAAAAGACGCATACTCGCATCTCCAAGATGAGGCTCCCGCCGATTTCCGGCCACTCTACCTGTTTCCAGGTGTGGAGATCAGCGTCTATGGAAATGTACATTTGCTGGCAATTTTTGATCCTGACTTCAGTGCATCCGATGTTACACGTTTTCTCGGTGCCGCAGGACTTCAGCGAAGCCGCCCGAACTCCAACCACCACCGCACGGAAAAGACCCTACCAGAAGTATCCCGATTGATATGTGACCGAAACGGAATCGCGATCCCGGCCCATGTGGACAAGAAGAATGGTGTGTTTCACACTGCTCATCAAGCTTCCTTCTCAACGCTAGCTAATTGCCGCCATATTCATGCGATTGAAGTCGTTGATCAAGGTTTTCTAGAGACCGACAACTTGGAGCCATTACTACGCTCTAAGCCTGCCGTTCTGGGATCTGACAGTCATCATCCTAGTGGTGCCGCTGGACAGAGGTTTCCAGGTAGCCAATTCACTTGGGTGAAGATGGGAACTCCATCGATCGAAGGTCTGCGGCTTGCACTATTGGATAGTTTTCCTCTCTCAATCCAACGCAGTGATGCACGTCAAGATAACCCGAATGTAAGCCCAAACGTGTTCATTAAGGAACTCTCGATCACCAATGCTCAGTACGCTGGCCGAGGCGCCACACTCAGCGTTCGTTTCAGTCCTTGGTTGACAGCGATCATCGGCGGTCGAGGGACAGGGAAGTCGACACTGGTGGAAATGATGCGAATCTGCCTACGGAGGGAAGACGAAATCCCGGCAATGTTGAAGCAGTCTCTGAAGAGATTCGTCCGTGTTCCAAAGTCACGGTCCGATTCGGGCGCACTAACGGGAGACACTTGTATCGACCTGATCATTGAAAAAGAGTCTACGACGTATCGGTTACAATGGGACACCAAAGGAATGACTCCTGCAATTAGCAGACTCGGAGATGCAAATCGGTGGATCTCCGAGCCAGGAGAGATCAGAAATCGGTTCAGGATTAGGCTGTTTAGCCAGCGACAGATCCTAGAATTGGCGAACGATCCACATTCAATACTTCAAATGGTCGACGAATCTGAAGCGGTAAACGGGACAGATTTCCGCAACCGACAGGATAAGCTCCAGACGACATTTCTGAGCTTACGAAGCCAAATCCGCAAGCTCAATAGCAACACGACAAGACGAAATAGACTCCTAGGAGAGCTAGCGGATATTGAGCAAAAGATTCGAATCATTGAACAAGGAAAGAAGCAGGAGGTCCTTGTGACACACCGAAGGATTCGACGTCAATCTGTGATTCTGAAGAGACTACACAAAGAACTGATCCAGACTGTCAACGACATTCGAGCATTGGCCGAAGAAGCAGAGCCAGCAAACGTGCCAGAAGATGCCTTCTGCAAGACCGATCTAGGTGAATTGAAAGCACTTCAATGGTATATCGAAGCAACACAGGCACAGTCTGCAACGGCAAACAATCTGCGCAATACAGCGGACAATCTAGAAGTGCTTATCAAAAAATGGAAGTCTGGAATGAGCCAAACCTATAGGAACACAAGATCCAGAGCAAAGCGTCGATTTCGCGAATTGAGTGAGCGTTTCTCAAGAGCGGGAATTCGTGGCCCCGACCAGTATGTTAGTTTGCTTCAACGCAGGCAAGCTCTTCAACAGGACTCAGAGCAACTTGAGAGGGACCGAGATACAGTAGTGGAACTTCGTGAGGCGGCCAAGAAGGCCATCTTAGACTTGGTCCGTTTACGGAAAGAATGGAACTCGAAGAGGGAATCCTTCCTCAAGGATATTCTGCGAGAGAACAAACATGTACAGGTAGAGATTGTCCCTTTCGGCAGAGGTCCGCACGAGCAAGAGCCGGGATTCAGAAGCGTACTGCAACGTGAAGACGGAAGACTTTCGGACTACATCCTTAGCAGGGATGGATCTAGGGGACTTCTCGCAGATCTATATCGGGACTTGCCGAGAAGCGGTTCGGGTCGAGCGGAGGAACTATTGAGCCGAGTCTCGCAGTTGAAGAAACGCATTCGGCAAAGCCACAAAGCGAGCGGGAAGTCGTGGCTTCATCAGCACATCAACAAGCTTCAACCCGAACAGATTGATCGCATCGAACTTTGGTGTCCGTCAGACAGTGTCAAAGTAAGCTTCAAACGGCCTGATGGGCAGACGTGGTCGCCGATTGATGGTGGGTCACCTGGGCAACAGTCTGCAGCGCTTTTGGCTCTCATCCTTGCAGACGGCACTGAGCCACTGATTTTGGACCAACCCGAAGACGACTTAGACAATCGGTTGGTCTCCGACTTGATTGTGCGGCAGGTTAGGAGGATCAAGCGTGTCCGTCAGATCATCGTAGTGACACACAACCCAAACATCGTAGTGAATGGAGACGCGGAAGGCGTTGTTGAGATGGACTTCAGAAAAGGCCAGTGTGTAGTTGTCAGAGAGGGCACAGGTTGCTTGCAAGATCGAGGTACTCGAAACACCATATGCAGAGTGATGGAAGGTGGAATTGACGCATTTGAAGCACGGCATAAGCGACTTGCAATCACAGAGCGGTGATATGGTTACTACTAGAGAGGTTCTCGAAGAAATCTCGGGTGGTGAAGACTCGCACCTCGAATTCAAGGAAGTGAGATTGCGTGGAGATAGAGTGATATCCCCGGATCCTAAGGCACTCGCAGACGAACTTGCGGCATTCGGAAACGCACGAGGTGGCAGACTGATCCTCGGTGTTGAGGATGGCACTAGAGAGATCTTGGGAATCCCGAGGGAGAATCTAGACGCTGTTGAACAAATCGTGGCAGAAGTGGCACACGACAGGATCGACCCGCCGCTGTTCATCACAACGCAGAAGCTAGCAATCCCAAGCCTTGGAGGTACTTCAACGAAGTTGATCTTACGGATTGAGGTGCCTCGCAGTCCATCCGTCCATCGGAGCCCTCGTGGCTACCTAGTGCGCTCTGGGTCGTCCAAACGAGTAGTGTCGCATGACCAACTTGTGAGGCTCATCTACCAGAAGGACCACGCGCGGCGAGTGCGGTTCGACGAGACAGGAGTCCGCGGGACAACTGAGGCCCATCTTGACCCTGAGCTCACGGGTCGGTTTCGAACATCGCGGACCAGCGACTCGGATTCCACGCTCGCGAGGAAACTGGGCATGACTGCCACCGGCGAGTCTGGTGGGACGCGGCTAACGGTCGCGGGTGTGCTGATGGGTACGAAGAGGCCCGACCGATGGCTACCTCAGGCATTCGTGCAAGCCGTCGCCTACCGGGGCGACAGCATATCTGCGTCCATGGAACATAGAAACTATCAGCTGGATGCTAGGGACATTCGCGGCCCGTTGGATTCTCAGGTGGCTGGAGCATGCCGCTTTGTTGCTCAGAACCAACGGATCGCTGGGCGAAAGACGCTGGGAAGAGAAGACATTCCGCAATACGACATGACTGCGGTCTTCGAGGCGGTGGTCAACGCTATCGCGCACCGGGATTACTTGGTGTCTGCATCAAAGATCAGGTTGCGCATGTTCCGAAACCGACTCGAACTCTACAGCCCCGGGGCACTTGCGAACACCATTACGTTGGATTCGCTTGCGTATCGGCAGGCGACCCGGAACGAAGCCGTGACCAGCCTACTTGCAAAGTGCAGGATTCCGGAATCCATCCCGGGCCTGCGCACGACTCGAAGGACCCTCATGGACCGCAGAGGGGAGGGCGTTCCGGTGATTCTGGAACGCAGCGAGCGGCTCTCTGGGCGGAGACCGGTCTACCGGCTGATCGACGGGGCCGAACTTCAGCTCACAATTCACGCGGCGTCTGCGGACTAGGCGCAGGAGCCCGACTGCAAGAGGTTCGTAGTGTGCTCCGTCCTCGCTCAGAGACCGCTTTGCTGCAGCGCAAAGGGGCGGTGCTAGATTGTGCCGAGCCGGATGACGGTCACCGAGAACGCGGGAAACTCGTGAACAAACTCCGGCTCGCGAATCTGGATGGCGGAGTCGCGTAACCCAACAACGTCTGGCTCCGAGAACGTGTTGTGCGCGTCCAGTCCAGACGCTGTAACGGTCTGGACTATGGCCTCACCACGCAGTTGGTCGGCGAGCCCTTGCACTTTAACCGCTGCCGCCACGGGATGCTCCGAGGAGTTGACCACCTTGATGTACAGTTTGTCGCCTGCGTCGCTGGCCGTGGCCGATACGTCCAAGACCGGTACGGAGACGCCTAGGTCGGAACCCTCAGGGTCGTGGAAGACCTCGCACTCGACATTGGCCCGCAGGCTCCAGTCGCCGCGGTTGCCGGTGTATGCCTCGATCACCGAGTAGGTCGCCGTCGTGAAGACGCCATGGCGGCTCGCTTGGATCACCCCTCCCGGCCACCCGTTGACCAAGTCCGAGACGGCGCTCATACGGATCAGGTCCCCCTGCCGTTCGAAGACGTTCATCAGCCGCGCGCCGTATAGCGCGGATTCGATCGTGTGCTGGCGGGGGGTTCCGAACGTGGTGTTCCACTCGTTCAGCGCCACTCCGATGTCCCGCCCGGGCACGATTTCCCTGATCATGGACCGAACGCTGCCGTACAGCTGCTCGTAAACTAGGGGTCTGGCCATCAGTGCACCGAAACCCGCAGGGTCGTCAGGTTTGGGGCGGTAGTGGTGGATCGAAAGCAGGTCGATCTCGCCGCCGATCTCCCGCAGCACGGTTCGGTTCCAGTCCGGATTCTCGTCCCCGACCGCGATGATCCGTATCGAGGGATCGACCGCCTTCATCGCGCGGATGTACCGACGCGCGTTGGCGGCATAGGTCTCCGCATCGGAGTGCCCGCGGACCCAGTCGCCCCAGATCTCGTTGCCGATCTCCCAGTACACGACGCCGAACGGCTCGGGATGGCCGTCTCTGGCCCGCAGCGCGCCGAAGCGCGTGGACGCATCCCCATTGGCGTACTCAACCCAATTGGCGGCCTCTTCGGGCGACGCCGCCCGGGAGTCGTGCCGGATGTCCCTGCCAGAGGCCATCAGCCGAGTGGCTTCGCCCACCGTCGCACCGCGCCCTTGCAGGTTGACCACAATGTTGGGCTCCGCGCCCACGTTTGCGCAGAAACGCAAGTACTCGAGGGTGCCGAAGTCTGAGGGTTCCGGGTCGTCGTCCCACGACATGTTGACCCAGGTGGGTCGCTCGTCCCTGGGTCCTATACCCCACTCCCAGTGGTAGTCCTGCGCCACGTTGCCACCGGGCCACCTGACGAAGGCCGGCCGCAGCGCACGGATCTTCTCGAGCACGTCCGCCCGCACCCCGTCCACGGCGTCGTCGGGCATCAGAGACACCTGATCGATCCAGATTGCCCCGGTTCCATCGACCGTCAGGGCAAACTTCGCATGCGGGTCCGGCTCGGCGATTTCAAGGTTGAACTCAAACCTCGCCCAGTCGGCCGGGATGTTCTCCAGTGTGTGGGCGGCGTAGACCCGCCCGCCGGAGCGCTGCTCTTCCAGCGAGACTCTGAGCGATCCCTCAAAAGGGCCCTCGGGGTCGACCCTCGTCCCAGACCGATTGACCCCGGTGGCGCGCAGCCAAACAGACCCACGGTAGGTGACGCCGCCCCGCAGCGGGATGTTCGCTTGGTAGATTCCGTGTCCCCGCTGTTCCGGGAGCGTGTTGACGAGCACTTGGGCGCGATTCTCGAAGGTGGGCGGGAAGCCCTGCTCGCTCAGTCCCATGCGCACACCACCGAGTGCGAAGCCGTTGGCATGGTTGCGGGTGTCCGGGTAGCGCTCCCAGTAGTGGGCGGCCGCCGGCGGTGGCGCCAAGTCCTCGAATCCCCGATTGACGAGCAGCTCAGCCCACATTCCCTGCTTGATGTTCTCGAACATGAACTCCGCGAATTGCCCATAGAGGAGCGCGCTTAAGGGATGGGTTCGGCTGGACGCGTCGACCTGGATTGTTGCCGCCTGCGCCTCCGGGGCACGAGAGGGGGAGCGACTGCCGCAGCCCGTAGCCACAGTGGCGAGTGCTAGAGCGCAAGCAGCCACAACCCCCTTGGCCGCAAGCGTGCCGAAGGTGCCGGACCTCAGGAAATCGCGTCGGCAATCGGCACAGGCGTTGGGCATCGTGCGGGATCCGGGCGACGAATCGCACCGGAACGATATCACAGCGGCGCCACGAATCAGGGCTTGCCATGCGCTTGGCTGCAGGCGATCCAAGCGAACACACTGCAGGCCGACTCCGGTGTCGCGCCCACAGGTAGACCGACTGGCCCGGACAGACGGCGGCGGTGGTCCCGGTTCCTAACCCGTTGCCAGCTGAACGACCGAGTAGGACCTGGCCGGAAGCGTAAGCGTCATCGATGCCCCAGGCTGCGGGACGTCGAGGGCCTGCGGGGCGACAGTGTTGGGGTTCTCGAAAGTGTTGGTGGCCTTCAGGTCCGCGCCCGTGATCGTGTGTGCCTCCACCACCCGCATGGGGGTCAAGTTCGCGAACCTGACTTCCACTTCGCGGTCCCGCTCCAGATCCCGGTTCAGGAGGAACATGGCGCAGCTCCCGCCGTCAGGGTCCAGCGTTGCGCTGGCGTCGATGTACGGCGCCGTCTCCGGCCGGGCCACCCGCCGCTGGACGTATGGGGCATTGTACTCTCGCCCGACGCCGTACGAGTCGGTCTCGACGAGCAGGTCCAGCACGTCACCCTTGGCGTACCGAGCGCCCCAAGCGTACGGGTAGTAGATGGTCTGCCGCAGCACGCCCTCCTTGTTCGTGACCAGCGCAGCGATCACATTGATGATCTGGGCCAGGCATCCGATCCGGACTCGCTCCGCCTGCCGCAGCAGCGTGTTCACCATTCCGCCCACGAGCAGGGCGTCCTCAAGGTTGTACACCTCTTCGAGCAGGGCCGGGGCGAACGTGCCCCTGCCGTTGACGTCATCCCCCGATCTGGCCCGATACCACACATTCCACTCGTCGAAGGAGAGCCAGAGGCGCTTCGGCGACTTCAGCAGGCCGCGCACGTAGTCGCAGACCGCGATCGTCTCCAGCACCTGCATGTCCATGTCCAGGTTTAGGGCCAGAAAACGCGAGGAGTCTCCTCCAGTCTCGTCTGGAGTGTTCCCGTAGTACCGGTGCAAAGACAGCCCGTCGACCTCCGCGTAGCATGCTTCGAGCGTCTCCCGGTCCCACTCCAGATAGGTGGGCATGAAAGGCCCACTGGACCCGCATGCGATCAGCTCGGTCGTTGGATCGATCGCCCGGATCTGCCGGGCCGCGTCTCGCGCCTTCCGCCCGTACTCCCGCGCGGGCATGTGGCCGATCTGCCACCAGCCGTCCATCTCGTTGCCGAGGCACCATACCTTGACTTCGTGCGGTCGATCGAATCCGTGCTCACGCCGCAGGTCGCTCCAGCGCGTCCCCTTCTCGACGTTGCAATACTCGACCAGGGCCGCTGATGTCTCAGGCGTGCCTGTCCCGAGGTTGGTGGCAAGCAGCGGTTCGGTCCCGACCAGCCTGCACCACTCGACGAACTCGTTCGTCCCGAACTGGTTCGTCTCCACGGAATTCCAGGCCCGCTCCAAGACGGTCGGGCGATCTTCCTTAGGCCCCACGCCGTGGAGCCAGTCGTAGCCCGACACAAAGTTCCCGCCCGGATAGCGCATGACGGGACACCGCAGCTCCTGCATCTCCCGGACAACGTCAGACCGAAAGCCATTGCCGTCGGCCAAGGGGGAGTCGGGCTCATAGACGCCGCCGTAAATGGCCCGGCCCAGATGCTCGAGGAACGCCCCCATCAATCGCGGGTCCATCGACGCACGCTTTCGATTGCCGTCAACGTGAATCCGGGAACCGCTTCCTGCTCTCTGGGCATAGCCCAGCGCAGCCGGCCAGCCGCCGGAGGCCAAAGCGGGCGAGGAGGCAGCAACGGACCTCATGAAGTCACGCCTGGTCGGCTCGTGCATGTGCGGTCTCCCTACTGGTCGAGTGCTCTTCGCGTCCGGTCGGACCCCGCAGCGCCAATCGAACTTCGAGAGCGTGGCCTGACGCCATTGCTCACAACCGCCCCAGCGATCGAAGGTGGGCGTGACAAGCAGAGCACAGTCTCCCACAACTGCTCGCATCTGGCAACGGCCATGGCGGCGGTGGTCGCGATAGGGCGCGGCGGGACGGCCCCCCGCACAAATCCCTGTTGGAGGGACCATTGTCTTCGGATTCCCGTAACCCTCTCAAGTCAGGCACTGAGCCCAATTCGCGCCCCAAAGCGCCACACCCGGTCGCTCAGCCCGACTGCGCTGTCAGGGCCGGACAGCCGTGCCATCTAGCGGCAACTTGCGGTGTCCCGAAGGCTCTGGGCACCTACACTGTCTCCGATCGCCCCGCGAGGACTTGCCGGCGTTTGCGCAAGGCTCTGCACCCTCGGACGCTTGGGCCCTCGCCCCTAGGCACCTGTCTCGACACGATTCTCCGCTATGCGTCATTCGCCGTGCCTTACTGCCTGCTCTAGGACCGATTCGATCTCGGAGGCCGCGGGTTGCTCGGTCGGCTTCTTGTCGGCGGTGAGCGGTCACGGTCAGGGACTCGCCACAGAGCGCCCAGCCGGTTGGCTCCCATGGCCAGAGGCCCATCATTCGGATGTTTCGTCTGCGGGAACTTGCTGTGCTGCTACAGCCTCGGGCTCACGCCCGAGGGGACTCGGAGCCGATACAGCACCGTAACCGGCTCTGCGAACTCCGCCTAGGGTGGCTTCAGTGCTGGCGACCCTTTCAGTCATTTTGGACAATTGGTTGAGCAGAGTATTGGTTTGTTGCATTTGTGCTCGGAATCTATCGTCGCTGGCGGCCATTACCGCTCTGGTCTCAGCCGCGATGCGCTCGTGGATCTCTCTTGTCTCGGCCCTGCCTCGACGGTCGGAATCGCGCAGTTCCGTCACAGTGCGTTCTATGGATTGCCTTATCTCCGCCACGAAGTTCTGATGAGCTTCCCTCATCTCGGTCAAGACGCGCGTGGTTGAGTCCTTGACTTCGGCTTCCCGGCGCGCAAACTCTTTGTGCTCTGTTAGCACGCGCCTGCCATTTTCACGCCGGCCTGACTGCTTGTCGATGCGGTCCGATGGGATCACGAACTCTCTCTCACGAGACCTGCGCACTTGGCGTTTCAGACTGAATGATCCGACCCCGGGCAGAGGTGTGGCCGCCCAGATGCTCAGGGCCAGCGCAAGCCAGGCGGCTACAGGCGTAAGCGTCTCGCCAAGAGAACACAGCGTTTCTTCCAACACTACGATCACGATACCCCACCATCGATCGCATAGCTGTCCAAGGGTCGGGGACCAATTGGCACCACTGAAGAGTTCTGCCACGGCTTCATGGGGCATTTCTTTGGGAGCCGCGGCGCATCCAGAGGAATCACCTCGGCCGGTCGTTTGCCCACCGCTGGCGTCCCCCTCGATGACCGGCAAGGCCCCGCGATCCTGGCACGGCGACACTTTGGAGCGATAGCGCCACGCCCGTGCTCTCGGCCATCGTCCGGCGCCGTCGCAAGCCCGCGGGCAAGCGCACCGCGCACGAATATCCAGCACACCGACCGCCCAGGGCGGTCTCGGACTCACTCGCCCGGCTCGGTCACCAGTAGGATTTGGTTCGGCTCGACGTCAAGGAGCGATTGAACCGTTCCGCTGGGCCACCGAATCTCGACGAGGCTCAGCCGTCCGCCAGAGCCAAGGCCAAAGTGTGCGCGAGGATCCCCGGAAGAGAGGTAGCTCCCCGCGGCCGACACGGTCTCGTGCTGTTCGAGCCCGGACGAACCGACGATCCGCACTCGCGCCCCGTACCCGTCCAGATTGCTGCGTGTGCCCCTCAAGAACAAGGTGATCCAACGGTTGTCGTTCCCCTCGTTCTTCAGCAGGACGGCCCTTTGGTCCCTGCAGTTCACCGCGATGTCGAGAAAACCGTCGTTATCAAAATCCGCGATGGCGGCCCCCCTAGCTGCTCTGGGCACGGCGAACCCCTCGCCGAGTTGGGACGAGACGTCCGTGAACCGGCCACCGGAATTCCTCATCATCACCAAGGGCTCGAGATAGCTCACGTCCGGCTGCGTCAGCTCAATGTTGTCCATCACATGCCCCTGGGCGACAAAGATGTCCTTCAGGCCGTCGTTGTCGTAGTCGAAGAACTTTGCGCCCCAGCCGGAGTGCGAGGCGCTGATGGCGCTCACCCCCACCGGTCCGGAGACATACTCGAACAGCTCGCCGTCGTTGCGGAACAGCGCATAACGCTGGTGGGCCAATGCGTTGATGAACACGTCCGGGTCGCCGTCGTTGTCGAAGTCGCCCAAGTCCGCTCCCATGCCCGCGAATGTCCTGCCGTTCTCGTCGTACGCCACGCCCGACAGGAGCGCGATCTCCTCGAAGCCTGTCCCCTCGAGGTTGCGGAAGAGCTGCTGAGGGAACGAATCGTTCGCCACAAGCACGTCCGACCAGCCGTCCCCGTCGAGATCGGCGAACGCGATGCCGAGGCCCTTCCCGGGCGAGCCTCCGACACCGCTGGCCTGCGTGACATCCTCGAATGTCCCGTCGCCGCGGTTCCGGTACACGAGATGCGAGATGGGACCGAAGTGCTTCGGGTGGCAGTACGACCGATACCCGGGCTTGCGCTCGCCGCACCACGGGTTCTCGGCGAATGACCATTCCACGTAGCGGGTGACGAATAGGTCGAGGTGCCCGTCCCGGTCAATGTCGAGGAAGGCCGCGCCCGCCGACCAACCGCCACCCACGACCCCGGCTGCCCCGGAAACGTCCTCAAATGTTCCGTCGCCCCGGTTTCGGTAGAGCGAGTTAGCCCCGAAGTTCGCCAAGAACAGGTCCGGCCACCCGTCATTGTCGAAGTCTCCTGCGGCGACTCCCTGCCCGAAATGGGTCCCTTGGACGCCGGCAAGCTCGGTCACGTCGGTGAATCGCCAATCGCCTTCGTTCCGGTACAGGCGGTTCCAGTAGGCGGGGCTGGACTTGTCGGGCGATGCGCCGTCGGGCATGGGGTCTCTCAGCGCAGCGCCGTTCACGAAGTACAGGTCCAGGAGCCCGTCCCGGTCGTAGTCGAGAGCGGCGACACCGCCCACCATCGACTCCAGGAGGTACTTCTGTGAGGTGCCGGAGGAGGAGTTCAAGAAGTCGACGCCGGAACCCTCCGTGACGTCGCTGAAGACTGGCGGCCCTGTCAGCCTGTCCGCCGCGAAGCCTTGCGCCGCGAGCGACGCCGCGAGGAGGGCCACCCGAGCGCGGCCCCCGCGCAAGGTGGCTGTCAGGCCTTCTTGCAACCGCCGTGCCGCCGTACCCAGCGCCTTCCGACGAACGGGCTCGGACCCCATTCTCAGTGGGCGGCCCCGCTTGCAGTGACCGCTAGCGAGGCGAAGAGCGTACGCTCCCCACGCCCTTGGCGGAAACCGAGCCGCCATCCGAAACCCGCCATGCGGAGGGCCTTCCCCGAACACTCATTCAGCGTAGCCACGGAACCTGCCGAGTGTCGCCCACCACTCGCGCCCGAGACGCGCTGAAGGGCGCCTGGCCGCACTCTTCGCGACTTCGGGGCGCTGAAGAGCGAGATCCTCACTCTCTTACTTGCATTCTTGCGCCAAGATCTGCCCACTGCTCCCCGGCCAGTGCTACATTTCTCGCACAGATAGCCGGACTTGGGGGAATTCTGCAGCAGGTCCCACATGAGCCGACTGCCGACACACAGGAGGAAACGTGCCAACTAACACCATGCGGGCCGCCCGTTTGGGGGCAGCCTTGCTGTCGCTCGCGATGGCCGCGACCCTGTTTGCGCAGCGCGCCGACAGGGCCATCATCACAGGGGTCGTCACTGATCCCACCGGGGCTCTGATTCCCGGCGCCGCCGTCACCCTTGTGGACGAGGGTACCGGTGTAGAGACCAACCTGGAGTCTAATTCCGCCGGTGCGTTCAATTCGCCGCCCCTCGTTCTGGGCGTCTACACGGTGCGCGTCGAGAGCGCTGGCTTCAAGACCTTCCAGCGCAGCGGGATCCTCCTCACGGGAGGGCTGATCTTCCGGCAGGACGCAGTCATGGAACTCGGCGAAGTCACGGAAACGGTCGAGGTGATCGCAGCGTCTGAGATGCTCAGCACGCAGCAGGGCGACCTTACGCACACCGTCGACGAGAAGTACTACGAGGACCTGCCGGTCGTCATGGGAGCCGATATCCGGCTTGCTGAGTCGCTGCTCCTGCTCCAGCCGGGGTACACGCCCATGGCCCCGAACGGCGATCCCATGTTCAAGGGCAGCCAGTTCAACTCCCGGATCAACGGGGGCCAGACGATGGCCACAGAGAACTTCTTCGACGGCGCTGCGTTCGGGTTCGCCGAGGGGCACCAGCAGACCCATGAAAGCGCCCCGCCGATCGAGGGCATCCGCGAGATGAAGGTCATCAACACGACCTACTCGGCCCAGTACGGCCACAGCAGCGGGGGCTTCATCGAGTACACCAGCAAGTCCGGCACCAACCAGCTCCACGGCTCGCTGTACGAGTACTTCTCGAACGAGGCCCTGAACGCGAGCGGGTTCTTCGGGACCTTCCGGCCGAAGGACCGCAAGAACAATTACGGAGGAACGCTCGGCGGCCCTGTCTACATTCCAAAGGTCTATGACGGCCGCAACCGCACGTTCTTCTTCATCAACTGGGATATCTACGACTTCCGCTCGGGTACGCTTCCAAGCTTCGCGAACACGACCCCCATCGACGCCTTCAAGGGGGGCGACTTCTCGGAGCTGCTGACGAACGAGCAGGTCGCCATCGACGCCCTCGGCCGGCCAATCATCGGCGGAGCCATTTTCGATCCCACGACGACCCGCACGGAGAACGGCGTGCCCACCCGCGACGCGTTCCCCGGCAACGTCATTCCTGCATCCCACCCGCTGCGCAGCACGGCGGCCCAGCAGATTACATCCGCCATGGTCTCCCCCGACAGGTCGGGAGTCGCCTTCAACGTCAACGGCGGCTCGGGCGACCAGACGTGGGCCTTTGACATCCAGACCGTCCTGTTCCGTCTGGACCACGCGTTCACGGACAACTTCCGGTCGACGACCAGCTACTTCGAGAACGACCGGCCCTCCATTCGACGCTGTGGCGGCGTCGGGGGCTGCACGGCCAACTCTTGGTCAGACTTCTCCCAGAACACGAACTACATTGGGCAGGGCTTCCAGCAGACAATCGCGACGCACCACCTGCATCAGCAGTTCGACTACATCATCTCCAACAACCTGATCAACCACACCACACTCGCCTACGACCGCTGGTACATGGGCGGGTACTCGCTCTCGGCGGGCACTGGCTGGCCCGAGCGGCTGTGGGGTCCCGACAGGGGCGGCCTCATCCAGGAGGGCACCGGCGCGCCGGCGATCAGCTTCTCCGGGAACACACCCTACTCCTCCCTCGGCAATCCATGGGGCGGCCGCCAGGGCGGGCCCGGCTTCAACACCAACAACCGCTACCAGTTCTCCAACGACCTCACCTGGATCAAGGGACGCCACACCGTGAAGATGGGGATCGAATTCCGGCACCATCAGTACCCCTTCCGCCAATGGGGTGCCAACCCGGGCGGAAGCTTCAACTTCAACCGCCTGCAGACCGGCGGGTACGACGCCATGGGCAACAACCTGCCCAGCACGGGCGACCCCTACGCCTCCTTCATCCTCGGCCAAGTGCACAACGGGACGTTCCACATCCCCGCCGAGCCTACCTTCTATGAGCAGTACGTGGCCCCGTGGGTCAACATTGACAGCAAGGTCACGGCCAACCTGACCCTGACGTTCGGGCTGCGGTGGGACTACCAGTCGTCGCGCATCGAGGCGAGGGACATGTACTCCACCTTCGACCTCAACACTCCGAACCCGGGTGCCGGCGGACTGCCTGGGGCCCAAGTGTTTGCCGGCACGGGGCCGGGCCGCACGGGGTCGCGGAAGTTCCAGCGGCCTCCCAAGGATGCTTGGGGACCTCGCTTCGGCTTTGCCTATCGGGTGGGCGACAAGACCGTCATTCGCGGCGGCTACGGAATCTACTACTCCGGGGTCTCGCACAGCCAGTTCACCGGGCTTCCGATCCTTGGGTTCGAGAACTTCCCTGCGGCCAACAACACGAACGGAGGCCTGAGCGCGACCTACCACTGGGACGACGGAATCCCCAGAGACTTGATCATCCGGCCGCCGTTCATCGACCCGACCGTGTCGCTCAACCAGTCGCCGATCACCGTCGCGGAGGACGATCTCACCTTGCCGCGCTTCCAGAACTGGTCGCTGACATGGCAGCGGCAGCTCACCGACAACATGGTTCTTGACGTCTCGTATGTGGGCAATCGCGGCACGCGCCTCACCAACCATCCGAACTCGATGGGGCTGCTCGCCAACATGAACCATCCGGACGTCCTCGGCCTCGGCGCGGCCGTCCTGAACGCCGACATCAACTCTCAGGTCGCGCAGGAGGCCGGCATCGGCAAACCCTTCCCGGGATTCTCCGGCAACGTTGCGCAGGCCCTGCGGCCATTCCCGCAAATCCAATCGATCCGCTGGAGAAGCGTCCCTACCGGGATGAGCATTTATCACTCGCTCCAGACGAAGCTCGACAAGCGGTTCGCCAACGGCCTCCAGTTCCGCGCTTCCTACACCTTCTCTAGGCTGCGGGGCACGGGTGCCGAGAGCGGACAGGGCAGCGACGGCGGGAACTCCAGGCGACAGAGTCCGATAGAGCAGCACGTTTGGACCCTCAGCCGCGACGACATCCCGAACAGCGGCTTCCTCGCTTGGACCTACCAGCTCCCGTTCATGAGCAACAAGAAGACCGGCTTGGCGCGCCTCGTAGGGGGCTGGAGCTTCTCCGGCATATTCCGCTTCGACCAGGGCCGCCCCATCAACACGTTCATGGCGAACGACATGGGAGGCATCCTGTTCAATCCGCAGAAGCGGCCCGACCGTGTCTCCGGGGCCGAAGGCAGAACCAGCGTCAGCGGTCGGTTCGACCCCAACAGAGACCGCTACCTGAGCAGCGCCGCTTGGACGGACCCGGGTGCCCTGCGCTTCGGAAGCGCGCCCATCAACGACGGCACAGTCCGCGGTTTCGCGAACATCACGGAGGACCTGAGCATCTTCAAGGACATCTGGCTTGACGAGCAGTGGAAGATGCGCTTCGAGACGAACTTCGGCAACATATTCAACCGGACGGTCTTCTGCGCCCCGAACGGCAACTGGAGCGCGGGGTCATTCGGCCAAGTCTTCCAGCAGTGCAACATCCCCCGCTCGATCCAGTTCGCGCTGAGGGTGGACTTCTGATCAGCGAGACCGACAGCGGTCTCCGCGAGGGCCCGGACTCCGGAGTTCCGGGCCCTGCCTTCCACGGCAGGGAAGTAAGGGCGCGTCCGCTGGGTAGGTTCGCGCCACTATAATGAGCCCGGTCCCGCGACCATCGGGCCGGTGCCTGCCCATCCCGCCTCGATCGGCCGGGAATTGAACGGACACGTTCGGGAGGGCGTTCCGGCTGCGGGTCGCAGCAACCTTGAGGGTCCCTAGCAAGGCCGGAGAATGAGCCTCCCGCGCCGAACCCGAACGTCCCGGTCGCGGGCGCGGTCTCGGCGCAGCTTCCTGCGATTTCTGGGCGGTCCCGCGCTGTGCGCGTTCGGGACCGAACTGGCGGCACTGAGGGAGGACCACCCCCTCGCCCGCTGTTTGGAGGCGATGCTCGGCTCACGCTTGCGAGCCTCGGCCGCCGAGCCCGTCCGGTTCACGGACGTATCCCAGAAGGCCGGCCTTGCGGCGGCCCTCAACGTGTCCGGCAGCCCGACCGAGAAGCGGTACCTGCTAGAGGAAATGGGCTGCGGTGTCGCGTTCTTCGACTACGACAACGACGGCTGGCTGGACATCTTCCTCGTGAACGGAACCTCATTCGACGGATTCCCCGCCGGGGGCGGACCGTCCAGCTACCTGTTCCACAACAACCGCGACGGGACCTTCACGGACGTCACGAGCGACTCAGGCCTGCACAGGACGGGCTGGGGGCAGGGGTGCTGCGTCGGAGACTACGACAACGACGGCTTCGACGACCTCGTCGTCACCTACTGGGGTCGCAACGTCCTGTACCGCAATAACGGTGACGGCACCTTCCGGGACGTCTCGGAAGAGGCTGGTGTTGCGGGCGACGCCCCCCGCTGGGGGGCTGCGTGCTGCTTCTTGGACTACGACCGCGACGGCTTGCTGGACCTCTTCGTGGCCAACTACGTCAATTTCGACCCCGCAGTATCGCCGCCGCCGGGCGGCGCAGAGTCCTGCTGGTACAACGACCTCGCCGTCGCCTGCGGCCCGCAGGGCTTCGGGGGCGGCACGAACCTGCTTTACAGGAATCTGGGGGATGGAACGTTCGAGGATGTCTCCGAGAGCTCGGGGATCGCCGTTCCCCGAGGCCCGGCCGAGGCTGCCTTCGCAAAGACGGGATGGCGGCCCGTCGGGTCATACGGCATGGGCGCGGCGGTGGCGGACTTCGACAACGACGGCTGGCCGGACATCTACGTTGCCTGCGACACGGCCCCCAGCCTCCTGTATCGAAACAACCACGACGGAACCTTCACTGAGGTTGGCGTTCAGGCCGGATGCGCCTTCAACGAAGACGGCGTCGCGATGGCCGGCATGGGTGTCGGGATCGCCGATTTCGACGGGGACGGCTGGCTCGACATCGTCCGCACCAACTTCTCAGACCAAGTCACCACGGTGTACCAAAACAACGGCGACGGGACCTTCTACGACGCGAGCCTGCACGCGGGCTTGGGTGTGAACACGAGGTTTCTGGGGTTTGGTGCGGGCTTCTTCGACTTTGACAACGACGGCTGGCCCGACATCTTGCTGGCCAATGGGCACGTCTACCCGGCGATCGAGGGCGAGGATCTGCACGTTACCTACAAGCAGCGCAAGATCCTATACCGCAACCTGGGGAACGGTCGTTTCCGCGACATCTCCGAGACCGCCGGGCCGGGCATTACCCAGCCCGCCGTCAGTAGGGGCTGCGCCTTCGGCGACTTTGACAACGACGGCTTGGTGGACGTCGTCGTCAACAATCTGGACGGTCCGCCGTCGCTGCTGCGGAACGAATGTCGCGGCGGCAATCACTGGCTGATGGTGAAGTGCGTCGGCAGCGTGTCGAACCGATCGGCGATCGGCGCTCGGGTAACGGTGACTGCGGGCTCTCGCGTGCAGGTCGGCGAGGTCATGAGCGGGTCGAGCTACTACTCCCAGAACGACCTGAGGCTGCACTTCGGCCTCGGATCCGCCGCCACGGCCGACCGTGTCGACGTGCGCTGGCCCTCGGGGGGCCGGGAAGGCTTGCAGTCCGTGGCGGCCGATCGGGTCATAACCATCCTGGAGGGCCGCGGAATCACAGGTCCCGCCTAGGCAGCAACTCTGGCGCAGGGACGTTCGCGCGGCGCTCGCGGAACGGCTCGTGCGCGCCGGAGCGTCGAGACCGAGGACACGGTGCGGGGCCCGGTCACTGGCTCTAAGCCGCCCTGGCTTGGGCCTTCGGGCCATCTTGGGTTCCGCCCATTTGTAGCTCCCGATGAGCGCTACGAGCAGTGCCCACCTGACGCAGCTGGCCTGCGCAACCCGTCCAGCAGATATCCAGCCCGGAGCTGCTACATGAACCGCTGCGAATTTGGCGGAGGAATGAGATCAGAGTGTCGCCGATAGGCGCATCCACTTCGTCAACCAACAGGACTAGAGGCCGCGAATCTGCTGCCGCCCATTGGGCCAAGACGCGCTCGAGTGCCAGATGCGGGACTGCCTCAGCCAAAGAGGCCGGCCAGCTTCCGTTGACCAAGGGCTCTCGCGTTGTCCATTCGGCCTCGATCGCCCTCAGAATCGCGCGCATGCCAGCTGCGACATCTTGGCGCGCCGACAGACCTACTCCAACGAGGATGTCAACGCACTGAAAGCGACCAGTTCGGCCGAGATGCTCAGCTAGAGCACCTAAGGCGGTCGTCTTGCCCGACTGACGCGGAGGACAGAGGGTGAAATACGCCTTCCGCCGGACCAGGATCAGAACCTCGTCCAGGTCAACCCGGTCCAGCGGTCGGTCCCGGTAGGGCTCCTCCGCCTCCATAGGCCCCTCTGTGTTGACGTATCGCGCGTCTCTTAGGGCGTAGGGTAGGGCACGGAAGATTTCCAAGCTCCGCAGGCGCACGCAACAGATGCCAAGGGGTACCAGTGCCTACAAGGATCCTCAGGCTGACTCGGCACAGAGCGCGCCGTCTTGGGCCAGCCGCTGTAGCAGCCGCCGCTACGGTCGTCGGCTAGTCGTCGCGCGCCGCTGCGCCTCCAAGTCTGCCGCTTCCCGCTCAAGGCGCTCGAAGATGGCCATCGCCTCCCGGGCTTCGTCCTCCCTGCCGACCCGCCGGTACAACAGCCCAAGGACGTAGTGGTAGCGGGACACGCGCGGATTGATCCTGATCGCCGCTTCCAATTGCCCGATCGCCTTGGGCAGATCCTTCTGTGCCCTGAAGGCCTTGGCTGCCTGGAATCTGCCGAGATCCGAGTCCGGGTCCAGTGCGATCGCCTTCCGGGCAAACTCCAGCCCCCTTGCGGGATCGTTCTGCCGGTTGTAGTGTGCCGCCAGGTTCACGTACGGCGCGACAAAGCCGACTGCGCGCTGCTCGCTGAGCTCGATGGCCCTGCCATAGCTCTTGACCGCCTCCGTGTCCTTGCTCATCGACTCCAGCGCGAAGCCCAGCGCATTGTGCGCCTCCATGTAGGAAGGTTCGAGCTTCAGGGCGCGGTCGAACTGGTCCACTGCCGCCGGGAAGTTGTCCTGCGCGGAGTAGAGCTTCCCTAGGTTGTAACGGATCTCTGCCGAGTCCGGGTTCAGCCGCGCCGCCATCTCGAACTCGACCCGCGCCCTGTCGTACTGGCCGATCAGCATCAGCACCCTGCCCAAGATCTTGTGCGCTTCGGCGTTGTCGATGTTCAGCCGCAGGGATCTGGCCAGCGCGCCTACGGCGTCGGCGACCTTTTTCTGCGCGAACGCCACATAGCCCAAGGCGTAGTGGCCCCACCACGAGTCGGGGTTATCGCGCACGTAGCGCCGCAGGCGGGGCTCCACCTGCTTGAAGTTTCCCAGGCGGATCTCGTCCTCGAATGCGCTCACCAGCGCGGGATCGTCCCCGTCGCCTGGCCGCATTGCGACGCTGCCGAGCCTTGATGAACTGCCCTCTACCAGAGCGGAGACCATTTCGCTGCGCCATCGCCGTCGCAGCAGTTCGGAGAGCCGCTCAATCTCCGCCGCGGCTCGGTCGTCGCTTGGGTCGAGCTGGGCCGCGGTCTCGAACGCCTTGACGGCTTCCTCCTCGTAGCCGGCCCCTGCAAGGGCTTCGCCAAGTCCCATGTGCGCCAGCGCTGAAGACGGGCGAAGTCGAACGGCGTTCCTGTAGGCGTCCGCCGCCTCTTCGCCGAGGCGTTGCGACCGCAGGGTGTCTCCCAAGCCCATGAACCCCGCGTGAGAGTCGGGCCGTAGCTCGACCGCCCGGCGGTACGCCGCCACCGCCGATGCCGGGTCGCCGCTGCGGGCCAGCGCCTCGCCCAGCGCGAGCTGGGCGTCGAAGTAGGCCGGCACCAGGCCGACGATCTGGCGGAGCTTGTCGATTGCCGCCCTGACTTCTGCGTTGTCCAGCGCTGCTCGGGCCTCCCTCATCAGCACGGTCGCAGTCTCGCCCTTCTGCTTCTCGCTAATCAGCGGACGGCTCGCTTCGAGCTCGCGGCGTGCCTCCTCGCGTCGCCCTGCACGCGCCAGCGCCAGGCCCAGCTGGTAGCGCGCCTCCCCGAGGCTGGGGTCCAGCGTGAGGGCCTTCTCCAGGTGGACAACCCCCTCATCAACTGCCCGGTTCGCCACCAACGCCCGGCCTAGCGCCAGATGCCCCCTGGCAAAGCTCGGATCAATCCCTACCGCCCGCTCTAGATGGTCGATCTCGCTGGCGCGGTCCCCATTCGCATTGTGCGCCCGGCTCAGGTTGTAGTGGGCGTTGACGAGCCCGGGATCCAGATTCAGCGCGGCCAGCAGTTCTTCTACGGCCTTCTCCGGGTCCACGATCACCAGCACGCCGCCCAAGTTGGCCCGGGCCTCCGCAAAGTCCGGACGCAAGCGGACGGCGGACCTGAACGCTTCTAGGGCCTCGTCTGTCTTGTCGGTCTGCGTCAGGACTAGGCCTAGGTTGTTCAGTGCTTCCGGATAGTCCGGACGCTGCCTGGTCGCCTCGCGGAAGGCAGCGGCGACCTGCTGCGGGTCCGCGCCCGCCCTCCCCAGCAGCCGGCCCAGCACATTGTGCGCTTCGGGGCTGCTGGGGCTCCTCTTGAGCTCCGTGCGCATCGCATCTATGGCCACATCCATGTCTGGGATCGGCCCCGCTGAGGCGGGTAGGTTCAGCGCGGCTTCGAACTGCCCCAATGCGGCTCCGCCACGGCCCTCGGCAAGCAGCACGACGCCGAGGTCCACATACGGCGCCGGCAGGTTGCGATTCAGAGCGATGGCACGCTGCAGGTGCCGCCTGGCCAGATCGTTGCGTCCCTGCTCCCTGAAGGCCATGCCCAACGCCGCGCTCGATTCGGCCATCGCCGGGTCGAGGCGCGCCGCATGCTCCAGCTCGGCTGTCGCCTCCAGCCGCTCGCCCCGATACCACAGAGCCAAACCAAGGTGGTAGCGGGCCTCGGCCGACTCGGGCTCCAGTTCGACTGCCCGCCGCAGATGCCGCACTGAGCCGTCAAGATCGCCTTGGCGTCCTAGCAGGTATCCGAGGAAGCTGTGCGCCGGCGCGTACCCGGGAAAGCTCTCGACCGTCCGCTCCGCACCCGAGCGGGCGGACTCCACGTCTCCCCGTTCTGCGCTCTCTCTGGCGACGGCCAACTGTCTCCCGGCGGACTCGGTGTGCCCCGGCCAGTCTTGAACATTCCTCCGCCCGCGTGCCGCAAGGCGCCTTAGCGCCTGCCCGAGACCGTAGTACGACTCGGCCTTCTCCGGTTCGATATCGAGGGCCTCTTCGTACGCCCCAACGGCAGCCTCCGGATCCGTGCCCGCCAACGTCTGGCCGATCTGGTGCTGCACCTCCGCGAACAGCGAGGCCGCCGGCCGGCCCCGGCCAAGGTCCAGGATCTCGCGCAACTCGTCCACCGCACTCTCGCTCTGCCCGATGTTGCGCAGCGCAACGCCCAAGTTCAGCCGGATCTCAAGGTTGTCAGGGGCCAGCGCCACCGCCTTGCGGAATGCCTCGACGGCCTCCACGACGCCCCCGGTTTCAGCGAGGACTGTCCCGAGGCTGTTGTGCGCCCTAACTAGGCTCGGATCCAGTTCTGTTGCGCGCCGGAACCGTTCGATCGCCTTTCCGAACTCCTTGCGCTGCTGGTGCGAGACCCCGAGCCAGTGGTTCCCGAGGGCGGAACTGTCGTTCTGTTCGAGAAAGTCCTCGAACACTTCGACCGCGCGGTCCCACTCCCCTTGCCGCTGCAGTAGCAGGCCCAGCTCGAGCCATGCTTCTTCCAGTTCGGGCTCCAGGAGGACCGCCTCTTCCATCTCGGCGACCGCTTCCTCCGATCGGCCCAAGTTTCGAAGTGCGAGTCCGAGGTTGAAACGGGCCTTACCCGATTGAGGCTCCAGGCTCACGGCCTCGCGAAAGGCCGCCAGCGCATCCTCCAGTTCGCCTGTATTGCTGAGCGCGACCCCTAGTGCGATGTGGGCATCGGCTTGGCCCGGAAATAGTTCGAGCGACAGTCGGAGCTCTGCGATGGCAGGTTCCCACAAGCCCTGCTCAAGCAGCGCCACAGCCCGCCCGTAGTGATCGGCAGTGCCTTGCTGGGGTAGCGCCGGCAGCACCCACAGCCATCCCGCCAGCCAAGCGGAGGCCAAGTGCATCGCGAGGCGCGGCCGAACGGCCCTTGCGGCGCCTGGCAAGCGCTTGCCAGCCTCTCCGGACTCCACCGCCATGCGCCTGTTGCGAGCCTCTCCTAGTGCGGGTTCAGCAGTGTCCGCACCAGCTGGGCCTCCTCGTCCTTTTCGCGCAGTTCCTCGGCGATCGCCAAGTATCGCTGGGCCTCGCTCCGCAGGCCCATGCGCACTAGCAGCTGCCCGTACTGGTAGCTGGCCCTGACCGAGTTCGGATTCAGCCGCAGCGCAGTCTCGAAGTTCTGCCTCGCCTCCTCGAACCTCCGCTCCTTGACCAGAGAGACGGCGAGTCCCTCGTACGACGGAGCGTGCTCGGGGTGCCGCTCCAGGATTGCGTCGAACGCACGGATGGACTCCGCGAAACGTCCCTCCTTTTGGTCGATCATCGCCAGATAGTAGGGGGACAGCAGCTGGTCTGGCTTCAGGCGCCGGCTCTCGCTCAGGTGCCGGGCTGCCGCCGCGAATTCCGACCGGAGGTAGTGGACCGTGCCGACGGCGTAGTGCAGCTGCGCCTCGTCAGGCTCTTCCGACAGCAGTCCCCTGTAGAGCTGCAGCGCGCTGTCATACTCCCCAGCCGCGCCCTGGGCGGTCGCCAGCCAGTAGCGGGCCGCACGGTGTCCGGGCTCCAGCTCGAGGGCCCGCGAGAGGGCTTGCTTGGCGTCTTCCGCCAATTCCAGCCGGAGGGCCACCGTTCCGAAGGAGAACTGGATCCCGGCGTCGTCCGGCGCCTCAAGCTTGGCCCGGATCAGGTAAGACAGCGCTTTCTCCAACTCGCCGCTGCGTTCCGCGATGAGGGCCACCTGCCGGAGTGCCGGCACCGACTGATCGTCCAACCCTACCGCGAGCTCGTAGTTGTCCGCCGCCTTGGCGAGGTTGCCTTCGAGCAGGTAGAGCCCGCCTAGGTTGAAGGCCACCTCGTAGGACCCCAGCCCTTCTCGCTTGAGGTTCTCGAGGATCGCGATGGCCTCTGGGTTGAGCCCGGCCTTCGAGATCGAGAGGGCGAACCGCATCGACGGTTCCCTTGGCACACCCCGCTGACGCTTCCAGGCATCGGCGAGCTGCAGCACTGCCTCCCGATTGCCCGCTGCCGCATGTGCCTCTGCCAGAACGAGCAGACCATCCGGCGACTCCCGCAACTTGTCTTCCACCGGTCCGGCAACGGCCAATGCCGCCAGGTGGTTGCCCCTGGCGCTCTCGACGCGGGCGAGCGCCAGTCGGGCCGCCGCATTGTCCGGGGCAAGTTCGAGGACCCGCCGATACGTCGCCTCTGATCGGGCGGGCTCACCGGAGAGGGCGTACGCGTGTGCAAGGTTGAGCCGAGCCCCGAGCAACCGCGGGTTGGCCTCCACTGCGCTCTCGAGGAGATCCACACCCTCCCGGTACCGCTCCTGCCGCAGGCGGATGGAGCCGATCATTGCCTGGGCGACTGGTTTGGTGGCCGGATCTCCCAGCGCGAGGGCTGCTGCCGCTTCGGCTGACTCGAGGTCGCCCCGGAGCAGGAACTCCACAGACCTCTGCAGGTTGGCCGTGGGCTGCGCCGCGAGTGCCGCCGCGACTGCGATCGCCAGTAGGACTTTGGACCGCGCCATCGATGCCTTGGCCTGCGCTAGCCGCACCGCAGCGCCCGCCCAGAATTCCGGCGCCCAAGGCCCGTTCGCTCTGCCTGTGTGGGCAGTGGCGGCCCAGCGGTGTGGGACCGCGCCGGAGCCTCCCAAGGGCCCTCGCGCCGTGGCTTGCTGCTCCAGACCATAGCCGCCACGTCGGCCCAATTCACGCACACAGAATATCCGACGCGGCGAGAGGGCGCAATGCCGCGCCAAACCGCCGCGAGCTGCCCATGCCCCATAACCGGGACTTGACAACGGCACCCCTCGTGTGGCATCCA
>JAPPMC010000144.1 GCA_028819235.1 Bryobacterales bacterium
GCCGATATGAGCGATCCCTACGGCATACCAACGGAAGAGTGGGAGACCTTCGACGAGCCCTACAAGGTCACGTTCCGAGAATATGTGGCCGTCCAGCGCGAGAAGGACACCGGCGCCTATTCGGTGAAAACGGCGCTTCAGCACTCCGACTACTACGACGTCGCTGATCCCGCCTATCTCAGCATGCTCAAGATGCACTATGGCGCGATCGCGCTCTCGGAATATGCCGCGTGTCAGCCCGACGCGCGCACGGCGCGTTTCTCGAAGGCGCCCGGAATGCGCAACATGGGGCTGTTCGCCTTCTTGGACGAGATGCGCCACGGTCAGATCCAGCTCTGGTTTCCCCATGCCTTAGTGAGGAAGGACAGGCAGTTCGACTGGGCACACGAGGCCCAGCACTCCAACAACTGGGCGGTCCTCTCGGGGCGCCATCTCATGGATGACGTGATGATGACGCGCGACGTCCCGACCTGCGCCATCATGCTCAGCTTCGCGTTCGAGACCGGGCTCACCAACGTGCAGCTGGTCGGCCTCTCCGAGGACGCCGCGAAAGTCGGCGATCACACCTTCTCCAACCTGATCACCTCGATCCAGTCGGATGAGGCACGCCACGCCCAGATCGGCACGCCGGTGATCGAGATCATGGTCAGGAACGGCAAGAAAGCCGAGGCCCAGCAAGCCCTCGACGTCGCTTTCTGGCGTGTCTGGCGTGTCTTCGCGATCCTGACCGGCGTGCCCATGGACTACCAGTTCCCGCTGGAAAAGCGTGCCATGTCGTTCAAGGAGTATATGCACGAGTTCGTCATCACCCAGTTCCAGCGGCAGATCCTCGACGTCGGTCTCGACCGGCCCTGGTACTGGGACCACTTCCTCGACGACGTCGAGAACCATCATCACTGCCAGCAATGCGGCATCTGGTCGTGGCGCCAGACCGTTTGGTGGAACCCGACCGCGGGTGTCGGGCCGCGCGAGCGCGAGTGGCTGGAGGAGAAATATCCCGGTTGGAACGCCAGCTTCGGCACCTATTGGGACGTCGTGATCGACAACATCCTGAACGGGCGCGACGAGCTGGCCTGGGGCGACAGCATGACTGCGGTCTGCAACATGTGCCAGATCCCGATCTCGCATCGCCCGGGCCCAGAATGGCGCGCGCGTGCGCATCAGCTCGACTATGAGGGCCGGCGGTATAGCTTCTGCACGCCGGTCTGCAAATGGATTTTCGGGACCGATCCGGTGCGCTACAAGGACCACCACAGCATCGTTGACCGGATGTACTCCGGCGAGATCGAGCCCCCGACCTTCGACAACATCCTCAAATATATGGGCTGTGGCGAGGTGAGCGAGGGCGGGCGCGACGCACATGATTACGCGTGGATCGAGGCCTATCGCACTCGGGCGCAGGCGGCGGAATAGCGGGCACGACACCCGCCGGACGAATCGATTTCGAGGGAGGGATTGCCGTGAACAGCACCCCCATCCTGTGCCGCTTCCAATATGACTGCCACATCCGCTTGTTCGATGTGGACCAGGCGGACGACATGGATGCCGTCGCAGCGAAATGCGCCGCGCATATCGTCGGCCGTCAGGTCGCGCCGCAGCCGGACAAGATCCTGCGCGTCCGGCGTACGACCGACGACGACAACGCGGCGCCGTTTCCGCGGGACATGACCGTGAAGGCGGCCGAACTCACCCGCTTCGAGCAGCTCGACGTCTACTTCGACGTGGCATAGCGGCGCAGCGGGCGCCAAGGGAGAGCAACGAATGAGCGATGCGCCGGACTCCGGGGGAATCGGCGACATGGCAGGGCCGGTGCTGCGGGGCGGAGAGATCGCCCAGGCTGTCATCGAAGCGGTCCACACCGACAACCCGGACAAGGAGATCGTGATCTCGGATCACACAACCTATGTGCGGGTCGAGGCCGAAGGCGGCTGCATCATCCGCCGGGACACCATGGAGGAAGTGCTGGGCCGCCCGTTCCGCATGCCCGAGCTGGAGGTGAGCCTGACCGCCTTTTCCGGTCAGATCGAGACGAATGACGACTACACGCGGTTCTATCTCAAGAAGGACCGGGTCTAGGGATCGAGGAGGCTCACTGCATGCCTTACTTGCCTGACACCTCCAAGCCGATGGAGCCGCTGAAAACGTGGAGCCATCTGGCAGGCGAGCGCCGACGGCCGACCGAGTATGAGGTCGTATCGACCAATCTCCTATGGAGCACGAAGGACCCGAAGGCGCCGTGGGCGATGGGTCCCGGCACGCCGCTGACCAAGTGGTTCGTCAAGTACCGCAACGAAAGCCCGCTCGTGCACGACGATTGGGACGCCTTCCGCGATCCCGACAAGCTGGTCTACCGGACCTACACGATGATGCAAGACGGCCAGGAGAACTATATCGACGGCCTCCTGGACGAGCACAGCAAGAACGACCACGACGCCACCATGCCGGAGGCATGGCCCCGCGAGCTCGCGCGGTTCTACACGCCGAGCCGCTATCTGATCCACGCGGTCCAGATGGCGTCCGCCTATCTGGTGCAGTTGGCGCGCAGCAGCACCATCGAAAACTGCTGCATGTTTCAGGCGGCCGATCAATATCGCTGGGTCTGCCGCATCGCCTATCGCACGAGTGAACTTGCGAAGGCGCACCCGGATCTCGGCTTCGGCGAGAAGGAGCGGCAGATCTGGGAGGACGACCCGGCTTGGGACGGCTTCCGCGAGCTGATGGAGCGGACCCTGGTCACCTACGACTGGGGCGAGCATTTCGCTGCCTTGCAGCTCGTCGCCAAACCCTGCGTCGAAGAAGCGGCGATTCGGCAGCTTGGCCGGGCCGCGAAGAACCAGGGCGATACCCTGCTCGGCATGTTGAGCGACGCTCAGCTGATCGACAGCGAACGCTCGCGGCGCTGGACGAAGGCGCTGGTCGAGTTCGTCGACCAAAAGAACTGCAACCGGGCCCTGCTGAAAGAGTGGATCGAAAAATGGACACCACTCGGGGACAGGGCGATCGATGCGTATTGCGCCGCGCTACCGGGCATCGAGGACGCGGCGGATCAGGCGAAGGCTGCGGTGCGCCGGTTCCGGGCGGATCTCGGGTTCGGGCAGCCCCAGCCGGGCTGACCGGCAAATCGTACCCGATGGAGTTGGGACTTCGGCTGCATTGACCTGCCCCCGTCGACTGGTCCAGTTCGAACGTTAGTGCATTGCGGGTTTGCCGGCCAAGCTGGGTGGTCGGCGGAGCGGAGCGGAGCCGGGC
>JAPPMC010000228.1 GCA_028819235.1 Bryobacterales bacterium
CATCGATTACTGGTGCCAGCCATACCCCAGCCGACTCTCAACTGAGGAATCTAGGATCAAGGAACCGGGCCGCAGGTCTCCGATGGCGGCTATCTTCTGGCGCAATTGATCACGGGAGGCGGCGAACTCGCCAATGCTGGACTTCGGATCCTGTAGTTCTTCTGATTGTGTGCTCGCTATCAGAAACGCCGCACTACCGAGAGCGGCAGAGACCTAAGGAATCCTAGCTGAACTTGGGACGGAACCAGTCCGAGTGCTCCTGACGGCAGCCTTGCCGACCATAGCCGGCCATCGGCTGGCCGACCGTGCATGTTGTGCTAGTCCTCCGGAAGAATCCAGCTTCTACCACCCTCGACCAACGGGACCCCACTGGGTGGCCTCCAAGAACTTAAGCAGGTCCGCGAGTTCGCGGTCGCTGAGTTGCGCGTCCAGCCCGGAAGGCATGACTGAGACAGTCCCGGGGCGGATCTCGTCGATATCCGCCCTAGCCAGCTGCACACGCTCGTCGGCGTTGACCGCGATCAGCAGGTGGCTGTCGCTCTCCTCTACAACCACGCCGCTGACGCTTCGCTCCCCCGCCACCGCCACGATCGGCTCGTAGCTGCGCACGAAGCTGGCGCTGGGAAACACGATCGCCTCCAAGAGATCCCTGCGGTCTCGGATCTGGCCAATGGTCGTCAGGCCCGGCCCGACCTGGCCGCCTGCGAAACCAATCGCGTGGCATGCCAAGCAGGCGCCCTCGGTGCTGTTGAATACGGCCTGCCCCCTCTTGGCATCTCCGGGTTCCAGCTCTACCAGCAGTTCCTCAAGCTTGTTCCGCTGGTCCTCAAGGCCGGCGACCTCGCCTATGAGCAGTCCGTCCAGCTCGTCCCGGACGGTGGAATCGTACCCGGCTGTCGCACGGTCCGCAATGTCGGCCCTGAGGTTGGCCAAGCCCGGGGCCTTCCGCAGGCGGGCAACCAATCGGACTCCCACATCACGATCGGCGGATTGGGCGAAGGCCTCCACGAGTTCGGGAAGCTCCATCGGTCCGACTTCCGGCAGCAGGTCTGCGAGACCGAGAAGCTGTGACCTGTCCAGTGGCACGAGCGAGAGGACACGGGCGGCGGCAGCCCTCAAGTTCACGGGACGGGACGCGAGAACTTCGCCGGCTGCGAGTGCGTACAGTTCTGCGTCGAGGCTGCTGACCGCCGCGGCGCCGGCGTCCAACGCCAGAATCCTCACGCTTGCGTCCACGCTTGGGTCGCGCGCCACGCTTATCAAGGCCCGGTCGAGCTGCGGGTGGCCGGAATCGCCGCGCGGGATGCGCCGGGCCGCCCGTAGAGCCTCCGCTCGCGTCTCTTCCCGGGCCAGCGCGGCGGCGACTGCATCGGGCCAAGACGGCGGGGCCGTCTCGAGCGACGCTGCGGCCATCGCTTCCAGCGCCGTCTTGGATGCCTCTTCTCGAGCACCTGCAGCGGCGGAGGCCAATAGGTCCTGGACAGTCGGGTCCGCCGCGAATCGCTTGAGCAGCCCGACCACTTCAGCGCTCGCCTCCCGGCCGGCAGTTTGCAGACGGTTCCGAAGGTAACCTGCGAGCAGGCCTCCCCATTCCGGATGGCGACCTGCGATCCAGCGTGCCGCTTCCGCGACAGATGGTTCCGGCGACTCCAGGCGAGTCAGGACGCGCCGACCAGTCAGGGCCTGCGACCGCATTTGGTCGAGGGCGATCATGGCGGCTCTCTCGGTGGCCGCGGAACGCCCATCCAGACCCGCAGCTGTCGCTCGCGGGTCCGCGATCTCGATCAGGGCGTAGATCAGGGAATGCGTCAGCATCTCGTCGTCCAGGCTGTCGGAAGTGGCGTCAAGCAGCGGCCCCACCGCACGGCTATCACCGATTCGGCCCAACGCTTCGGCCGCGCCCCGCCGCACACCGGCGGCCTGGTCCGACAACAGTCCCGCCGTCGCCTCGAAGGCCCCGCTGTCGCGATGCAGTGCCACCGAGTGCAGCGTCGCAAGCCGGACGGCAGCGGAACTGTCCGAGAGGCCCGCGCGGACGGTGGCCCGGGCTCCCTCTGTGCCTATCCGCGTGAGAGCCCAGACGGCATTCAACCGGGCAACTTCGCTTCCCGAGGAAAGCACTTCATCCAAGGCGGCCAAGTCACCGGCCTTTTCCAGTTCACGGACAGCCCGGTCACGGACCGCGGGGCGCTGGTCATCGAGGAGGTCCGCCAAACCGGCAGCCGTCAGGCCGCCCCAGTCGATCTGGGAGCCACGCGGGTCGGGTGGGGGTGAGGCACCGCTGCGTCGGACGCGGTAGATGGCCCCCAATGCGTCCGGCTTCTCCATTTGCGAGGTTGGACAGCACAACTTGTACCAAGCCCCGGTATCGACCACAAGCAGACTTCCGTCCGCGTCCTCCATGACGTCTGTGGGATGGAAGTCCCTGCTCTCGGACACCAAGAAGTCCGAGTCCTCGGTGCGGAACGTAGCCCCTTCGGGCACAAGCCGGTGCGAGGTGACCTTACGCAGGTTGAAGGCAGTCGCAAACAACCGACCCTGGTAGTCTTCGCCGAAGACCGAGGATGCGTACCGGGCCAGCCCAACGGTCGCGGCACTACCCATGTCCGTCATCACCGGGAGCAGGCCTCCAGTCATGGGATGGCCGTCCGTGACGCTGTGGGCCTTGCCGTAGACGCCTCCGTACACCGCGTGGACGATTCCGTCCCGCTTTCCGAGCTGCGGATGGTGCAGGAACGTCGACGTCAGGAAGCGCTCGCCGTCAGGGGCGAACGCAACTTCGACTGGATTGTCCATTCCGCCGGTCAAGACCACCTCGACAGGACCCCCATCGACTCGCCGCCGGAAGATGTGCGCGGCCCTCGTCACGAGCGGCTCGCGGCCGGGGCGCTCGTAGGTCTGCTCGGCGAAGGCTCCCTTGGTCCAGTAGATCCGCCCGTCCAGTCCCAGATAAGGACCGTGCAAGTCGTTAGCGCAGTTCGTGAGTGTCTTGCCGTCGAACCACTCCTCACGGCGATCGGCAACTCCGTCCCCGTCAACGTCCGTGAGCTTCCAGATGATCGGCGGCGCCGCTACGTAGACGGAGCCCTCGTGCCAGAGCACGCCCTCTGGGAGCATCATTCGGTCGGCGAACACGGTGCGACGGTCGTACTTGCCATCCCCATCCAGGTCTTGAAGCTGCAGGATGCTGTGCGGCTTCTCCGACAGCTGCGTCCGAACATCGTCGTTCGAACCGGAGGACTCCGCCACGTACAGCCGGCCCTCGTCGTCCATGTCCACGATCATCGGTCGCTGCACGAGCGGCGGGCCCGCCGCCACTTCCACCGAGAAGCCCTCCGGAACAGTGATGCCGGCAGGTACGCGGCTGCCAAAATCCGAGCAGCCGACCAGCAGCAATGCAATGGCGAGTGGGGAGGCGTAAGAGAATCTCACTGGATCTCCGAGGATCGTCGGCACTAGGCCGCACGAGGAGCCCTGCACGGCGACCATGCTAGCGCCAGAAGGCATCGGCTGCCAAGACCGGACCGGCCCACAATACGCCAAGGTTGTTGCTAGCGCTCGCAAGCTGTGGATCCGCGTCTGTCGCAGCAGGCTTGGCGGACTTGGCCTCTGAGAATCGCAACGGCTCCGAATAGGCAGCGCCCGGTTCTGCGAGGGCTCGCGGGGCGAGACCGACGACCGTATTCCGGTGAAGGCCCGCGCGGACGGGCGGACGAGCGAATGACTTCCCCCGCCACACAGCTAGGCATGGTACGGCCGCTACGACCGGGCGGGGGGACGAAGCAGCTTGAAGAGTTCCCACAGGGAGAGTGCGAGGCGGTTTTCGTTGAGCCCGGCCAGACGCGAGAGAGGCTCGCGATGTAAGGGAGGAGGTAAGACGGGACAAGAGAGTTGGTCCACGGACGATTGCGCGGGAAGCACTCCTGCGCCGAGGCCCAGTTGGAGAGCGCGATGTGGGTGCGGTGCCGTTGTGGGGCCGTTTCGAATCGTCGTTCACCGCCAATCGGGCCATGCCAGCAACCCCGGCATTTGCGGCGCAGTTCACTTTATCGTGCGGCCTGGCGCGGACGGGCGACGGATTCTGGGACGGGAACAGCACCCAGAGAGGGCGCTTCAGGCCCGGCGAATCTGGTCGCCGGACATATCGAACCAACGTCGAGGCCGGGGCTGGGGGCCTCAGCGGCCTAGGGGTTCGTCCACTGCGACGTCCTCCGGAGTACCTGAGATCCGCTTCTCCGGGCACAGTCCCCTCGGCGTGTCTGAAGATCGTTGGCACCTAGCCGAGCCCGAACTTTCCGCATTAGGTGCGTCGGCAGTGATTCTTGACCCCGAGGAAGTCGAACTACTGCGGCATTTCCCAGTCGCGTGGTGGACGCTACGGCCCAGGCAGGAACTGGTCACAGACCAGTCTGAGGATCGGCGCACGCACGTGGCGGTGGCCGCATCCGAAGACGGCAAGCTCCTTGTGGCCTAGTTGCCAGTCGGGGGTACGCTCCGACTTCATGAGGACGAAAAATGGCAAGGACTTGACGCGACGCGGTTCAATCCCCGGACGGCCGAGCGGGTTACAGGCACAACGACCGACCTCTCTACACCGGCCGATGGAGACTGGGTCCTGCTGCCGACGGCCCGCTGAGCGAGGAGTGGAGGCGGGTGCGGTCAAGGCCCAGACTGCTGGCCATGCCGGACACGCTCAAGCATGGTCTTCGCCCGGTTGACGAGCGGGCTGGTCGGCTCGATCCCGGAAGCCGTCTCAATGGCGGCCAGCGCATCGTCGAGGTGCCCCTGCGTAGCCAGCGAGACCGCAAGGTTCACGTAGGCGTGGACGTACGCGGGGTCGTCCTCGATGGCTCTCCGAAACATCTGTTCGGCCTCGCGATGCCTGCCCCCCTGGACGAGCAGCACGCCGAGGGTGTTGCTAGCGCTCGCGAGTTGTGGATCTGCGGCTATCGCGGCAGTCAGGACGGCCTCGGCCTCCGAGAATCGCGACGCCTCCGTATAGGCCACGCCCAGTTCTGTGAGCGCTCGCGCGTTCTTCGGATCCAGTTCAAGGGCCTTCTTAAGGGATGTAATCCTCTCCTGCTCCGCTCCGACCCGCGCATGCGCAAGGGCTTCGCCGTAATGATATTCGGCAACGCCCGGGCGGTACGCAATGGCTTGGCGGTACTCACGGAGGGCTGACTTGGCGTCCCCTCGTTCGAGATACTTCCCGGCCCTCATCGCCGCTCGATCGGCCAAGTCTTCCCGCTGCGACTGTTCCCGGCGCTGCTCCATCAAGGCAGTTTCTGCCTGAAGCGCCTTTTGGTCCCCGATTTCGCGCAGCACGGACAGCAGCGCGAACCAAGTCTCTTGCGAACCGGGCTCCAAGTCGCGGGCACGCCTCAAGTGGAGGACCGCCTCGTCCAAGTTGCCTGAGCCAGCGAGGAGTGCCCCGAGTTCCCGCCGAGCGTGCGCATGCCCGGGATTTGCCGACACAGCTCGCCGCAGTGCCGCCTCTGCTTGGGTCAGGCTGCCGGTTCCCTTCAGAGCGAGGCCCCGGATGTAGGCCACTTCGAACTGGTCGATCCCGGTGGGACTGGGTTCTCCCCACGCACCGACCAGGTCAAGAGCCCTTGTATGGTTCCCCAGGTTCATCTCGCACTTGGCTGCGGCCAAGCGGGCACCGTGATGCCCCGGATCCAGGTCCAGCACCCGCCCGAACTCTGCCGAAGCCTCCTCGAAACGCTCAGCCTGGGCAAATGCCGTGGCCAAATTGAACCGTGCCACGAACCTAAAGGGCTCTTGCCCGACCAGCGCGCTCAGCACATCGATCGCCTCGTCCGTGGAACCGTTCTCCGAGAACGCCCGGCCTAGAAGCAGCATGGTCTCGGCTTCTACCGGACCCTCCCTGCGAAGGCGTTCGAGCTGCGAAATGGCCGCCTGATGGCGCCCTTGGGAGAGGAGAGCGCGCGCAAGACCCCTGCGAGTGTCGGCGGAACGCGGGTCGATCTCGAGTGCCCGACGAAGGGTGTCGATCGCGCACTCGGACTGGCCGACGGCGAGCAGACGCTCGGAACGCGCCTGCAGCGCGGCCATCTGGGCAGCAGTCGACAGCGATGCGAGCCCGAGGGCCCCCTCGTCACATCCAAGCTGATCGTCGCCGGGCGAGTTAACGGATCCCGCCGCCAGCAGAGCGACAAGCCAAGTGGCCTGGCGCCCGGCTCTCATGCGCATCAGTCTATCCGATGAACGCCAGAATCGTGCCGCCAAGCGACACGGCCGAGTTCGCCGCCGCGGCGGCTTGCATAAGGATGCGCTCGCGGTGAGGGTGATAGCATGGCCCCGCCCCGGAACAACGACGGGGCAAGCGCTGAACGGAGGGTGTGAGGGTCGTGTGGGGTGTGGTGGCTCTGGGACTGGGGGCAATTGCGGTCCACTGCTCGAGTCCGCCGACCGGCGCGGCACAGCAGCTCGAGGGCGGCGGATCCGAAACTGAGGCCCCCCAGACCAAGGAGGCAGCCAGCCACGAGTGGATGCTCGGCGCTCTCGCCGCCGTTCGGGATCGGAGCGCGACGGAGAACATTTACACCGGGACCGAAGTCCTCGCAGATCGCCGCGACGAGCTGCGATCCCTGACGGCGGGCACCGGCCCGGCCCGGGAGGCGCGCTTGCGCCTTGCGGTGGGAAAGGACGACCTGCGGCTCGGCAACTACGAAGATGCGATCGCGCAGTTCAGGGCAAGCTATGAGCTCTCGGGCGGGACAAACCCTGAGCCAGCCTTCCAAGCCGCGGTTGCATTCATGCGCATGGGCGAGACCAACAACTGTTTGGTCCATACGGCCCCTGAGAGCTGCATTCTGCCGATTCGCGGAGGGGGCCTGCACAAGGACACCAGCTATTCGCGCGAGGCGATCCGCCACCTGACGGCCGTTTTGGACAAGCGGCCGGGCCACATCGAGGCTCGCTGGCTGCTCAACCTTGCCCACATGACAGTCGGCAGCTACCCGGACAAGGTGCCAGAACGCTATCTCGTGCCGCCCGAGAGCTTCGCGTCCGAGGCAGAGGCTCGGCCGTTTCGGAACGTGGCCACCCAAGTGGGACTTGCAACGGTCAGCCTCAGCGGCGGTGTAATCGCGGATGACTTTGACGGCGACGGCTGGCTTGACGTACTGGTCTCGGACTGGAGTCCGGACGGACAGCTGCGATACTTCCGGAATCTAGGCGGCCATTTCGCTGAACGGACGCAAGAGGCAGGCCTTGCCGGCCTCTACGGCGGCCTGAACATGATTCAGGCCGACTACGACAATGACGGCGACCTAGACGTATTCGTCATGCGAGGGGCATGGCTCGAAGACTTCGGGCGGAACTATCCGAACTCGCTGCTGAGCAACGACGGAAGGGGCCGATTCCGCGACGTGACACTGGCGGCGGGGCTGGCCGAGATCCACTACCCCACCCAAGCGGCGGGCTGGGCAGACTTCGACATCGACGGGGATCTGGATCTCTATGTGGGAAACGAGCACTTCCCCGGACAGCTCTTCCGGAACGAAGGCGACGGAACGTTTGCCGACGTCGCGGGCCAAGCGGGCGTTACGAATGATGATTTCGCGAAGGCCGTTACGTGGGGGGATTACAACGAAGACGGCTATCCGGACCTGTACGTGTCGAACTTCGGCGGTCCAAACCGGCTTTACCGCAACAATGGCGACGGGTCCTTCGATGATGTTGGGCCTGACCTTGGCGTGGACTTGCCAGTGAAGAGCTTTCCGGCTTGGTTCTGGGACTACAACAACGACGGCATCCAGGATCTGTACGTGTCCGGCTATGAATGGGACGTGCGGGACGTCGCCGCGGAGCACTTGGGTCTGCCCCCTGTGCGAACGGAGCGCGATCGGATCTACATGGGAGTCGATGGGAGCAGCTTCGAGGAGGTCGGAAGGTCAGCGGGCCTGACCCGAACGACCCAGCCAATGGGAGCGAACTTCGGCGATTTCAACAACGACGGCTACCTCGACTTCTATCTGGGCACCGGGTATCCGGCGTACGAGGGTCTGATGCCCAACCTCCTGTACCGGAACGAGGGCGGGCGGCAATTCGCGGATGTCACGACGGCCGCCGAGGTCGGGCACCTCCAAAAGGGGCATGGGGTTGCGTTCTTTGACTTCGACCACGACGGTGACCAAGACATCTTCGTGGAGCTCGGCGGAGCCTACGCAGGAGACGCCTACAGCAACGCGCTATTCGAGAATCCCGGCACGGGGAACGGCTGGATCGTCGTTCAGCTGGTCGGGGGCGCTTCGAACCGTTCGGCCATCGGAGCCCGGATCCGCGCCCAGATCGCCGAGGCTGGCAGCAAGAGGTCGCTGTTTCGGTGGGTGAACAGCGGAGGCAGTTTCGGTGCAAGCCCGCTGCGGCAGCACATCGGCCTTGGCGGTGCTTCGATGATAGAGAGGCTCGAGATCCGATGGCCGGGAACGGCAGCGGTTCAGGAGATCACCGATGTCCGGCCGGGCCAGCACATTCTGGTGCGCGAAGGAACGGATGGCTACACGGCACTGGACTACGGTCGTCGTTCCGAGCCGTAGAGGCCGCCGCCGAAACGTCCTGTCCGAGCGGAACGAGTGCCGTCTAGCGGCGCTTGGCGTACTTCAGCACGCCGCGAGAGCCGCCCACTTGGGCACCCAACACGACCTCCTCGTACGCTAGAACTCCTTCTGCGCCGCTCGTCACCCTGCCCAGATCTGGAGCGGGGTCGGGGATGAATTCCTGCAGTACACCGGTGCGGGCGTCGCCAATGTAGATTCCCCGCTCGAAGCCGGGATTCCTCGGCATCCCGGAACCGTCCGGATCGTACCCCGAGTCAGAGTCGGCAACAAAGAGCCGGTCGTCTGGGTCGATAAAGATGCCACTCGGTGAACCGAACTGCGTCCAACTGGCGATGTGGGTCCCGTCATCGCTGAAGATCTGGATCCTTTGGTTCGCCCGGTCGCCCACGAAGAGGCGGCCCTGCGAGTCCATCGCTAGCGCGTGGATCCCGCGGAACTCGCCGGGTCCCGATCCAGCCTTGCCCCAAGCGGCGAGGAATGTGCCGCTCTTGTCGAACCTGACGATGCGATTGTTCCCCCCGTGCCCATGGTTGTGCCCGTCTCCGACGTACACGTCGCCGTTTGGGGCAACTACGACGTCCGAGGGACACCGGAACAGGTTCTCGCCCTCGCCGGGGAAGCCCGCGACGCCCAGACGCATCAGCAGTTCCCCCTCAGGGCTGAACTTGAGGACCTGGTGGCCCTTCCCTGCCTCATTGCCGGTCTCGCAATTCGTGTCCACTGCATCAGTGACCCAGAGGTTGCCTTCATGGTCGACGTGGATACCATGCGGCCAGATGAAGAGGCCCGACCCGAAACTGCGAATCAGACGCCCTTCAGCGTCGAACAGCAGGATGGGATCCAAATCGCTGCCGCGGCAATTGCTCCCGGCGCAGCGCTCAGCCACCCAGACCTTGCCCGTCTGCGTTCCGCTAGAGTCCCGGTGGGGATAGATCGCACTACTGGAACCCCACGGGCGTCCCTCAGGAAGGGCACCCCATCTTTCTCCCTCACCATAGGGGTTAGGAGGCCGGACCTGAGCGCTCACAAGGCCCGCCACGGCGAGGGCGAGCAACACGAGAGTCGCGGGGCGCCCATTGCGATTGGAGACCGTCGCTCGTTGCGGCACCCGTCGGCTAGCCAGCCCTCTCGATTGGGCCGTGGCGAGGCATTTGCTCAGGCTGGCCACGACGGCATCCTTCCCTCTGGCATCGACACGAGATGTACGGTCTTGCGATTCGGGGTGGAATGGTCCGAGAACCGCCATGGCGCCCTCCAATGTACATGTCTCGTCGGGTGTTCGACCGGGCCGAGGTCTCCATCGAGGGATCGCCTCGCCCACCGGCCTTGCCGGCGCCGGTCAACGGAGCACGACCGGAAAACGGGAATTGCTGATCCGAGTGCCCGTCCCGCATATTGTGTGGCTGGGTCTCAACGCACCCCGTCTCGGGTCCGCCATCGAATCCTAGATTGGCCACACCGCCTCTCGCGGAATGGTCAGGTTGAGGAGCGCTGCCAACCGGTTTGTCCAGAGCGGTCGGGCAACAAGTCCCGACCGTCTCTCCTGCGCAGGCCAATTGCGGCGTGCGGCCGCGTGAGTCAATTCAAGTTGGAGTGGCTTGCTTTGCGGTTGGATCAGACGGCCGCCCCAACAGTTGTGCGTCCACTCAGCACCCTCCAAGCCAGGAATTGGCGTGTGGGGCCCGCCAAGTGCCCCATCCGATTCGGTGTCTCGCAGTTGCCGTCGTTTTTACGCCCAGCGACGAAGTGCATCAAGTGCCGGGTGCTCACTTTGCTGTATGTCCCCAACAGGCCACTCTTGAAGGCCGCCCAGAACGACTCGATGCCGTTGGTGCGCACCGTACCGCACACGAATTCGTGGACCGCTTCGTGGCCGAAGCGCTCCAGTGAGGCATTACGACGATGGGGAGTCGCCTCTCGGCACCTCGCGCAGCATTCTCTTTCACGAAGCCTTGCAGCTGGGCGTTAGTGGCGTTACGCGCGGGCCGCGCCTGCGTCTGGCCGGTCGTGCGACCACGGCCACTTGTCGCTGTGAGCGGTCCAAGTGCGGTCCTCCCGGATTCCATTGGCTCGCGGCCCTTCCATACCCTTCCAGACCGTACTCCGCAAGAGCCTGGACCGCCTCGTTCCCAAGTGTCCGGTCAGACTGGAAGTCGGATATGCTCGCCGAAAGGTTGAGGAGATCAGGTTAGGACCGTTGGTCTCATCGGGATCCGCTAGTCCGCGAATCGGTCCGCACGCCCCCGTCGCATCGCCCTCGACCGTTGGGAGGGGGCCATGCGTGGCGACGAGCCAGTGGGAGCCCGTAGGATTGGCGGTCATTCCGAGCTGGGAATAGACGCCGCACAAAGGTCTAGCACACCGCCGCCCACTGCCTGTACCGTCCGCAGATCCAAGACAGGGCCTTGGGCTGAGGCTGGACTCCGCGAATCGGCAACCCCTCCACCGACCAGAAACAGCCCTCACGGCCGGGGCCTATAATTATCGTGGCTGGCCGCTAGATCTCGTCCTAACGCAAGGCGGGCCAACCTGTTCGCCTCGCAAATCGGCAGGGTACGAAATCAGGCTGGCAGACAGGACCAAGAAGAATCCATGGCAAGAACACGGTTGGGGGCAGTCTTGGCGGGGCTATCGGCGTTGCTCGCTCAGGTGCTGGTTGCGCAACAGGCGCGCACTCCCGTTTCTGAAGCAGTAGTTCCGCCAGATCCGGTAACACTCGCCTACATATCGGGCGTTGTGCGGATGACCGATGGAACCTTGGTCCCGAAGGAGACTGTGGTCGAACTCATCTGTGACGGCTTTCCCCGCGCCACCGACCAAGTTGACCCCCAGGGAGAATTTGACATTGAACTCTCGGGAAGGGGCACTGGCCTGGTTGACGCAACGCAGGATTGGGGGCGGGCCAGAGACATACCCCAGGCCAACCACCTCGGCGTTGTCAACATGAACAACTGCTTCGTCCGCGCCGAGCTTCCGGGGCATCAATCGTCCCAGATCCATATCGGGACTCGCTCGATGTTCGACAACCCAGACATCGGGGAGCTCGTTCTGTCAAAGGCTGAGGAAATCCTTGGACATGCCATCAGCCCATCGACGGCCTTGGCGCCGAAGAAGGCCGCGCAGCACTACGAATGGTCGGTAAAGGAGGTTGCCAAGCCGCGCTCGAACCTAAAGAGGATGGCCACACGCCTGGAATCGGCCGTTGGCATAGACCCGAGCTTCGCTGCCGCGTGGCACCTTCTCGGGCGAGTCAGAGAGAGCCTTGGCCTGCCAGAGGATGCACTGGACGCGTATCGGCAGGCTTTGGCCACAGATCCATACTTATACCCGGTGTACACGAATATCGTGCCCTTGTTGGTAGGAACTGGCGACATGGGGGGCACCATTGAGATGGGCGAGAAGGGACTGGAGATCAACCCAAATCTTGATGAGTTGCGATTCTTCGTTGCCGGCGCGTACTTGCGATCCGGGCAGAACGAGCAGTGCATCGAGAAGGCCTTGGAACTGGTCGAGAGAGGGGCCACGACTACATATCCGCAGGCCCATCAGTTCCTAGGCGCTGCCTATGCGAACTTGGGGAACTTCCAGCCCTCTGCATCGCACTTTCGCCAATTCCTCGAGCTCAGCCCCGAGGCAACCGCCGCGGATGCAATCAGGAAACAGATTGCGGAGTGGGAGGGGCTGGGCGTGATCGCTCCCGACACCGCCGCGCGCTGATCGGGACCACGCGCGCTCCCGAACGGGATTCCGGGTTCGCGCGTCGACAGCCCACTATTGCCTGGTCGGCTCGAATCGGTATCGCTGACAACCATCAGCGACCCCGCAGCTTTCTTGGCAATCTGGGCCCGGAATTCGGTCATGAGGTAGTAGCCGTACCTTCGGCGTGGGGTGCCGCGATCCCGGCGCACCTCCCTAGCCTGCGAGTTGCGGCGGGCCAGGCCCCGCTTTTCGGCGATGAGGGCCTCGTCCCGCGCGGGGCCATGTTGTGGTGCGAGGCTCTTGCGGCCCCCGGCGATCATGCCAGCCTGCAGTCAACCGCCAGCCATGGCGCCCCTCCCGGCAGCACTCCGGACCGGTCGGTCAGGCAAGCAATCCTCACCTCCGGGCGGAGGCCGGTATGCCCTTTCCTCGACTTCACTAGGCCGTTGGCCCCTCGGCGGCACCGGCCATCTCGGTCCAGATTCTCTCGGCCAGACTCAGCGGGAACGCGCGCTACGAGCGCAAGATCTTGCCAGCGATCCATAGGAGAACCCGGCGGTCCGGTGGGAGCGCGACTCCCAAGTGGAAGAAACACAGCATCAGGCGCATGTGCCATTGAAGGTAGCTGTTGGAAAATCGTGTGGAAATGTGGAAATCGGGCTGTGAAAGGTCCCCCGGCGATCATGCCAGCCTGCAGTCACCCGCCAGCCATGGCGCCCCTCCCGGCAGCGCTCTGGACCCGTCGATCAGGCAGGGAATCCTCACGTCCGGGCAGAGGCCGGTATAGGCCTTCCTCGACTTCACGAGGCCGTTGGCCCCTCGGCGGCACTGGCCATCTCGGTCCGGATGCCCTCGGCCAGACTTAGGGGGAACGCGCGCTTCGAGGGCTAGGTCTCGCCGGCGATCCATAGGAGAGCCCGAAGGTCCGGTGGGAGCGCGACTCCCAGGTGGCAGCAACGCCGTATCAGGCGCATGTGTTGTTGAAGGTAGCCATTGGAAAACCCTGTGGAAATGTGGACATGTGGAAATCGGGCTGTGGAAGAACGTCAACTAAGGGGTTGCACGATCTAGCCGCATCCTGGCCGCTGATTCGATTGCGGGCGGCACGCGCCCCGGGTGTCGGGTTAGTCTTAGACACTGCCAGCCCGCGTGCGCGGGCGACTAGGCCCAAGATGGTGGCGGCCTGTGGTGGGGCGCAAGCTGTCGTACGGCTCGGACAGCCAGAATGTCCAAGAACTGCAGACGAGGCTGCTGTCCGTCTTGGGCGCGCTGTCGATCAGGGCATCGACCTGAACGGCTGGATGCATTGGCTCTTAGCCGGCTGCGCTCAGATGGGCCCCGACGAGGAGCCGGCCACAGCCCGCCGACACCCCTCTTAGATTGGGACTTGCGACCCGGCAGCAGCGGCCGACGCCGTTCCCGCAACTCGCAGATCCGCTCCGCCGATGGCACACCCCAACCCAGAACTACTCCCTAGATCTGGGCCACGGGCCTAGATGCGGCGCGTCACAGCACCAATCAACGTCACGCTCCCTTACGTGCGCAGTTCTTGGGAAACCGTCTTGCAGCACGCCAAACGAGCCGCCGAGCGCGAAGCGATGCCGGAGATGGCGCTTAGCAGGACTACTGACCCAAGCAGCAAGGTAGCGGGAAGCGGTCCTGAGAGGACGCTCGAGTCGCCTCCCGCGACGAGAACCGACGGCAGCACAATAACCGAGACTCCGGCTATTGCCGCGACGGAACCCACTCGCATGACCGACAATTCACCAATCCGGTCACGGCCCTTTGAGATCTGAATCATTACCGAAAACACGACACCGCAAAGAAATCCCGGGTATGCGCCAATAGCCACCCACATTTCATCCATGGACCCGTCTGGATCGACGATCAGGCCAATGACAACAGCAATTGGCGCCCAGCCAATGGCCCAGCTCAGGCCCGTGAGGGCCGCAGCACCGATCTTCTTTTTCCACTTCGTCGCGACCGTCTGCCCTCGCACTTCTATCAGCCTACCCCCGCATCGAAGATGAGTCGCACGAAGGCCCGAACAATCGATTGGCAACACCCGGTGGAGTAGCTGAACCCACTCCACTGAGCAGGTCACTGGATGTGTCAGGTGAGAGAGCAGGGACGGCACAGCAAGGCGCTCGAACGGGGTAGGCTCGCCAGTCGGTCACGAAAGGCTGTCGGCTAGAATTGGGGCGTGGGCGAACCCGCACCGAAGCTGGGGCATCGTCAGGAAGCGAGGGGCGATAAGGCCACACATCCGAATCAGCGCGGCACATCCGAGGCGAGCTTCGAGGACGTCGCCACATTCTTTGGAGAGGTGACGTCTGACGCCGCGGAAGAGATGGGAGCCTTCTGGGACCCGGCAGCGGAACTGGACTGGCTCGACCTTTGCCGGGTCGACCGCGCGACCGGCTTGCTGGAACATGTCCCTAACTGTGCCTGCGAGATCGATCCCAACGGGTAGCACAGGAGTTCGATCGCTGCCGCTACCGGTCGCATTCGGCGCGAAAGTCAGTCCGGCGTATACCACGCCGGCGCAAGGCTTGGCAACGAATTCGACTCGACGGCTGACCGCCACAGCGGCCACGCTCGCCTTGGTTGCGACGGTGCTCGTAGGTGCACCTCGAGCCAGTGGTTCGTGTGATGGCGCTGAAGCCACGATTGCAGCAACGCAGCGCGCGCTGTCCCAAGGTCAAGCTTCGGTGGCGCTCAGCGCCTTGGCATCGCTGGCCGAGAGCCATCCCGAGTGTGTTCCCGCGATCATGTTGCGCGCGCAGGTCGCTGCCGCGCGAGGTGATGCGAGTCAAGCCGAATCCCTATTCCAGCAAGCCACCGATCTCGCGCCTACGCGGCCCGAGCCATTCTTCGAGCTTGGGGTGTTCTACGATGGGCGCCAGCAACATGGGAGGGCTGCCGAGCAGTTCCGCAAAGTTCTCGAGATCGCGCCCAACGACCCCCAGGCGTGGGACTACCTAGGCCTCAGCCTCGAGGCACTTGGGGACTTCGACCGTGCGGATTCCGCCTACCGAATGGGTCTTGCCCGCAATCAGGGTCCCCGCTTTGACCCGATGCTGCACTACAACTACGGACGCTTGCTGATGAAGCTGGGACGGCTGGCGGAAGCCGAGGAGCACTTGGACCGCGCCGTCAGGCTGGCCCCGTCAATGCGAGCGGTCCACTACGAACGGGCGCGGCTGGCGGAACGGACGGGAGACGCGGCAAGGGCTCTTGGCCACGCCGAGCGTGCCCTGAGGACTGCCGATGCAAGGGGCGTGATCCTAGATATGCAGGTGCACTACCTGCTCTCCAGACTCCACAGGGCCCTTGGAAACACCGAGAAGGCCAAGGAATACCAGACCCTTACGGAGGGAGCAGAGGTTCCGCTGGACGCGAGGCGCCGCTCTGCCAGGTAGCCTTCCCCCATCGACCGGACTGGCCAATCCGCCAGCGCCGTGGAGCCGATCCCGACGGCGCACGGGCCCGGCCCCGGGCGATCAGCCCTCTGGAGGAGGCTTGAATGCGCGGAATTGAGGCATCTGCTCGGCCTCGAGGTCTCGTTGCTTCGCCTCGCCCACCTCCCGCATCAGGCGCTCTCCCTCATCTACCCTGCCAACCGAAATGTAGAGCTGGCCCAGCTGATACCTTGCGGCATCCAACGACGGGGCGAGCCGAACAGCTGCCTCCAAGTGTTGGATCGCTTCTTCGGGACTGGTCTCGGCGAGGATCTTCCCAAGCCGGTAGTGCGCCGACGGAAACTCTCCGTTCAACTCGATCGACCTCCTGAGGTGCATCTCGGCTCTTTCCAGGGCATCGGAATCAACGTCCCCCGCTTGCGACCGCTCCAACGCAAAGCCGTAGACATAGTTGACGTAGAAATCGTCCGGAAACCTTACGACGCCGCGCCCAAGTGTGTCCAAGGCGAGATCAGTCTCCTCGGAGAGCAAGAGAGCGACGGCCATAGCCGTCAGAGCCACCGAGTGATCCGCGGTTAGCGCGACTGCCTCGGAGAAGGCCTGCCGGGCTTCCTGATACCGCTGGGCCTGCCCCAAAGTGATCCCCTTCTGCACAAGCAGACGGTACGAACGCGGCATCCTATTCAGGCCGAGATCCAAGATCTCCAGCGCGAGTCCTGGATTCCGGTACCGAACGCAGAACTCGCTCAGCTCGATATAGCCCGCCTCGCTGCCCGGATCGGCCTGAATCGCGCGTCTCAGCGCGACGATCGCGGCGTCGAGGTCCCCTGCGCTCTCTTCCAGCCCGGCCAACCGCAACAGCAGATCCTGGCTCCGTTCAACCTCTACGGCTTCGCGTGCGTACGAAAGGGCCTGAGCCTCCCTGCCAGCGGCCAAGAGCACGTCAAGCCTCTGGCCTTGGAGCCGTGCAGTGGAGCTGCCGGCTGCTTCCGCACGGTCCAAGGCATCGAGGGACTCGTCAAACATTGCGGCCGAAGCATAGAGCTGGGCAAGATCCACAAAGTCCGGCATGGCAAGATCCGCCCGCCCGCGGACGGAGCCCAACACCTCGCTCATCCGGTCCAAGTGGCCGAGGCGGTGAAGCGACCGGGCATAGGCGATGAAGGCCCTCGGCTGGGCCTCCAGCAGCGACCCAGCCTCCCCGAATCGCTGGATTGCCTCTTCGTGCTGCCCGTCCTCGGAGGCGATCATTCCCAAGAAGAGACTTGCCTGCGCCCGTGCATCCTCGACCCCCAGCAGCTGCAGGAGATGTCGCTTGGCAGAGTCGTGCCGGCCCAGATCAAACTCGGCGATCGCCAAGTTCTTCCGGGCGGCCACAAAGTCCGGCGCGATGCTCAAGGCCCGCTCGAAGTACGGGATCGAAGCCTCGGGCTCATTCCTCATGCACAGGACGGCACCGACCATGTTGAGAGCCTTCAGATCGTCCGGATCTGTCTCCAATGCCGCCCTGAAGTGGGCGAGAGCCCCATCAATGTCCCCGGCCCGCAGGGCTGCGTACCCATCCGGCAGCCCAGCGGCCTGGACAAGCGGTCCCGCCAAGGCAACCATCAACCAGAGACCGCAGGCCGCGATCACTGTGGGACGGAACGCATAGACAACGCTAGAGGCGACAGAACCGAACCAAGGCTTCCATCCTCGATCACGGAGAGAGCCCTCGGGACGGCCGCCTGCGAACGATCGGCATGTGTCGACAGCTCCGTCGACGTTCGGCGTGAGGCGCCGGAAACGGTAGGTGGGGGCGCTATGCCTGACCCATCGACGCTGGTTCCCGAATCGTGATGATCTGGTTCGCAGAAACATCTTCGACTGCCTGCGTCCCGCCTCGCGGCCAGCGGATCCGCAGGGAGGCAGAAGTCTCAGCCCCAATACCGAAGTGCAGCCGCGGGTCGTTGCATGAATAGTAACTCGACTGCGCCATCACTTCTTGCGCCTGGCGCCGGTCTCCGTAGGCGCACTCTACCCTCGCTCCTATCGCACTGCGGTTCGAGACTGTGCCAACCAGCTTGACCTTCAGCCAGTTACCCCCACCGTCTAGGTCGTTGCGCAGCAAGGAAGGAGGCTCGTTCAGGTTGACGACCAGAATGTCCACGTCGCCGTCGTTGTCGAAGTCCCCAAAGGCACACCCCCGGCTCGAGTGCACTGCCGCCATACCGGGCCCTGCTCCCTCAAGCAGCTGCTCGAGCCGGCCGTCGCCCAGATTGCGGAAGACTACATTTGGGGTCCGGAACGGGTAGTCCGGCAGCTTCGCCTCGACTTCGGGGTAGATGTTGCCGGTCGCGTAGAAGATGTCCGGCCATCCATCGTTGTCAAAGTCAAAGATCCCGGCGCCCCAGCAGACGTAGCGGACTTCAACTGCAAGTCCCGAGGTCAGAGTGCGGTCCCTGAACCGACCCGTCCCATCGTTGACGTACAAGATGTTGGTGTCGTCCGCGAAGTGCGTCTTGAAGATGTCGATCGCCCCGTTGAGGCTGAAGTCCGCCACCCCGACGCCCATGCCGGCCTGCTCCTGGCCGTCTTCGTTCAGGGCCACGCCGCGGACCAGTCCGACCTCCTCGAACGTTCCGTCGCGCCGGTTGCGGTAGAGCAGGCTGGGCGTTGAGTCGCAAGCGACGTAGATGTCAGGCCACCCGTCATCGTCGTAGTCGGCCGCGGCGACGGTCATGCCATAGCCTGGTCGGGCCTTGGCGATGCCGGAATCTTCGCTCACGTCCACGAACGTACCGTCCCCGTTGTTTCGGTACAGCGAGTGTCGCGAGAAGGGCAGCCCGCGCGGGCCGCAGTGCACTGGGACACCCTTCCAGTTGCAAGTGCCCGCTCCCGGCCCGGGGACATCGCCAAAGTCGAAGTGGCAGTAGTTCGACACGAACAGGTCCAAATGGCCGTCCCGGTCATAGTCGACGAACGAACATCCGGCCCCCCAACGATCCTCAGCGTCGAGCAGTCCGGCCTCGCGCGTTACATCCGCGAACGTGCCGTCTCCGTTGTTCCGGTAAAGCACGTTCTGGCCGTAGGCTGTGATGAAGATATCTTCGTAGCCGTCATTGTCGTAGTCGCCCACGGTCACGCCTGAGGCCCAGATCTCTCTCATGAGTCCGGCTTCTTCCGTGACATCGGTGAAAGTGCCGTCGCGGTTGTTTCGGTAGAGCCGGCTGCTTGTCCGAGGCGGCGCACCGGCAACGCGCGACCCGCTAAGGACCAGAAGGTCCATCCACCCGTCGTTGTCGTAGTCAAGGAACGCGCAGCCGCAGCCTACGGTCTCGACGATGTAGTCCTTGCGGTCGACGGGTCCATAGATGGTCGGATGAACGAGACCGGCCTTCTCAGCCACGTCGACAAAGTTGGCGGCAAACGGCCTACCGGAATGCTCGCGCCGTCGCTGCGGCCGGACATTTCGGGTCGCCACGCCCTGCGCGCTCGCCAGGGCCGGCGTGAGCAGGGCCAGCAGTTCTCTCCGGGAAGCGATCACGACCGCCTTCCAAAGTAGTATCCACCAGCACCTCAGCCGTCTGAAGGCAGCGGTCGATGCTCCGGCGCGAAGGGGCCGGGGTTCAGAACTGCAGGCGAAGTCCTATCTGGGCAGATCGAGGGCCGATGGAGTTCGTGACCCGACCGAAGAGCCCGCTGGTCAGGTTGTTCACGACCCGGTCAAGATTGGCTCGGTTGATAACGTTGAACACTTCGCCACGCAACTGCAGGATCGTGTCCTCGGACAGCGCAGGCACGGCAAACTCGCGCGTGATCAGCAGGCTGACGTTGAAGAGGCCCGGGTGGGAGAATGTGTTCCGGCCCAAGTTTCCCTGCCGGCCGGATGCTGGCGATGGGAAGTCGGAAGCCTGGAATATTCCCCTGAGCCAATCTGCCTTCGACAGGCCGCTCACGGAGTTTCCGAACGACGGGGCGTCGGGAAGATCGCTGTTGAGGCCGTCCGCGTTGAAGTCTCCGGCGGGAAAGGGCGCTGAAGTGAGTACCGTGAAGGGCAGCCCGGACTGCATTACGCCGACCGTCCCCACTCTCCATCCATTGAGCACGGCGCGCAACGCTGGGGCCATGCTTCCCTCCGCGAACTGAGCTTCCCACATGGCATCAAATGTCAGGCGTTGGCGGACGTCGAAGTCGGCCCTGCCGCGCTGCGCGCGGAGATTCCAAACGTCGAACACCGGGGTGGACGGCACTGACGCCTGCGGCAGGCCGCTGGTGCTGAAGTGGTCCAGCACCTTTGCATAGGTGTACACGGCCCGCATTGAGAGGCCCCGGGTGTGCCGCTTGTGGAACATCAGAGACAGGAGGTGGGCGTTCGAATTGGCCCCCGTCCAGCGCCGCTGCACAGCCCCGAAGAACGGATTGAGCCGGTCCAGCCTCCCGTCGAGCAGGTCGCCAGCGAACCGGTTGATGTCGCTGTGCACGGTAAGGTTGTGATCAGCGGAGCCGGTGTAGTTGACCTCCGCCATGGAGTCCGGCCCAAGACGCTTCTGGACGCTAAGCATCCAGCTGTGCGCAGTGGGAATCTTCATGTTCTGGTCCACGCTGAGGATGCTCGATCTCAGGCCCCTGACGCCGCCGCGCTCATTGATCTCATAAGACACGTTCGGCTTTGGCCAGATGTCCGGGGCGGCGTCTTGGGCGAGAGCATCGAGCTCTCCCCAGTTCCCGAGCCCATACGTGAGGGTGTCCCCCTGCAGCACATTCAGACTTGGGGTGGCAGTGGCGGGCGGTCCGAGCAGATTGAGCGTTGAGAACCAGTTCTGCGCAATTCGGTCGCGGTACATCCCGTACCCGCCCCGAATAGACAGCGACCCGTTGCTGAACACGTCCCAAGCGAAACCGATCCGCGGGCTGATCATCCAAGGCAACCTGTCGGTGGCGGTCTGCCGGCACTCGGCGTAGCCGTTGGCGATCCGCTCCATGGAGTCGGACCCCTGTCCGGCGAATAGGTAGCAGCCTTGGTCCGAGGCTTCCGTATAGCGGATGCCCTCGCCGTAGTTGTCAATCCGAACGCCGAGGTTGAGCGAGAAACCAGGGCGGATGCGCCAGTTATCCTGGGCGAAGAGTCCGATGAACGAGGTGTGATAGCTGAGGAACGCACCTCCGACTTCGCCGGTTGCGAGGTTGACCGCTGGACCAAACTGGGACGTCGGCGCATCCTGTGCAAAGTCGAGGAGGTTTGAGAAGACGAACGTGGGACGGGTCAGCGTCTTGCGCCATGGCACCGTGTCGTCGGGCCGGACATACTCTCCTCCGAACTGCACGGTGTGCTTGCCCTTGTTGATGGTTGCCATGTCCCGCCATTCCCACGTCGGTGTCGTCCAGCCGCCGGGTCCCCAAGCCCCGAAGCCCTGTGTTCCAGTGATTGCGATGTTGGGCACATCCACGGCACCATCGCCAAGTGGGGCCTGCTGCTCCCCGGTCTGGCGGGAGTAGCGGAAGCCCATGCTGTTCATGAATGTCGCCGAGAAGACGTGGTTCCAGTCAAGCTTCCACCAGTCATTGAGCACGGGAGACCATCGGGTGTAGGCAGGCCGGATGAGGCTGGCGAACTGCCGTCTTCCGTCGGACTTGTAGTAGTAGCCGAATAGCCGATCGCTCGCCCCGATGTGGTGGTCGATGCGAATCTGGAACTGTTCGCCCTCCCGCGGGACGGAGGCGTTCGAGTTGACCGTCCCGACGGCCGGCAGGGAATCTGGAATGGCCGACATCCCATCGAACTGCCCGGGATTCCTCAGCTTTAGATCGCCTACGGTGATGATGTCGCTGGTCGGGTCGACAGCAGGGGAAAGAGCGAAGATCCTTGCTGCGATCGACTGCGGGGCATTGGAGGAAACCCAGTTCCGGAACTCCGGCGTCTCGGCTATCCCGACCGTCGTGGTGGCCGTGCTCGCCCGCAAGAAGTCGAACGCGCCAAACACAAAGGTCTGGTTGCGTTTGATCGGGCCGCCTGCCGTCGCCCAGAAGTTCTTTTGGGCGAAATCGATCAACTCGGCCTGCGCGATGGTGCGCGCCGTCAGCGCGTCATTTGTGTACAGGTAGCCCACCGTCCCGTGCAGCTCGTTTGTGCCGGACTTGGTGACGAGTTCCAAGAAGGCGCCGGACGACCTGCCTTTGGCGGCCGAGAAGTTCTGCGCCTCCACTCTGAACTCCTGCAGCGAATCGGGGATTGGGCTAACCATAAAGGTGCCATCCCTAGACGGCACCTCGGCATAGCTGCCATTGAGCATCACGAGGTTGGCACCCTGGCGTTGGCCCGAAGCGTTGAGCCGCAGTCCCATCTCGCCCTGATAGTTGTCGACGAAGGCCCCGTTCGTGGCGCTGGTCTCGCCCGAGCCGGTGACGCCCGGGACAAGAGTGGAAAGCTGCCAGATCGTGTTCCGGGGTAATGGCTGGTTCCGGAGCGACTCCTGATCGATGTAGTTGGTGTTGTCGACCTCGGTCGTGTTTACGGCGGTCGTGTCTGCTTCGATCGTGATGGAGGTAGTAACCTCCCCGATTTGCATTTCGGGATACAGCGTCCGGGTCTCGTCACTACGCACCAAGAGCCCGGTGGTCGACCACGTTACGAAGCCGGGAGAGACGACCGCGACTGAGTAGGAGCCGGCCGGCAGCTCGCCAAGACGGAAAAATCCGGTCTCATTCGAGCTGGCCTCGCGCTCGAGGCCGAGGTTCTCGTCCGTCAGGACGACCTCGGCACCGGGGATGACGGCGCCGGTGCCGTCCTTGACAAAGCCTTCAACAGCGCCGCTGAACTGGGCGCTGGCAACGCTGCCAACGACGAGGATCAGGACAGCCAGTCTGGCCGGTAAATGAATCATAGGGTCAACCTCCGAAAAAATCATGTCAGAGTCGGAGCCCGGCTGGGGGGATTCGGGCCTAGGCAGATTCGATGTTGGGCGAGCAGATTGAGGTCGCGCCTTGGGGGTCAGACGAGTGGTTCCTAGAAACCACGCCCGTCTTGTTTCGAGACGCTGCTTTCGCGAGATGATCCGCAACGGCTCGTGCAGATCCAAATTCCCCTTGCAACCGTGGTTGCCGACCACGACGGGTCCGTTTGGAGGTGCAGTCGGGACCGGTTCAGGCGTGGCAGGCGCCCACCTGGGAGAACGTCTCGTCCGGCGCAAGGTGGAACTGGATCATCTTGGGCTCGGCACCTTGCGTCCTAAGGAGCTGGACGATCAAGATCACAAAGATCGCAAGTGCCGCCACCGCGCGCGGGCGCGACGAGATAGCGCTCCGTTTGGTACGTGGGAAAAGCCGTCCTCCAAAGCGCCCCGGCAAACTCTGTTGTGAGTGAGCGACTGCTGGCGACTGGCCCGCCCCGGCGGCAGACTCGTAACCGAGCAGACAGTCTTAGTGTTCCGGCGTGCGCCTCAGCGCCTTGCAGAGAGCGACTGGCGGAACAGCCATGTGAGGAGATCGGTTTCCGGGTCGCAGCGCTGGCTGCTGCACTGGATGCGGCCGTTATCTGCACCGGTGATCATCTTGTTGGCCACGCTGTGTCCGTCGCCGGTCCAGGTAGTCATCTTGAAGTTCCCCTCGAGCTGCTCCATCTCGTCGAACAGGACTTGGCCACGCTCATACGGAGCGACCGTGTCCAAGTCCCCATGGAAGGCCCAGATCGGAATATCTCGGATCAGAGACGCATCAATGAATGGGGCGGTCTCGGCGCGGCCGGCGCCGGCGGAAGGTGCCGCAGCCGCGAAGTAGTCGGGATCCAGCTGCAGCAGGATGAACGATCCGTGCCCGCCCATAGAGTGGCCCAGCAAGTAGATCCTGTCCATGTCCACGGAAGGCAACCCCGAGATGATGGACTTGATCTTCTGCAAGTGGTCGGCGTCCCACAGGCCGGTCGCCTGCGGCGCCAGAACATAGCTCGGGTGCGCCGAGCGCCTCGCATCGTCAGCCAGTAGCCGGTTCCACCCTCGCAGTTGCTTGCGGTTGTCGGTTCCACGCCCACCACCGCCATGCAGCGAGACGATCACCGGGTAGAGCTCGCTGGGGGAGTAGTGTCGAGGTTGCATGAGACGGTACGGCATGCCAGCCTCGGTCCCGGGCTCATAAGCCTGAACCCAGTCGTCGGAGCCGCCCGTCCCCGCTGGCTGCGCCTCAACGGGTGATGGGATCACCCAGAGCAGGATGGCCAGCATTGTCGCTGAGATCGCGCAGCGTATCAGATCGTTCATTGGTTATCTCCCTTACCTGAAGTGTCCGGCGCCACCATTGACCGATCCCCCGCGTGAGCGCCGGTGGTCCAGCGCGAAGACCATGCAATGTGGATCGGACTCACATGTGGATGAGCGGCCAAGAGCCCTTGGTTCAGATCAACAAGGACATCTATGACGGGGAGCATCTCCTTAGAGCGACGTTCGGACCGGGGCGCCACATCCCCGCTGTCCTCGGCCCACTAGCCTTCGAGCATCACCAGTCGTGCAGCGGCGAGCGCGAGAGCCATGGCCACTCCCCACGATCAGACGCACCTGGGCACTGCCGCAGGCCTCGCCGAGACTTGGCCCATGCATTGCTGGTCCTTGAGCGCTGCTCCCCGCCTTCCCTCTGGCTTGCGAGACCACCCACGACACAGCATCCGAGTGCTGCCTCTCACGCAATCCCCGCACGCGTGGAGCGTCCGATGTCGACAAGAGTCCCACGAGAAACGCTCTTCTGGAGCTTCCAGCCGTCTCGCCTTAGACTCAACCTGGATTGACGCTGCGCCGCGGCGAAACAGAGTCCCACCAGGCGGCAGCGCATGACGCTTGCCCCAGCGTTTCGCTACCCATGTTCCGAATGGGTGCAGCCGGCAAATTCGTCCACGGCAGTGTTGCCTGCGTACTGCAGTTCGTCTCGAATCCCTACTTCGGAGGTGTAGTATCCGTCAATGGTTGCTTGCTTCACAAGCACGAAGAACCTCTCCGCGGCGCTGTTCGGATCCCCCTCCGCCGCGGCGAGGTCCGCAAGGATCGCGTCTTGCTGCCCGGCATCGCAATCCGCTAAGTCCGACCCAAACCGCTCGCGGGCCAGCCCGGCAAAGGCTTCCAACCCAGACTGCCAGCGCTCTTGGGTCGTCGTCGGGGCATCGGCCACTACGACATCGATGTAGCGGGACACGCCGGCCGCGCTCGCCCCAGGTGAATGTTCGTCCGCGGGAAGGATCAGATCCGACAGGGTGTCAAGGAGCCCGAACTGGCCGCGGCTGAAGAACTCCGGCTGATACCCGTCCGGCGTGCAGGCGATCTGCAGCAGCCCGTTTGCTCCGGGAAGCACGCCCGCCGCAACCAGTTCGAGGATTGTCCTTCTTTCCATGGCGATGTCTACCCCAGCTCGTTCCGGCGGAACCCTTCGACAATGCCATCCGCCGTCCGCCACGACAGGGCAATGTTGGTCAGGGTCGGATTCTTCTCCGGATAGGCGGGGAAGACCGAAGCATCAGCCACGAACAAGTTCGGCAAGTCGTGCGTCCGGCAATGCGTGTCCACCACTGACGTCGATGGGTCTGTCCCCATCCGTGTAGTGCCGACCCAGTGATTCAGGTCAATGACCAGATCATCAACGCGAACCGTGCCGGGAGTCTCGATCACTTCTCCTTCGCCAGCGCGGATGATCTCCTCGCACTTCTCGACCATGTCCTGTGCCATAGCGAGATCCGAGTCGTCGTAGTGCAGGTGGATGCGCGGGAGCGGCATTCCGTATGCGTCCTCCCGCGATGTGTCGAGGTCGACGAGCTTGTTCCCAGAGATGAGTGTCGTTCCCTGCATGTTCATCCCGGCATGCCCCACATTCAACTCGCGCAGCCGCTTCTTCAGGTCCTTCCCGTACCCGGGAGCGGTCCGGATCGCCCGTCGATGGGCCGTGACGCCTGCGCCGCACTGCACCTGATACGTGCCCTCGAACTTCGGGCTCGGCTCGTCCCAGTACAGGCCTGTCAGCAGCGAATGGTAGTAACTCGTTCCATCGTCGTTGGATGCATCGCGGCCAACAACCTGAGGGAAGAACCCCTTCACCGTCACACCGAAGTGGCTGGTCAGATTCCTACCGACGTGCCCGCTGCTGTTGGCGACACCCGAGATCAGCAGCAGACGCGCGGTCTCGACGGCGCTGCATGAGAGCACGACCGCCTTTGCGTCCAGTTCGCGAACAGTTCCGTCGGCCGTCCGGCACTCTATGCCGACGACCTCGCCGCCCTCGGGCGAAACCCGTACGCGCGTCGCCATGGTCTCGGTGATGACCGTCAGATTACCCGTCTCTTCGGCCAGCGGTATCGGGGTGTTCGCGGATGTGTACTTGGCCTCTACCGCGCAGCCAGAGCAGTGTCCGCAGTAATGGCACTTCTGGCGGTGCTTCCACTCCGGCCTGTCCGGAGGCTGCGTAAGCATGGCCTTGCGCTGCGCCACGAAGGCCATGCGCGCCCCGCGTTCGCGGAGGCGCTCCACTCCGAGGCGCAGCCGTTCCTCGGGGCAGCGCATCGGAACGGGCTTGAGGAACTCTCCGTCGGGCATGTTCGAGAGCCCGTCGTGATAGCCGTACACACCCATCAGACGCTCTGCCTTGGAGTAGTAGGGCGCAACCACGTCGTACGGGATCGGCCAGCTCTCGAAGTCCTTCGGGCCAAACCGCAGCGAGTGCCCTGCCCAGCAAATGGACCGTCCTCCCAAGGCTCGGATTTGGCCGTGGCCCGGCCTGTCTCCAACAGGAGTGAAGTGGTCTCGCACGAAGTTGTCACGCCAGAAGTTTGGAGCACGGCGGTCCCGGTACTCATACGGCCAGTGGTGCCCGTTGTAGTCCACGCCGGCCCGCAGGCGTGGACCAGCCTCGACCAGACCCACTTTGAGGCCGCCCATCGCGAGGGCATAGGTCGCGATCCCTCCCCCAGGGCCGCTCCCGACCACGATCACGTCAAACTGTTCGTCGGCCATCGTCAAGACCTCACCTCCGAGTGCACCAAGAATCTCCTACGGGCCTCCGCAGCCAGTCGCGCAATTTGCAAACTTGCATCGGCAAAAACATTCTAGGGGCACCGAGGGGCAGGCACAGTCGGCAAGAAGACCGCCGTCCGGGCGGGGTGGGTGACCGGGTAAGCGGGGGCACGGATTCAACAGGCTGACAGGGCACTTCCGCAGAGCCGCGAACGAGCTGAATTCTTAATCTGCGCTCCGCGCGCGTGCCGTTCGAACTGCACTCCTGCAGCGAGTGCTCAGGCAGTGCCCACCCTAGGCTGCTGGAGCCCGCGGACCGGCGGAGTTCACTGCGCTTTTGCACGATGTCAATCGGGACACGCTGAGGGAAGCCACTCAGGCACTCAAGCGGGAGACGGCTCGGGGAGCGGGCAGGGCGAACTAGAGAGGAGTACGGAGAGAACCTGGAGAGGAGACTGTAGAACCTAGACCGGCGCATCCACTCCGGGGCGCACCGGGCGACAGCTTCGGGCGAGAAGAAATATCCGATCTGGGCGGTAGTACGAGACCGACGCGGGTCGTCACGCTGGAGGACAAGATGGTTCAGCGGGCATAGAGGCCGAACGGGACGTGGCACGCACTCCGCGCATGACCTCCTGACGTGCACAGTAAAGAGGCTGGAGGCCAACCAGATACGAGATCCGGATAGATCAGTTAGGGCGATACAACCGGGTCCTGTTCCCGAGTTCTTTATCGGGACCAGCGAATTATTGCGCGGAGCAGTCTGGAGCTACACAGTAGCCCTAGCCGCGACCGACAAGGTCGCACAGAGCCAAGCACTGGAGTCACATCCCCCACGCCGTTACAGGCGGCAAGCCTGCAAGATCTTCTCGGAAGACACGGTCTTCCCACTTGAGGCCCTTGGTCCGGTCAAAGATCAGCAGGTGCCCCTCGGCAGCGGCCGCGCGATCCATGTATTGACGAACCTGGGCCGCTCCTTCACGCTTCAAACGGTCTCGATTCCCGCGCCGCAGCTTGCACTCGATTAGAATGCGCTGCTCGTCGGCCCCGCCCACCTCAGATGCTCCACCCGGCCATAGCACGAGTAGGTCAGCCCTCCCGCTCCCCAAAGCTGCCTCGCGCTCGATCCGTCCCCCGCTGTTCACGACCTTGTGCAGGAACGCGTGCAGCACCAGATGGGGGCCAGCCTCTCTAAAGGAATGGCGCTCGATCCAGTGCTCGGCATTCCTGCGGTAGAAGTCCTGAAAGTCTTCGAGGAGCCTCGACATCAGCAGGCGCCCGCTCCCGCTGACATACGACTGCGCGCTCGCCATGATCTCCTCTTGCAACTCGCTTGTCAGTTCGCGCGGAACTACCTCTCCGTAGATTGGATTGGCGAAGGCCGGAGGCGGAGAGGGCGCAACGATTCCCAGATCCCGGGCAAACTCGATGTCGCCGCGTTGCGTCCCGCGAAGAGAACCCCCGATCAGCAACTGCTCGACGACACGGCGTACGCGCGGATCCTCGAGTCTGCGTCCAAGCTGCGCGATGTGGGATTCGCGCCGCACGATTAGGTTCTCGCGAGCATCCCTGAGCGCGCTCACTTCGATCGGCCTGCCGCGTTTCGTGGTGTGCTTCTGTTCGAAGCAAGCCTCGTAGGCTAGTGCGTTCACCAGCCACGGCTGGCCGCGCGTCTGGTCCCATATGTACAGCAGCGCGTCCTCGCTAAAGGGCTGACCCGTCGCCTCGGTGTGCTGGGCGAGCAGGCAGCGCATCTCAGTCTCCGTGAAGTCGCCCAAGCGCAGGGATTTGGCCACGATGTTGAACGGACTGCCCTCGCGCCCCGGATCTCCAGTCGGTCGAGCCATTTCATAGTCTTGGACGTGACGCATCCCGCACAGCACGATGCTGTGCGGGAACGCGTAGGTTGCGGAGCGATTGAGATATCCGGTCCGCAACTGCGTCAGAACGGATACTAGTGGCCGCCCAAAGAGCGCGTCGATCTCATCGAGCAGGACCACAATCGGCTTCGAATTCGCAGCTGCCCACTGTTTGAGCACGTGGCGGAGCACTGTGGTAGGCCCCACGCGCTCGAGCAGTTCCGGCAATCTCTCCCAAACGAAGGTGTCACTCAGCGTGTCTTCAGCATCTTCGGCTAGATTCTCGAGAACACAGCGGATCGTTGCGGCAGTATCATCGGCCGATGCTTGGCCTTCCTGACAACTAGCGTAGACACATCGGAAGCGGCCAGCGCGGTTCAGTCTGCGCTGCAAGGCGCGAAGTACAGTAGTCTTGCCGGTTTGGCGCGGTGCATGCAAGACGAAGTACTTGCGTTGCTCAAAGAGTAAGTCGACCTGTTCGAGGTCGATTCGTGAGAGGGGCGGAACATAGTAGTGGCGCTCAGGATCGATCGGGCCAACGGTGTTGAAGAAGCGCTTGGGAGTCATGGCATCCAGGCGACCTAATAGCCCACCGACGGAATCAAGGCCATGGCAGCTGCGGTCGCTTTGCCCCGGCGTACCGCCCGCTGGTGGCACACACAAAAAGCCACCGACTCAGCCGACGCACGACAGACTGCCGGACGGACCGTTGGCCCGGATGAGTAATGGATCGCGGTCCGCACGACAGGTGTCCTTACTGTACCTACGCGCCGGATGTAGCGCAGCGGCAGCCGACGTTGTCATGGCGGGAGTCGGGTCGGCGATCAGGCGGGTCGCGAAGCCCGAGGCCTGACAGCTGGTCCGGACACAGAATCACTAGGCCGGCAGCCGAGACGGCCGTGGCCACCGGTCCTCGGCGAGAATCCGGCCTTGCTCTGCCGAATCTCTGGGAACACCAACGTTCCTACCCGATGTCTGGACACCGAAGCCGCCTCCTGTTGGGGGTTGCTCACCTCTCAGCTGTTGACGCAGACAGGCCCACTTCCTTGCTCCGTCAACTACTGCATGCGGAGGCGCAGGCCAATAGTGCATGAGGGCGACATCGTATTGAGCACGACCGTCGCCGCAACGCTACAGGGCGACTAGTTCCCGGAGTCCGCCACCCCCACCGAGCACGCCACGGTCACCATGCCCGCGAGCCTACGCAAGCGCACATTGCTGCCTCAGTGCTGTGATGAAAGGCTGAGGCCATGGCACAATGCCGCAGGGATTCCGTTTGACTGCGCTGGAAGACCTCGATCGGCTGCTGGCTGATCCCAATCGGCACGCCGTCCTTCCCCGCGAGGTCGACGGCAGCCCATCCGGCGTGCAGCGAGCCCTGCGGAAGCGCTGCGACGACCGCACCCTGCAGCGCATCGGGCACGGAATCTATGCGCGAAGCCGGTCGAAGCTGTTCGATGTTGTTCCCGAGGTCCTGCCGAAGCTGGGCTACGAGGCACTACCGGCACTGAAGGTCACCAACCAGAACTTCAAGCACGGGGGCAGCGTGTGGCGCATCGACCGCCCCTGCCGGCGCCTGATCGTCAAACATGGCGTCAAGGCCGTGTTCGAGTCTCCGGATGGGGAATTGTACAGGGCGAGGCCTGCCAGGATGACGCCGATGCACGAGCCGCCCTCGCGGCAGGAGACCGAGCTCCACTTCTCGCTCTACGACCGCTGCCACTCCTACGCGCGCGCCGAGAAGGATCTGATCGTCAAGAAGGCGCTGCAGGCTTGGGAAGACTTCCGCCACCCGGACGCGACCTTGGCGCTCGAAGGCGCCACCTGCCTGACCGTCTACCACCGTCTACTGAACCGCTTCTCTGAGGACATCGACATACGAGCGGTCCTGACGGACGAACTGGAGCACGGGCCGCCGGAGCGGCGCATCGCCGCCTTCCGAGAGGTCAGCAGGGCGTTCGCGAAGCATGTAGTCGAGGCATTGCCGTTCCTGAAACCGAGCCGCAAAGGCCGCTTTCGCCGCCGTGCCGGGCGCTTCGAAAGCCACACCTTTACCTACGATGGCAGGATTCCGCACGAGAAGGTGCTCGAATCCCTGAGGGTCGAGCTTGTGCAGAAGCCAAACGGGCTGCCGCTGGACCCTGTGCGCGGCTTGGCGGGCGATCTCCACCCTGTCATTCGTCCGACTGAGATCGCCATGGGGAAGTGGCGCGCCGCGGTCAGTCGGCTCCCCGGGAAGTACAGCTATCCCGACTTGGTTCGGCATCCATGGGATCTGGGCGCGATGAGCGCGATTCTTGCCGAGGCCGGTGCATCGCCGACCGCGGCTCTTTCCGCGATGATTAGGGAGCAACGCGGGGAGGCCGTCACGGAGGCACTGCGGAGTCTCCACGATCCTGCCTGGGGGCAGAACTTCGCTGCCTACGCAGACCTGATGGCCACCCGCCCAATCGGGGACGGCTTCTTTCAGTACGCCGACCCCACATGGGCAACGCTGCGCGGCGATGTCGCGCTAGCAGCCCTGAAGATGGACCTTATCCCAGTTCGCGACCGACCCGAGGTGCAGACAATGGCCGAGGGCCGATGGGACACAAACAGGCCGGAACTGCCGCGTCGGTCGAGGAGCCAGGGGGCCAGTTCGGAACACTGAAGGCCAGTGCCTTTAAGGCAGCGACGAGCCGCGCAGCCCTCACCCAAGGCGCAAAGGCTCTGCGCCCTAGGGATCGGACGGAAGGGCTCGATCCGGACGCCCAATCCTCGCGGATGATGGCGAGCGGCTTGGGCTGCCCGCAAGGCCTCATCCGGAATGCCGCCTGGCCTCAAGGCCGATACGAGGTTGCCGCCCCGACCGTGGGGCCCTTGGGCAGGCTCTTGGCAACCCTCTTATAGAACGCTGCCATTGCCTCGACGAACGAATCGTGGCGTTCCCAGAAAGCTGGGTAATCACCTTCGCGTCTGACCTAGAGAGCCGATGTCGGCTGGACGTCTCGCTCGATCCCGGCATCCCGTGGGAGAGGAATGCCGCGCCAGAAAGACCGCAGGTCTGCCGGCTCTGCTACGTCAATGCTCCTTTAGACGGCAGGAAACCGACCGTTGACGGCCCACCTCGCGAGCGATGGCCTACGCGGCTCCTTACTTCGGCCCTGAAGTCGAGCAGGGTGTCTAGGCCGAGGTGTCCACTGGCGTCGGTCCCGGCCCCCTTGCTCACCGAGCTCTGGGCAGTGAGCCGGGCCCGCAACCGGCGCTGCCCCTCGGAGGTCCACCAGCTGGGCACGATTACGCGGAAACCCGCCCCCTGAAGGATCGGCGCACGGAACCTCAGAAAATCGAGGGCCTCGTCCCGGCTCAGCACAAGCTCGGAGGGCACGTCAGTGTTCATGCCCTTGCAAAGCTCGCCGTATAGCCGCGCGGCCTGTCCCAGCTGCAACAGCACCTCGCGCACGCTTCGCCTCGTTCGGCTAGCTGTGTCCCACGACCAGAATTCTGCCAGCGGCACGACTAGGGACGGATCGCGGTGCGAGGAGAGCAACCACTCCAAGCGCCACTCGTCGGGCGAATCGGGTGGGGCGTCGGCGAGCCGGAAGCAGACCTGCTCGTCGGCTTTGGCAGCCGACCGCTGGATGCCCTGAAGCCGATTCCACCACTTTTCCCAGGTCCTCTCCCCGATGTGTCCCAGACCCAGCTCTCTTCTCGCGTCCCTCGGAAGGGCATGTCCAGGAAGCGTCTTCTGGAATTTTTCGCGCACCTTGACGGTCAGCGCTGCGCGCCCGACAATCGCCTGCAATTGGACTTCCAAGAAGTGCTCCACAAGCGTGTGGGGAGTCGGCAATGCGGGCTGGCCGTCAGTCATGTGGGGAGGCTCTGTGCTCAGGGCGCGGCATGCTCCCGGCATGGCCCGCACGAACGTTGCGGAGATGCGCTCTCTGGCGGATGTGGCCAGTTCCCAGCCACCGGCAAGATCAACGTGCGGCCTTCTACGACGCCTTCCCTTCCCGATCAGCGTCTCAACGCTGGTGGCGTGAATCGAGGGCAGGAACTCGTGGCATCGGACGGCCTGCTGCAAGGCCTTCGCCAGTTGGGTCCAGAACTTGAGGTCGTGGCCGATGTGGATGATCGGCCCCTTGCTCCGGTCCCTTGAAGTGACGTGTCCCAGCATTCCCGGAGGGTCGTCAAACGGCAGTGCCCACACGCGCCAGCAGCCCCAAGAGTCAGGCGGGAGAACCCCTTCATCCAAGTCCGCCTGGAGTTCGAGAGAAGGGGCCGGTTGTTCTTCCGTCCCGGGCAGCGTGATCCAAGCCTCGGCTTACCGGAATTCGGGGTTCGCTGCCCGGCCCCGAGCGATCCAAGCTCCTCGGACCGTCGGCAATAGGGCCTCCGGCCCGAGACCAAACGGGTGATGCCGGCCACCTGAGGGCCTTAGACGCCGCGCTTCTTCGCCCCAGACCAGGAAGCGGCCACCGGTCTTGTCTGGAATCCGGCTCCCGTGCAGCACGCAGGAATTCAGCTGTGGCTGGACGGAAGTTCTCACTTCACTCTGTTCAGCCACGACTTGCGCTGGAAGGCTGGTGACCCCGCTTGCCGCCGCGGGGCCTCTACTCACCCGGCCGGCGGGAGTGCTCAGACCGTCGGTCGATTGCATCGCAAAAGGCTGGGACCGTGGCGATGCTCTGCCGTCAAGTCCTCCTCAATTGGCGGCCAGACGCGCCTGCACGTAGCGCCCGCATCGCAGTTCCGTGGTGGATACGGGGGCAGCATGTCGAGTGCCAAGGAACTGTCCGGCGATTGAGCGCAGCCTACGCTCGGCCGACGTTTGGGCGGCGTCCGATACCCGAGATTGACGATCTAGTGGCCAGCCACTCCCGGACAACCTACGGCTCGGAAGGCGGACAGCCAATAGGAAGGACTGACGGCGGGCGGGCGTTCTTGCGATGAGACCCCAGCACGGAAGTGCCACCTGCTGGTTGCTTCTCCCAATCTCAAGGCCCTCCCAAGACAGGGGCGAGATAGATATTCCTGTACTTGACGGCGGTATGGTCCCCCTGTAAGTAGATCGGCCCGGGGGCAGAGGGATTGGTGTAGATTGCTCCAGCTGTCGGGCCGATGATCGGCTCGTTGTCGATGACCTTCACACCATTCAGGACGACCGTCAGATGACGGTCGACCAGTGTGAGATCGTACGCCTGCCACTCGCCTCCCGGCTTCCCGGCGTTGCTCGAAGGTGCTATGCGACCGAAGACCGCTCCGGGGCCTTGGATTCCTTGCATGCGGCTGTCGCGGTCGACCACCTGAGCCCTGCCCATGCCCCATAACCGGGACTTGACAACGGCACCCCTCGTGTGGCATC
>JAPPMC010000003.1 GCA_028819235.1 Bryobacterales bacterium
CTACCAGTGGGCCGCCGGGCCCGTCGTGGCAGGGGTTTTGGCGCGAGCACTAGCTTCTCGTTCGCGGTTCGGATCAGAGCCACGTTCTCAGCGTCAGGGTTTTCCTGCTCGTCCAGCAGACCATAGCGGCGGGACCGGTTGCGCTGGTAGGCGCCACAAAGATGGAAACCGATGCAACCTGGATGCTCGTACAACCCGGCAAGAATCTCCGCGTACCACCCGCCTTCGTTTTGCGTGAACTCCCCCGGCTCGGTGTTCCACTTCATCTTCGCTGCGTCGGCCAGCAGTACGGGCTTGCCGGTCTCCTTGTGCCACTCCGGCAGATGAGTAAGCGGATGGCGGAAATCCTGGAATGACAACACATCGACGTACGGCAAAGCCGCATCGACGACCTCGTCAGCGATCGGCTGGTTTGCCTCGTACCGGTCTCCAAGAATCAGATGATGCTGGTCGTACCGACGGATAGCGTCATGAGTCGTCTCGTAATACTGACGCGCCAGCGCCGTCAGCTCCTTCCTCCCCGCTTCGGTCTTCAGTCGCTGCGGATCGAAAATCGGGCCGCGCCACTCGTTCCGGGGCCGTTCGTGAATCCAGGTCGGGCAGTCACTGTAGAAGTAGCCGATCAGATTGCGCTCCTCGCTCAGCTCCGCGCAGTGCGCCCGAGCAACGTAGTCGCACCACTCCTCCCAGCCAGAGCTTCCGAAGTCGAAGTGCCGCGTATGCTGCTCCCACTGGTGGGATTCGATGAACGGCAACAGGTGACAGTACGGCATGTCCAGAGCCCTGTACTCATCGAGGGTGAACGAGCGCGAGTGCGCCCAGTTCCGAACTGAAACCTCCTGCACCCAGCCGACGGAATTGAAGCCCCAGCGCTTCAGATTCGGCGCGACGGACTCTTTGATCCAGCGCAGCGTGCTGCCGCCGTACTTCTCCCGCCAGATCCGGATGTTCTCCGGGTAGCGCAGGGTCGCCGGATCGATGTGGTTCAACCCGATGGTGAAGAAGGGCTCGCCGTCGGGCGTGATCAACCACCAGTGGCCGTCGCGTTGGCCGAGCGTGAAGAAGCCCGCAGGTTCCGACTGTGTTGTGGCTGTGACCTTGACTGCCGCGCTTGCCCCACAAGCAACTGTGCAACGGAAGAACTGCCTTCGGCTAAGTGTCAAGCAGGCCCCCCTGTCGCCTCTCGCTGGCCCAGTTTCAAGTCGGATCAGCGACATCCAACCTCCGTGGAGCGTCTAGGCTTTGATCTCCTCGATCTGCTTCGTCGCGATCCCAACCGGGCGGTCGATCGGAACGCCGGCGCACGCGAGTAGCGTGGTCAGCAGATCTCCCTGGTTTCCCTGGGTATCCGGCAGGAAACGTCCCGTGTTGATGGAACCGCCTCCTCTACCAGCGAGAACGAAGGGAAGATTCTCCCGCGTATGCTCATTCCCGTCCTCAAGGCCGGACCCCCACATCATGATGCAGTTATCGAGCAACGTGCCGTCGGCCTCGCGGAGGCTGTGCATCTTCTTCACCATGTAGGCGAACTGCGCGATGTTGAATTCCGTGATCTTGGCGACCTTGCCGACCTTCTCCGGATCGTTCATGTGATGGGTTTGCGAGTGATGCTGATCGCTAAACCCAAGCTCCGGGTAGGAGGCGCCGTTCGGTCTTGAGCCAATGTAGGTTGAGACCCGAGTCGTGTCGGTCTGGAATGCCAGCACGTTCAGGTCGCACATCACCTGCATGTACTCGCTCCGCTTGTCCCCTTCCGGGATCTTGATCTCGATCGGCGGGGAATCGGTATCGGGACGCTTGCTCGCGCGGACGCCGGCCTTCTCGAGCGCCGCCTCCTTCTGCCGATACTCGATGGCGGCAATGCGTCGTTCCACGGAGCGAACGCTGTCCAAGTATTCATCCAGTTTCCGCTGGTCGGATCTGGGCAGCGTCCGCCGCAAGTCCCTCGCGCCGCCCAGCACAATATCCAACAGGCTTCGATCCAGCGCGTTCACTCGCGCCGACTGGGTCCCGGCACCATTCTGTTCCTGCTTCCCGAACAGGCGATTGAACACGTTCCGCGGATTGATCTCGGCAGGGACCACCTGAGTCGGTGACCGATAGCTGCAGTGCGAATAGTATCCTTCGTTCAGGCCCTCCTGGTTTTCCTTCCAGTTCTGGGGCATCGTGGCCAGTTCCAACGACGGCAGCGGGGTGAAGGCTCCCACGTGGTTGGCGGCAATCTGATCTGCGGAGATCGCAATGCTGATCTCCGCCCGCTTGTCGGCGGCCGGCAATGTCGCCGTGAGCCACGTGGATAGCTCCAACGCGTGCGGTGCCCCGTTGAAGGGAGCGATGGGCACGCCGGAAATCCCCTTCACCACCAGACATTGGTCGAGTACTGGACGCAACGATGCGAGCGCCGGCGGCGGTGACGCAAGAAAGCTCTCGGCATCCTCGGGCCAGAATTGATCCATGATCACGCCATGAGGCATGTACATGAAACCGAGACGGACCGGTGGTCTGTAGGCCTGACCCTTCGCGGTGTCGGCCCATCCCATGGACTCCATGAGCGGTAGGGCGAGTGAGACGCCCAAGCCCTTCAGGCAGGCTCGACGGTCAATCAGCGCGCTTGTTCTCATTGGATCTCCTCTCTTCTTCGATTCGACGATGCGTGAAGGGATAACTGTTGACGACCGTGTTGATCAGCGTCTGCATGCGGTATCCGTCGGCGGCGATATCCTGCATCAGATCGTCCACCACGATCTCATCGTAGCCTTCCAACCGTCGGCCCAAGGCGTAGGCGAGTAGCTTCTCCACCAAGTTTCGGGCAAGATCGTCAGTTCGTCCGGCGATGATAATTTTCAGATCTTCCGGACCTGAGAAACGTACTCCCCCCGGAAGCTCGCCCACCGCATCAATCGCCTCGCCGTTATCGTCCTGGTCGCGCCATCGGCCGATAGCATCGAAGTTCTCCAGCCCGAACCCGATCGGGTCGAGCATTTGATGACAGTTGGCGCAAACGGGATTCGTCCGGTGCAGTTCCGTGCGCTCACGCAGGGTCAGGTTCCCCGCCGTTCCCTGGTCCTGTTCTTCCAGGGCCGGAACGTCGGGAGGGGCGGTGGGCACATGCTCCCCAAGAACTTGTTCCAGCACCCACACGCCGCGCTTGACCGCGCTGCTGCGGTTAGGGAAGGACGTTGCAGCCAGCACGCCTGGCATGCCCAGAACCCCACCGCGATTGCGGTCGCTCAGATGGACCCTCCGCATTTCGGGTCCACTGACCGTTTCTGCCAGACCGTAGATCGAGGCCAGAGTCCCATTGAGATACGTGTAGTCGCCGTCGACGAAACGAATGACACTCTTGTTCTCACGCATGATGCTCTCGAAGAACAGGCGGGCTTCGTCGTACATCGCCTTGCGCATCTCCGCGGTCATCTGCGGAAACATTTCAGGATCGAATACCTGACTCTCCAAGCCGCCGACGCCGAGCCACTGGGCGCCGAATCCGTCAAACAGGGCATGCGAGCGAGGATCCTGCAGCAACCGTTTTACCTGCGCCTCGAGAACGGCCGCCTCATGCAGCGTTCCGCTGTCAGCCAGCGCCATCAGTTCGTCGTCGGGCATCGTGGCCCATAGCAGATAAGACAAACGTGAGGCGAGTTGATAGTCGTCCAGCGGCACGATCCCCGTCTCCGACTCAACTTCTCCAGCCGGGGTGATGAAGAGGAACTGAGGAGAAACTAGGATCGCCTTGAGCATCAACCGCAACGACTGCTGATAATCGAGGTCGTTTTCCCTTCCCAAGTCGAACGCCGCCACCAGGACATCTAGCTCCGCCTCAGTCGGCGGACGACGATAGGCCTTCCGCGCAAGAGATCGGGCGGCGCCTCGCGCCGCTTCTCGGGCACGCGTCGCCGGCCCGCCGGGGTCGCCGAACATCCGCATTTGGACTTCGGTCGGCGGGGCGTCTTCCGGCGCCAAAATCCGATCCAACACCCGATCGGCGATCGCCATATACTGCTCAACCTGGAGGGGCGAGAGCGAGTTTAGATACCCCTCGCCGCTGACTTCGACCGGCAGCCCATCGGCAATCGACGGCTCGACGCCGAACAGGTCCTGGAGGGTGTTGCCGTACTCGGTCTTCGTCAATCGCCGGATGACGAAACGTCCCGGATCCTTCTCGCTGAGGTACTTGAGCTTGGGAAGCCACTCGCGAAACATCCGCCGCTCCGCCTCGGTCGGCTGGGGCGCGCCTTTCGGCGGCATGTCATGCGCCCTTACCCTGGCGACTGCTCTCTTCCACTGATCGTTGAAAGCGGCGTGACCAGGAGCCTTGAGCGCCGGGGAAAAATTGACCCCCGCCTGCGTGGGTCGCTTGTTCTGGTGGCAGGGCAGGCAATAGTCCTTGATGAACGGCGTGATGCGATCAGCGAAGACCGCTTCGGCATCGGCCTTCAGCGCTTCAAGATCGCGGGCGCCGGAATCGGGCTCCCCGGCGCCGGCCAGACACGAGACCAACAAGGAGCCCAGTGATACGACCGCCCTCGAAATACGGCGGACCAAGATGGAAGAGGCCATTCTTGGAGAGATCCTCCGACGGCTGTTCTACTGGCGAGAATCGCCTTGGGCGGCCGATTGAGTCCGTCGCGCGAAGTGTACCACGGCGCCACGCCAGTTTGAAGGCTTTCGCTCTTCCGGCCTCTGCGTGGCTGGGCGGAGGGCGCGTGCCTGACCCGGAGGGTTGTTGCGCGAGGCCAGGTTGGACCGGAAGCGGGCCCAAGGAGGTGACTCAGGCTGAGATCGATGGTCGAGGAGTGCAGCGCTTAGACCGGAGCTTCGAGAGCCAAGCCCAAGACCTCACCGTCGTACATGGGCCGGACAATGCGGATCAGGGCTTGGGCGAAATCCTGTCAGATCCGCCAATCGCCTGCTTCATTGGCATTGGGCAGCGTGTTGCGGGGGTGATGCCGCCGCGGATTCCCAGCTTGCTGCTCTGAGCGCGCAAGTCAATCTCCAGGCCGCACAGGCTGCGACGTCCGGCGATCTGCACAAAGCCATGTAGAGGAACTGTTCGTCGCAGGGAAGTGCCGCTGTGCGCAGCCGAGGTGCTGTTCGCAGCAGAGGAACTGCAATTCCTTGGGGCTCACGCCGAACAGCAAGGCAGGCCGGGGCAGAAGTATCTGGGTTCGGCCGTGGCGCTGGTGACCCACTTAGGAGGCTACCGGGCACTCAAGCAAGAGCCGGCACCGGGGAACCGGGTCATGTGGGAAGGCTACTACGGGCTCACACCCGCGACCATGCGGCATATGATTTCGAGGCAGGCAGATGGCTGCCGAGACCAGCGAGGGACGACTGCTGTTCAGGCGCAGTTTACGGCTACCCGCTAGCGCTAGCGCGACCGTGCGATACCAGAGCGGCTCGGGTGGTGAGCCCTGCAGTGCTAGGACACCCAGCATCGGTAGGACTCCGCGAGGTCGCGTTTCCCGGCACCTACTGGCCAAAAACTGGCAGTAGACCACCGCGCAGATTCTAACTTCGGAGCCTGAGTGGGTGGAACCCCCACGAACCAGTGCGGATTGTCCGCGCGGAATCGGCTAGGCTGAGGGCAATGAGCGCGGAGCTGATCGGAATTCTGAGCGTAGGTGTAGCCTTGGCGGCTCTCATCGCAGGACTGGCCGGCCTGATCCTAAGCGGTCACCGCGAGATGACCCGGCAATTGGCAGATATCGATAGGAGGCTGGCTCGCGTCGTGGGTCTCATCAAGGGGCGCGGGGCGCCAATTCCGGCCCCGGCTACGGGCAGCTAGGCCCCGTCCCACTGATGGAACTGCGGCTTGGCAGAAGTTTAGGCGATTTGGTCCGCAACCCTGTTCACTCGGATTGGACCGAAAGCGCCGCCAGCACTTGGTCCCCGTCGGGAGCGACAGCATCACCAAGCAGGCCGGTAGCGTAGTGCGCGCAGACGATGCCGCAGCCGCGACTCATCATTTCGGCCGGATGGGCCAATTTTTTCGCCGGGTTGGGAAGGCGGTTCGGCGGCAAGGTGTCACCGATGAAGACTACTGTCGAGGTGGCGTCCCGCAAGGCATCGGCGGGCCACCAGTAGACCACGTCGGCAATGCCCCCGTACGCTGGCAACGCGCTCGACAGCGTGCTTGATGAGTCGTCAGCTTGCGGCGGCTTCGTGAGGCCTTGGTGGGTGTTTGCTGGTGCCGACCACGATCATTGACCCGATTCTTCCCTGGATGGCGCATCGGCCAATTTCGCCTAGGCTAATTGCGTTAGCTGCCGGGCGCTCTTAACCGTTTCGGCTTGCCGAGCAGAAACGATTCTCGGCTAGTCATGTAGGGCCAGCCTCCGTGACAATCGCCCAAGCTGTTTGGGCGGCAAGAGCCCTGAACGGGAAATTAGGAGAATCGGACCAACGGTTGCCTTAGCGCATCCGGGCGTCCGCCGCCGGACCTGCGGTCTCGAGAACATGTTGAACGAACTCAGGATCGCGGAACGGATCATCGGTTTCGGCCTGCCAAGCCTGCAGCGCGACTGTCAACCGCCGCTGCTCTTCGGCCAGACGGGTCTCCCCTGCGAGATTGTGGAACTGCTCCGGATCTGCCGCGAGATCATATAGCTCGTACTCGGGAGGATCCGCGAAAGTATCGAACGCGCGCCGTACGTCGGTCCCGACAAACCGACCCTCCTGGGAGAGAGAGTACGCTGGGTCGCCGTCGATACCGCTGGAGGGCTTGGCCTGCCCCGCTCGCAGATTGTGAATCAGTTGAAACCGCTCGTCTCGGATCGCCCGGCGGGGATAGAAGGGCTCCACGCCATGGTAGTGGAACTCGCCGACCAAATGCCGGCGCCACTCCACGCCCGGGTCGCCGCCGAGCAGCGGCCGGAGCGAACGGCCGTGGAGATCATCGGGGATCGGCGCTTGCGCGGCTTCGAGGATGGTCGGAACCAAGTCGACCGTGGAGACCATGGCGGGGCTGTCGCCGCGAAAGTCGAGACCGGGCCAGCGGACAATATACGGGATGCGCAGGCCTGCCTCGTAGGCCGTCGTCTTCCCCCTCGCAAAAGGCGGGCCATGATCGGAGACGAACACGACGAGCGTGTCCTCGCTGCGCCCGGCTCGTCCAAGCGCCGCCAGCAGCAGCCCGACGCCGTCGTCCAGACGTCTGACCGCGCTCAAGTAGTCGGCCGTTCGCTGCCGCTGTTCGGGCGTGTCGATGCGCTGGAATCTGAGTAGCGTCTTCTCGCTCGGCTCGACCGGATTCTCCGGGAAGCCGTCGACTTGCGGCGGGAAATAGCGGCTGCCGTCCGCGCGGCGCCCGACATGCGGGTCAGTGTAGTTGACCATCAGGAAGAACGGGCTACCTGCCGGATCGGCGAAGAACCGGCTTGCCCGCTCAGCGACCAAGCCCACTCTGCGAGCTTCGTTGTAGTTCGTCTCGCGCATGTCGAATTCAAACGTCTGCTCTGGTTTGACGTGCAGCTTGCCGATGATTCCGGTGCGGTACCCCTGGTGCTTGAGCAAATTCGGCAGCGTACGGTCGAACATCTCGCGATGCATCTGGAAGCCGCGATTCGCCAATCCATACTGGCCCGTCGCATGGACATAGAGACCGGTAAACATGGCGCTGCGCGATGGGCTGCAAGAGGCCTGGGCGACGTACGCCGTCTCGAAGCGAACGCCCTCGGACGCCAAGCCGTCGAGATGCGGCGTTTCGATGCGAGTCTCGCCATAGCAACCTAGTTGCAGTCCCAGGTCGTCGGAAGTAATTAGCAGGATGTTGAGTGGACCGGCTGACGTTGCGGTCTCTGGCAGAGTCGAGCAGCCGATCGACCACAGCGCGAGTAGTGGGGCAACAGCGGCAAACGAAGGCCTCATTTCGCCTATGAGGATAACGAAATGAGCGGTCTAGAGCGCGAATCATTCGCTCCGAGCCGATCGGTCTATCCGATGTGCGCGGGAGAGCCGCTGTGACCGGTCACAGCGAACGTCGTCAATCGTCCGGCAGGCTTGATCTTGCAGTTGACCACCGCTTGATACCGAAAAAAGTGGGAGGGAATATCGAACAATTGACAAGTCAGGATGAATCAGCGATCAATAGGTGAAAGTGTCCCTCCTTACCCGTCGGTCGGGCTATACAGAATTCAGCGAATGCAGATGCTGACACTGGCGGGTCGGATTATCGCCGCCGGAGCACTAACGTGGGCCGCCGGGCCGTGCGTTGCTCCAGAACGCTATCTGAATGCCTAGCATTCGATACAAGCCTCTCTGTTTGGCGACCTCGCTGGGCTGGCCCGCCATCATGCCCTTGAATTCGATGACTAGGTAGCGCTCGCAGCGACTCTCAGTGGAGAAAGTCCACTGGACTACAGAATTCGGCTCCATCAGGGCCGTGCCACGACTGTTCTGGGTCAAACCACGGAACTACCCACCCCATCTGAGAGTCCCGAGCCCACGAACGAAGGTCGGGACGCGAAGCTAGGGTTTCCGCCTGCAGGACCTAGGAGTGCGTATGGAAGGCAGCCGGGCTCAGTTCCGACTTCGCCGGAATCGCCGACCGCCCCCTCGGATACCAACGGCGTAGCGCAGTTCGGAAGCCCCGGTCGGATGTGTCGGTAGTGCGTGGCGTTCCAGATTCAACCTGATCACGGAACACCGGCACAACGAAAAGCTCGCCGTCGATGCGCCGCACTTCGGCTTCAATGTGATCCATTGCAGCTTGGTCGTACTCTACGTCGGACCAATCTTGCGAGTTCATAACACGCAGGCATGACTGGATCCGTTCTCTAATCCACTGTCCTGTCCACGGTCGCACCGTGCTCGTGCTGCAACCCCATCCAACACTTACTGAACCCGGGATTCTTGACTTAGCGGCGACTGTTGCTCATCGAGACCGCCAAACCTGCCTCAGCCGACCCTTGCCTCTTGGCCGTATCGACGCTCGGTGGCCGACCGCGCGGCGATATGTGACACAAACTCCTGCGGCAAGCAGGCACAGCCACCACAGCCACTCGCCGTGCCGCACGAAGGCGGTCGTTGTCGACCGAAAACCGAAGGGCACATCCATGTAGTCCTGAACATACGAGGGCAACCGACTCACCACCCTTCCGGCCGGACTGATTGCGGCCGTGATTCCGTCGTTGGTGGCGCGCAGGATCCACCGGTCATTCTCGATGGCGCGCATCTGGGCAATGAGCAGATGCTGCTCGCGTGCGGCGCTACGTCCGTACCAGCTGTCATTGGAGATGTTTACCAACAGCTGCGCCCCAGCGGCGGTGAACTCCCGGACAAACCCCCCAAATACGGATTCGTAGCAGATGAACGTGCCGACGCCGTGTCCGTCAATCAAGGCGGTAGAGATAGCTTCTCCTGGCCGGAACATTCCTGCTTGAAGCGTGATCTTCGTGACGAAGTAGTGGAATGGCCAAGGAACAAACTCACCGAAAGGCACCAAGTGCACTTTGGAGTAGTCGGCCAGCAGGCGTCCATCGCGCCCCAGCGTGACGGACGAGTTGCGAGGCCGAGACCGGTCTCCATCCTCGAACGAAATCGTGTTGAAGATGAAGGCCGAACCGGACTCCATGGCTACCCGCTCGAAATACGCGCGAGCGGCCGCATCGTCAAAGAAGTAGGCGCTGACCGGGTATTCCGGCCACACTAACAGCAAAGGGCGGCGATCTCCAGTCGGGGCCCTTGAGATCTGCAACATCTTCGAGAGATGGTTCGTACCATGTTCTTGGATCCAGCCAGCCCGAACGATGTCGGGATGGACGTTCGGCTGGACTAGCCGAGCCGTGTGCTCCGTTTCGCCGTCGGATGGGAGTGGCGGAACTGCCAGCAGTCCTAGGAGAGGGACCAGCGCAATGAGTGGCTTCGGTGACTTGCGAACGATGGCCACTGCCACAGAGGCATTCGCCAGCGCGAAGACCAACGACGGGCCATAGACACCTGTCCACGGCGCGAGCCTAGCTATATGGCTCAAGGGGAGTTCGACAGCGGCGTTGCCGAGCAGTGTCCAAGTGAAGAACACGTACTGGTGGCTGCCCTCCAGCGCAACCCAGAGTGTTGCAAGGCCTGGAACGGCCCATGCCCTTTGGAGAAGAGGCGCACCAAGCAGAGCGAACGCCCCACACTGGACACCCTTCACCAAGAAGAACAACACGAACAGAAAGGCGGCGATCGGTGGAGAGATGCTGGCATAGTCCCTCATGACCGGGTAGATCCAATAGCAGGTCCCGCCGAAAAAGACGGACCCTGCCAGCCACCCAAGCAGCCAGCGGTCTCGTGCTCGCTGTTCCTTGACCGCAAGGAGCAGCGGGACCAAGCAGAATGGCGCGAGCCAAGCGAGCGACCATCGCGGGAACACCAAGACCTGGAGGACGCCCGAGAGGATCGCCCCTCCCAAGGCGAAGGCCCCCGACTCGACGTTCTTGCTAGGCCAGTTCATCCCCTGAGCGCAGCCATAGTTCCGAAATCGTCGGCCATGTACGAACTGCGCACGAACGGACCGCTGAATACAGCCCGAAAGCCAATCGACAGCCCATAGTCCCGCAGCTCATCAAACTCCTCGGGGTACAGGTAGCGCTCTACCGGAAGCCGTCTCCGACGGGGCTGGAGGTATTGGCCTATCGTGGCGACGGCCGTGCCGGAGGATCGCAGATCCTGCAAGAGCTCCCGAACCTCGTCAAGCGACTCTCCCAGTCCTACCATGACTCCCGATTTCGTTAGCACACGCGGAGAGTGCCGCCGCGCGAAATCGAGGACATCTAAAGACCGCTTGTACTCTGCTTGAGGGCGCACTCGGCGGTACAGCCGGGCCACAGTCTCCATGTTGTGGTTGAAGACTGCGCAGCCAGCGTCCAGAACGCGCGCGACCGCTTCCATGTCGCCCAAGAAATCGGGCACCAAGACTTCCACCAAGGCCTCCGGAAGCACCTGCCTCACGGCCGAGACAGTGGCGGCGAAGTGCGTGGAACCTCCGTCCGGGAGCTCATCCCGGTTGACGCTGGTGATAACGACATGGCGAAGGCCCATCCTGCGCGCCATCCGGGCGACGTGCTGCGGCTCGTCCGTCGCGAGTGGCCCGGGAGTCCCCTGTGGAACGGAACAGAAGCCGCAAGTCCGCGTGCAAGTATTGCCGAGGATCATGAATGTGGCCGTCCCACGGGCGAAGCACTCGTGCATGTTCGGGCAGCGAGCGGACTCGCAGACGGTATGCAAGCCGCGATTCCGAAGCTGGACTTTCAGGTCATGGACGGCGCTGTAGTCCCTCGTCGGCTTTCTCAACCAAGGAGGCAGACGCTTTGGGCGCTGTCTGGTGGGATGAGCCTGGATCTGAACCAGACTCACGACTGAACCGACCCTCAGGCCAATCCGCTAAAAAGAGGGCTGCTCAGATAGCGTTCGCCACCATCAGGGAGGATCACCACTATGGTCTTGCCCTCGAACTCACGTTCCCGAGCCAGTCGGCACGCGACCGCGGCGGCCGCACCACACGAGATTCCGCTCAGCAGGCCCTCTTTCTGGGCAAGCCGCCGGGCGTATTCAACGGCCTCGTCGTCAGACACGCTCTCTATCCGGTCAACCATCTCGAGGTCCAACGTATCCGGGATGAAGCCCGCCCCGATTCCTTGAATCGCTGTGATACCAGGCGTTAACGGCTCTCCGGCCAAATACTGCCGAATCACCGGGCTGCATTCCGGTTCCACCCCAACGCTGACGATGTCCCGACCGCGCTTCCGCTTGAAGTAGCGGGATATGCCGCTGATGGTGCCACCAGTGCCGACTCCGGCGACCAATGCATCGACTTGGCCGTCGGTGTCGTCCCAGATCTCCGGGCCAGTTGTCTCGTAGTGGATGCGCGGGTTTGCCGGATTCTGAAACTGTTCCAGCATCAGGTAGCGACCCGGATTGGTCCGCACCAGTTCGCGCGCGTGCTGAACCGCGCCGTACATTCCCTCATTCTCGGGCGTGAGCTCAAGGCTGGCGCCGAGCAGGTTCAAGACGCGTCTGCGCTCGGCGCTGTAGTTGGAGGGCATGGCAATCCGCAGCTTGTATCCTCTGGCGGCGGCCACGAATGCCAATGCAATACCCGTATTGCCGCTCGTGGCCTCGACGAGTTCCATGCCCGACTGCAGCCTTCCGCTCCGCTCAGCGTCCCAGATCATGGATGCGCCGATTCGGCACTTCACCGAATAGGCCGGATTACGCCCCTCGACTTTTCCGAGCACGGTCGCCTTAGTGCCCGATGCCAGCCTCGATAGGCTCACCAGCGGCGTACCGCCGATCGACTGGGAGTTGTCAGGAAAGATGCGGGCCATATCAGATTTGCCAGTTGCGCACGGCCTGGGAACGCTTCTGCCGCCAGCGCTCGACCAGTTCCGCGAAGGTCGTGCGATCGATCACGCTCGAGAGGGCCCGCTCGACTCGGTCCCACATTTCCGGAAACGGAGAATCTTCCGCCTCGTTGGCAAACGGCCGCTTCGACGGCTGGAATGAGCCGTCGACCTGACGAAGGATGTCACCGACCGTGATCTCGTCCGGTCGTCGCGCCAGGAAGTATCCCCCCTCGACCCCACGGCGAGAACCCAAGAAACCGCCCTGTTTGAGTTGCGCCAATATCAGTTCAAGGAACTTAGGCGGGATTTGCTGGCTCTCCGCAATCTTTGCGATCTTGACGGGCTCGGGCTGGCCGCGGCGGCTCAGCTCGAACACGGCGCGGAGGGCATACTCACCCTTTACCGAGACGTCCACGGCGAATCCCTACCATTCTAGTAGGGATTGCAGGCCTGTCCTGAAGATCACCCCTTCCCTGCCGGTGGCGTCATCAAAGCCGAGCACTTTCGGCACTGGTCCCGGCGTTTGGCATTCATCGCGCCGCACTCGGAGCACCAGTTGTACGCCATACGGCAGTATATGTTGGTCGCGAACACGCCGCTGACCAGTATCAGGACCATGAAACCTAGGAAGGAGAGAACCTCGAACACGGCGATTGGACCTGAGGTGTGAAGTGGGCGGTGGCTGCTCTCGTCAGGAGCCCTGCCTACAAATCAGGATTGCACACCCAGAGGACACGCCAGACGTCGCCATCTAGGGTCAGGCGCTGAGCGGAACCGGATAGGCACGACCGTCGCGCCCCGATGTGACCGGCCCGCTCACGCAGTTCCCATGACGCAATCGCGCGACCGCTGGCTCCCAATCCCTAAGACTCGGGCAATGAGTTGCCTGTCCCGACTCGTGACCAAGCGTAGACGGTCGGAAAATGGGCGAAACCAATACTCAAACGGCGCTTGAGAGCCTCTCCAAGCCCAGCATTGATGGCTGGAACTGCCGCTAAGGCGCGTGGCGTTCGGACGAAGGGCGAAGCTTCAGGAGCCGATCTGCCAGACGTCCGGCCCGTTCTTCGATTCGCAGTTGCTTCTGCAGCGAACCACTGTGCTGCGCGGCCTCGGTGAATATGTTCACAAAGTCCCACAACGTCTGGTTCTCTCGATAGCCCGAACGCCAAACCTCCCCCGACCGACTGCCAGCCAATCCGTTGGCCATCCAGCGAAGCGTCTCCGCTCGATCTTCTTCATTGGCTGTGGCCAGGCGTCGAATCCAAGTCGGTCCAAGTTCTATATCTTGCAGGACCCTCTTTAGGAGAGCTACACTCTCTCGGTCGGCTGCGATTGCTCGTGCGTCAAACTCGCGGTTGCCTAGACTGTCAAGCCACTTCACACCAGCAATGACATCCTTGTCTGCTACTCCCAAGAGCTCTCTGACCCTGTCGTGTAGCTTGCTCTGGTCACCCGTGTGGGTGACTCGTCGGCTGTAGTCTGCCGCAGGGCGTACCAATCCGTTTGCGCAAATCAACCGGAAGATCGTAGTGCGGAAGGAGACTGCGCACTCCCCGCCAAGTCCGTTCCGCGCCTCGATTCCAACCCAGCTCACATCCTTTGCTTTTCCGCCGGGGCCTTGGACATCGGTTGAGTGCTGATGCTTCTTACGCGGCAGCACGATCCGAAGCTCAGTCCCGACCGATCGTCCGATTGGCTTCTTCCGTTGCTGAATCTCCCTCCACCCAGTTCCAACACCTGACCAGCCGTTGTCCCGCCTTCCCAATACGATCTGTTCAATGCCTTCCACCAAGCGACCGTGCCCGTACGGTTGGTAGCGACTCCCAACGACGCCAACAACCGTCCATCCATCGACCACGATCCGGTGGGACGACATCCTCTCTCGATCTTGGTTCCAAGCGTCGTTGAGGACCTTTGTGGCAAGGCCGGGCGATCCGATTCGCTTGATCGTCCGGTAGTCGCAACCAAGAACGCTGCAGAGCTTGGACCAGCCTCGGTCACTCACATAGACCCGCTCCCGGTCCTCCGTCTGGATGAACTTGTCCTCGGAGACACACATGCGAGGCGTGCAAGGCCAGAGGCGCACCGACAGGTCCTTGCCCCTTGCGAAGTACTTCACGTCGTCCCAAGTATTGAGTGTCTCCTCTTCGTCGCGCACGCCTTCCAGTGCCATCAAGACCTCCTAGCCGCCCATTCTCCACGATCTTCCCTAGGCGGCTCCAGGTCGCAAGCCACCAACCTACCGCCTAGCGTCCAGTCTGCACCAACTCGAGAGATCGAGCCGCCTACCGCGGCAGCGCAAGTTTGCGCGGTGACCCTCATTGGCCAGAGGCCCACAGCTGAGTGTCAATCGGCCGTGACTGCCCCGTGCGGCGATGATCGGATCTGTCCTTATCAGCTGCTCCTCAGACGTCATAGTCTCGGTCAGCGCGGGATCCGCGCGAGCCCACCTGTGGCTGTCCAAACGACCGAGTCGAGACTGTCGCCGCCATCGGCGTCGCGAGTAAGCCGACTGGTGCGAACCCGACCCACAGTCAGCGCCACGGTGCACCGCCGTTGAGACGGAACCTCGATTGCCCACGGCACCGTTGGGTCGCGATCAACGGCTACTGACAGATTTCCCGTGCTACACGACGTTTCTCCCACGCGATCGTGCCTACGCCGCTCTCAGATCGGTCGATCGACCGCCGACTTACGCAAGTACTACAGATTAGGACCACCGTGGCAATTCGCATTCCGGAGCAAGCTGTGACTGCGAGGATCACGAAGGCTGTAGCCCGGCCACCGAGTCGTCGCTACGCGCCACGAACTGCATCAGACTAGGTATCCCGGGCTCAAAGTAGTGGCGTGACTGTTTAGAAACTGCCCAGATATACCCCAGCTCGTGCAGTTGTTCGAGAGCGGCTGTGACCGACCGCTTGTCCGAGTGCTGCCCCATCGATTCTAGGGCGGAACGGACTGCTCCTTCAACTTGGTCGGCACTGGCCTTATCTGCGCCGAGATACACACTGGAGACGCTAGCGGCAACTCTTGCTAGTCCCGCCCGGCGCAATTCTTCGTATCGATTGAGGTAATACTCGTCTCTCTCATCTTCGAACTGACCTCTTGCTTGGTCTGCATTGGCAGCGGAAATCAGGCTAGATGATACTTGTAACGTGTCCCAGAGCAACCCACCCCATAGCTGTACGAAGAATGGGTACGCCTCGCTTTCGGGAACAACTTGGTCCAAAGCATCTGACGCTATCATGTAGTCGCGCTCTTCCAGGGGAATCCGAATCGCTTCTGCCGCGGCCTCAGGGCTCAGGCGGCCGATGCGAAGTTTCGCACTTCTGTCCCAGAACGACGCGCCCATGGAATTCAGGCGCCGGGGCAAGTCCGGCGTTCCTACAAGCATGAGCAGAATCGGCGATCCCTTGCGTCGCAAGCCTTGGACGGCGTTGATCAAGGCCTGGCCAAGTTCGATTCCCAGCACGTGTGCCTCATCAATCGCTATCACGAGCGGACGCTGGCGAGTCCTGCGGGCGAGGACGTCCGACAGTCGTCCGGAGGTAACGTCGCGAGTCCTGATTCCAACGCCAAGCCAGGACACTGAACTAAAGAGCCTGCTCCAGCCCGACGCAACGGATAGACCGCCAATCAGCTCATCCCGTGAACGGAATTCTCCTCCGTAGAAATCGCCCGTCCCGATCTTGCGCGACTGCGCCTCACGCAGCGACCATTCCATTAGGACGGTCTTGCCGTTTCCTCTTGGACCGAATAGCACTACGTCCCTTCCCGGAGCCCATCCCTTCACGAGTCGATCAAGGAGGTTCTTGATGAGGCGTTGCTCCGTCTCCCGACCGGCAAGGTATGGCGGAATCCGCCCTTGGCCGGGGACAAATGGATTAGTCCTGTCGGGATCGGCCTTCCGAAGCTGCCGGAACGCTGTCATGTTCGATAACGATAATCTACGCAGCCCTTCTGAAGACCCATGTGCAGGTCGTGGCCGCTGCCGAGTGTGTGCCCCAGAGGTGGCTGGATGGCCACAACAGGGCCCGTCGCAGTGGGGTCAGATCACTATGTGGCTCCCGCTAGAACGACCAGCGCCAGAGCGAGGCCCCAGCAGTGAAGCCTGCTCCTACAGCGGCCATCAGCACCAGATCACCCTTCTTCAGCCGGCCTTCCTCAATGGCATCCCTCGTTGCGATTGGGATTGTGCCCCCAGTCGTGTTGCCGTACCGGTCAATGTTGATCAAGGTGCGCTCTAACGGAAGGCCCATCCGATTCGCCACCGCCGTGATGATCCTACGGTTCGCCTGGTGCGGGATAAGCAGGTCCACGTCGTCGGCCGTGTATCCGTTTCTCTCGATCAACTGCTTACACAACTGATACATCTTGCCCACCGCATACCTATAGACATTGCGTCCGTCCTGGTGCACGAAGTGCAGACGCTGATCGACCGTCTCGTGAGAGGCCGGCTGTGCGCTTCCCCCAGCAGGCATGCACAGGAACTTCCCGCCTGACCCGTCAATCTCGTTGACGAAGTCCACGAGGCCGCCCTCGTTTCCATTGGAGGGCTCCACAAGGAACGCTCCCGCACCGTCGCCGAAGAGCACACAGGTCGCTCGGTCCTCGTAATCGATGATCCTGGACATCGTGTCCGCGCCGATGACCAGCACCTTGCGGTGCGCCCCGGAAGCCACCAGCTGCGCCGCCGTGGACAGGCCGTAGAGCAACCCCGAACAGGCGGCGACCAAATCAAAACCCCAAGCGCCGCGGGCACCGATTCGGTCCTGAACCAAACAGGCCGTTGCGGGAAACATCATGTCCGGTGTGACCGTGCAGACGATGATTGCCTCAACTTCAGACGCAGGGACTCCGGTCTTGGCCAGCAGCTCTTTGGCCGCCTCTGTCGCAAGGTGCGAAGTGGCAACTTCCTTGTCGGCAATTCGGCGCTCAGTGATGCCCGTGCGGGTCGTGATCCACTCCTCGGACGTGTCGACCATCTTCTCGAGGTCTTTGTTACTCAGGACTCGGGGCGGGACGTAGCATCCGACTCCGGATATCGTAGGTCGCATGGCGTGAATCAGCGCGGTCGCTGGCTTCGTAGGAAGCGGCGCTGGCGGGGAATGCCCGTACTATGATACTTGCGCCGGGCCGGGCCATCCCGGCACGCTTCCCCGCCCAGCCAGCCCTTGGCGCTAGCGGACATCCGATGTGGATCCGAAAGTGGCAGCGGGACCGCGCCGTCGGCGTGGACTCGCCGATCCCGACCCAAGTCGTCTCAAACGAAGAGATCTGGCCGCGCCGACAGAACTCCACCCAGAAGCGGTGGGAACACCGCATCGCTGAGCTGTCAGCCGCGAACGCGAGGCGGGTCGGGATGGACCGGCGGTCATTCCTGAGGTCCCCAATGGGCCTCGCAACTGCCTTCTGGGCAGCCAACGAGGCCTACGGCCAACCGTACTGGGAAGTTCGCCAAGAGGAGATGTTCGAGCCGGCTGCACACCAAGAGCTCAGACCTCAGGGCGAGCACTTCATCTTCGACGTGCAGGCCCACTTCACTGAGGGCTACGCTTTGAACTTCCGCCAGTCAGAGTTCATGCGCAGCATGGGCTTCGACCTTCCTGGAGGTGCGGAAGGGTATAGCTTCAGCACGTTCTTCAAGGAGATGCTGTTGGACTCTGAGACGGACATGTTGGTCATATCCGGCGTCCCCGGGCGGGAACGAAGCCCATCCGAGGAGCGCGAAGCAATTGCCGCCGCGACGTTGGCCGGTGATCCCGTCGACCGTCGCGCGGTCAGGGGAGGCGGCGTCCTCCCGAGCTGGGCGATGGCCAGTCGCCGTGATGAAGTCAACCGAATGGCCGGATCGCTGAGGGCCCTGTCACAGAGCAACTGCGCGCCCAATCACTACTGGGACACCGTCGCCAACCGCCAGGACCGTGTCGCCCTCAAGGAGCAGATGACGCGGGAAGTTCAAGAGTACGGCACGGCTTCCTGGAAGCTCTACTGCCACTTCGACCCGGCGCGGACGGGACATGGCTTTCAGCTTGACGACGAAGACACCGCCTACTTCTACGAGGTGGCGCGCGAACTAGGCCAAACGACCGTCAGCGTGCACAAGGGCTACGCGTCCCAGTCGCGCCGCTTTGGCCATCTCGCGAATCCCCGCGACATCGAGCGTGCTGCCCTGAACAATCCCGACATCACCTTTGTCGTGTACCACTCAGCCTTGAAGCACGGGCCGACCGAGCCCAATTTCGAGGATCCCGCGTTCTTCGATCCCACGACGGGCGACTTCGCCTGGCACGACGTCCTGATGGGCATCAAGAGGAGAAATCCCGGCATCGACAACGTGTACTGCGAGATCGGCAGCGCCTTCGGCACCCTTGCGATCGCCCATCCCGTCATGTGCATGCACCTGATGGGGAAGAACATCCAGCACTACGGTTCGGACCGCGTGCTATGGGGCACGGACTGCATTTGGTGGGGATCCCCACAGTGGTGCATCGAGGCGTTCAAGCGCTTTCAGATCAGCGACGAGATCTGCGAGCGCTTCGGCTACAGCAAGCTGTCCCGAGAGGACAAACGGCGCATCTTCGGGCTCAATGCGGCAGCGCTGTACGCTATCGATCCGGAGGAGTCACGACGCGCCCATCTGGCAGACGGAGTCGCGCGAATGAAGACTGGTTACCGCGAGCGAGGAATCAATCCCGACAATGCCGCCCACGGCTGGGTGCGTGCGTCGGCATGACGCGCGCGCCAGGTTGAGCCTATGGGGCCGTCTCCTTGGCGATCACGCCCAGCATCTGCCACTCGTGGAGCTTCCGCTGAACGTCCTTCACGTTGCCGGACTCCGGCTGCTGCGACGTCTTAACGAACGAGCGGTAGAAGCCTGCAGCCTTCTCGAAGTCGGCCCGCTTCTCGTGGATCATCCCCATGATCTGATTAGTCTGGGGGTACTTCGCGCCGTCTTCCCGAGCTTGGATGGAAAGAACCATCTCTTCCGCTCTCTCGGACTTTCCGGAGTTCAACGCGGCCACGGCCGTCAGAAAACGCACGTTGGTCGCGTTCGGATTGATCTCGAGATAGGCGCCGCCGAGGGAATCCAGACTCTCCCAGTCCTGTCTCGCGGTCGCCAACTGGATCAGCGGCTCGTAGGGCTTTAGGTATTTCGGGTCGTTCTCGACCGCCTTCTGGAGGGCATCCCAAGCGCCCCGCTCGTCCTTGGCACGCAGCTTAGCGTCGCCCATGGCGGCCCAAGCGGCAGCGAACTGGGGGTAGGCTTTGACTGCCTTGTCGAACTGAGCCGTGGCTTTCTTGAGGTTGGGCTTCGCCTTGCGCATTTCCCGCAGCCCGCTCTCGTATGCCTTCAGCGCGGGCTTGGGGGCCTGTAGCGTCAGGGCGCTCACGACGTCTCCACGCAGCCCGTCAATGCGGTGCAACACGATCACTCCCACATCGTTGTTGCCCATGGAGCTGTACATCCCCAGCTGCAGATCGTCGGACCGGTACCCCGGAAGTTCGGCGCGCAGCACAGAAGTGGTCAGGTCGTACCGGCCAATACCGATGTTCCGCACGCACGGAATGTTCATTCCGCCCCCCATGAGGCCGGAACCGACACGGTTCCCGGCCACGCTGGCGTCAGTCGTCATCAGGGACAGGTCCCCTCCCACCTGAAAGCTGAATCGCCCCTTGGAGTCCGTGTAGTCCTCGGGGTAGCCGTTGCCGTTGCAGTACCGCTTTATGACGACCGGCTCGCTCGGCGGAATCCCATCGTCCGTGACCACTTTGCCACTGAGGTACAGGGGCCGCATTTGGTTTGCGAACGGGTCGTTCTGCTGGTTTCCGAAGGGGTCGTTGCGCTGGCTGCTCGGATTGTTGTACGTTCCCTGGGATTGGTTCTGCTGGGACTGACCTCCCGTACTCTGCCCTCCGCCGGACCCTCTGCTGGTTCCGGAACTCGAGCTTCCGCCGGCACCACCTCCTCCTTGGCCCTGCGCCCAAACAGTCACAGCCGCCATGAACAGGCAGGCAATCCAGCGTGCCACAACGCTACCTCTCATTACATTGACCTCCCATCCACCAAACGCTGGCAGTCTGAATGAAGGCTACCACACAAGCTGGGCTGATGGGTTGCCGAAAGCGCGCTGATTCAAGGGGAAGTGCCGTACGGCCGGACGCTTCCTTTCCGCTGTGCCTCGATAGAATGGGCGCTTGACGGGGACACGATTCCAGGGCATCTATGCGCCCCTGTCCACTCCATTCGACCATCGCGGCGAAATTTACTGGGCCAAGCTGGACCACAATCTGGCAATGCTGCTCCGGACGAAACTGTCTGGAGTACTGGTGGGTGACCGCTGGGGCGAGAGCATGCTCCTGTCTGCCGAGGAGCAAGTGGCGATCTGGGCACGCGTTACGGAGCGCTGCGGCGATAGCACACAGGTCTTGGCAGCGATATCGGAATGCGGAGTGGCACAGGCCCGCGTCTTGCTGGGCCGAGCTGGAGCGTGCGGCTGTGTTGCAGCCGTATTGGAGGCCCCGAGGCTGGAATCGCTGGCACCTCAGTCCGGAATGTCGGAGCTGTTCTTCCGGGCAGTCGCGGACACTGCGGACATTCCGGTACTGATCCGCGCCCGGCTGGGACGGGGCCGGGAGTGTTTGGCGCCGGAGGCTCTGGGTTCCCTTGCGTCCCACCCTCGCATTACCGGAGCTCTGGTCCACTCGGATTCAGCGGACCGCGTTGTTGCTGCCTCCGAGGCTTGCGGCACAGCGTTTTCGATACTGGTGGCCGATCTCGAACTGGCCGTTCCTTGCCTGAGGGGTGCAGCGTGCGCTGCTGTCCTTTCCCTAGCGTCGATCGTTCCGTTCTACGCGCTGTCGATTGAGGAGGCGGTCCGCACTCGGGAGATCCCCGCCGCAAGAGAATTGGCGGCCCGGGCGGCCCCGCTCTGCAAGCTGCTGAAGCAACACGGGGCGCCCGCTATGAAGAGCGCATTGGACCTGCGGGGCTCGTACGGAGGCACACCGCGGCTGCCCCTGCTGCGCTTGGATCCGACCTCTCACGGAGATGTCGCGAGAGCTCTCCACGGGCTGGCCAGCTGAGTCTGGCAGTCGCCAGCTTCGACCTCTCGGCCGGCCCTGTAGCGTCACACGTTTAGCAACGCGTGATCCCCCCAGCCAGGCTCTATGGCACGGTAGACAGCATCAGGGAGCTCTGTGCCGAACCTCGCAATCAACGAGAGCACACAGTAGACGCGTTCCTGCATGTGTCCGCTTGGTCGCATCCAATGGGCCAGCCGAGAGGCCTGACGGCTGGCGGTCGCATTGCGGCGCAGTGCCTCGCGGCCCACCTTGGCAGTCGTCTTGTCGAGCTGGTAACCAATCTTGCTCTTTGACTTGCGGAAGCCCTCCGCCAACGTGGGATCGAAGCTTCCGACAGCCGACTCCATCGCCGCCAGCGACCGTTCGATAGACTCCCTCTCTCTATCAAGGGTCGAGCGCACGCCGTCAGGCACGAGCCGCTTGGAAATCGCAGCCTCTAGGGCACTGCGGGGGCCGAAGCAGTCTGCGGCCGAGAGGCCGTACTTTGCAACCAACTTCCGGGACGCACCATCCACCACGGTGAATGACGCGCGCGGAAGCACGGCTGGCATTCTCTCGACCAGCCGCCGGTACAGGACAGCGGACTGCGCGAGGTAGGACGCCTCGGACGGCCCTACGATCAGGGCAGTCGTGGGCAGGAGGAAGTCCTGCACGACCGGACGCAACAGTGCGCTCGGGGAAACGTCGGTGGGAGAATCCTCCAATCGGGCGAGTAGTTCGGCGCTCGTGTACAAACGGGACTTAGAGGCGAATGCGCCATTCTTGGAGCGGAGGGCCACCCGCTCAGCCCCTTCAAAGAGCATCAGCAGGGAGCTTGAGCCCTGGAAGCGAACCTGCTCGTGGTACCCAGCGGCCCGCAGACTGCCGCCTCGACGGAGCAGATCTCCAGAGAGTTTCGGCGTTTGCAGCACCGCGTCGCGGAGTATTGGCCGGGCGAGTTCCCTGATCGCAGGGGCCAGCGGACAGAGGAAGAGAAGACCCGTGTGTTCCAGCAGCGAGCCGTAGAGGCCGCGGAAGGACCGACCCAGATCTGTTGGCGCCGAGTAGTGGCGTTTGGCCAAATCGATCGCGGCCGCTGCGTGGGAGCCTCCCTCACAACAGGCTGCGAATTCATCAAGCCTGGCGTCACGGATGGAAATCTGCCCCACAGCGGCGCCCTGCGGGCCCGCCGTCGCAGCGCGCACGCGATGAGGAGGACCGTCGGGGCGCCATACCCAAGCATGGTCGACCTCTTCGAGATCGTGGTCTTCGGTCGCGAGCCAGAATACCGGGACGGCCGGTGTTCCTCCACGTGTTAGCTCGGCTGCACACCGAACTGCGGTTAGGGCCTTGTAGAGGGTGAAGGCCGGCCCGCCCAAGAGTCCGACCTGTTGGCCTGTGACAACCGCAACGGTACCGTCAGAGGCAAGCATGGAAAGGCTCGACTGCGCAGCCGCCGCCGGATTCTGAGAGGCCAGCTCGTCGACAAGGCGTTTGCGGTGCCCCCGGTCCATTCGCACATGGCGCGAAGCGGCGACCGCCGCCTCAAACGACGGAGGGTGGGGATAAAAGCGCTCGACGCGACCGTAGTTATGCAGCAGGTCACCGAACAACTTCGGTACGGGCGCCGGCGGCGCCTGACCGAGACCGGTCACGCCCATCTGTGTCAGACGTGCCCTCGTGCGTCAACCGTCCAGACTTGCCGCACGGCATCTCCCCTCACGCAGTACATCCGATCGTAGAGGTTGACATTGGGGTCGCAGTGAGGAACCAAGAGCTCGACCTTGTCCCCTAGGCTCACCCGGGCGTTGGGCTCCTCTAGGGTCAGGGCACCATGCTCGTCGCCGCGGAAGGCGTACGACAGTCCCTGCGGCCTGGCAACGTCAGGACCGAAGCTGCGATCCGTGGCGAGCGCCTTGAGTCCGGCATCTACAGTTGCGATGTCGTCGTGGTTCTTGCTGACCACGGTTGCGAGCACATGGAGAGCGGGGCGGAAGTCGTCGTACACATCGCCCGAAGCACCTCCTATGCGCCGGTAGTCCACATCCATCACCGCGTAAGACCCAACCTGCAGTTCGGTCATGCCGTCAAGATTGGAATCAATGTTGTACGTGCCCGTGCTGGCGCCGGACATGATCTCCACCGGAAGCCCTTTGCGGCGCATTGAGTGGTATGTCTCGAGCACAGGCCCCATGTAGCGCTCCGAGTGCACTTTCCTAGCCTCGAATCCAGTCACGTGCGAGGACGCCCCGCAGTACCCATGAACTCCCCGGAGATCAAGGTTGCCGAGCCGGTCGACTGTCTCGGCCAACCTCACCGCACCTGGCCCTGGCGGGACGCCAGTTCGTCTTCCCAAGGGATCCACGTCCACGAGAACACGCAGCCGGACGCCAGCGTCAGAGGCGGCTTCGTCCAGTTCTCGGGCGTTGTCCTCATGGTCCACGACGGCCATTGTGTCGGGCTTCCGACCCGCGAGCCGGATGAGACGGTGGATCTTGTTGGGGCCGACGGCCTCCGATGTCAGCAGCAGGCCCCCGATGCCAGCCGCGGCCATGGCTTCCGCCTCTCGGATCGTGGCCACGCAGACCCCAAGAGCGCCCGCCCCCACCTGGCGCTTGGCAATCTGCGAGCACTTGTGAGTCTTGGCATGGGGCCGCAGATCCAGGTCCGCGGCCTTTGCATGGGACGCCATCTTGCGGATGTTCGCCTCGAGCGCATCCAAGTCGAGCAAGAGAGAAGGCGTAGGAAGATCCTGCTTGCTCACACCTTCGATCCCTGACCCTTTGGCCAATCGATCCTCAACCTCGGAAATCGAGTACGAACTTGCAGAAGAAGCCATGAACATGGGGACAGTCAGAGCGCGGACTCCAGTACCGAGCAATTCCCTTCGAGACGGTGCCATTTGAACCCCCGACTCTTGATCATAATCCCAGGCTGCCGTGTACCGCTGCCCGGGCCTCGACGCATGCGGTCAAGTCGGCCCAGCGGCTCGGGCGGCGAAGACTGGGAAGGGCGCAGGGCAATGCCTGAACGACTGTCCGAAGTGGTCTCCGATATCTAGCGCGCAATCGCCAATCACTTGTAGCTTCTCCCGTCGCAGAGAACGTCGGCCCCTGCCAAGCGCGACCCGGATGGCTGTATTCCCGCAGGCAAGTCGGGTCAAGTGCCGCGCCGTTCGTCGACCGTAGGCTCAGCGCAGATGCCCCTCGAGTCGCCCGCCCGGGGACCGACGCCAAGGCGGGGCGCATGAACTGAAAGGCGATTGGAGATCGTCAGGTCGGAAGCTGGCGCTGGGCACCAGACCAAGGAGAGGCTGAGGCTGGCCGTTCGGGACTTGAGACTGTTGCAATCGAACGAGGCGGGAGCACTTTGCGGCCGTTCGGCCCTCCCACCAGAACATCGCGCTAACGAATCACCTAGAATCGCTGGGCATGGAGACGCCGATTCGAGGCCTGTACGCTGCGCTCCTGACCCATCGCAGCAGAGATGGGTCGGTGGACTTCGGCGCAATCGAGCGAAATGCGGAGTTTGCTCTGTCCAACGGTGCTGTTGGCCTTGTGCCGTGCGGCGGGACAGGCGAGTACTTCGACCTGTCGATCGCAGAGCGGCAAGAACTCGTTGAAGTGTTGGTCCCCGTGGTTCGTGGCCGCGCCTCTCTGGTCGCAGGTGTCGGCGCTGCCAAGCTCGAAGAATCGGCCAAGCTGGCGCACCACGCATTGGCTGCAGGGGCCGACGCGGTCCTGTTGCCGCCACCTCACTTCTTTCGGTACGGCCAGCCCGAGCTGAGGCAGTTCTTCCGCGAGGCTGCAGCTGCGATCGGCGGTCCAACGCTCGTCTACAATTTGGCTGGCTTCGTTAGCCCGATCAGCCCCTCGACGGCAGCGGACCTGCTGAGAGACGAGGAATACATCGTCGGAATCAAGGATTCCAGCGGCACGCTGGCGATGCTCCGCCAGGTGACGAGGGAGCGGATTCCATGCGCTCGCCTCCAAGGGCACGACAAGCGCCTTGCCGAATCGCTGCAAGAGGGCTTTGCGGATGGGGCGATTTCGGGACCCGCAGGCGTCGTTCCAGAAGCTCTCGCACCGCTGTTCGAGGACCCAACAGGAGGACCGAGATTCACAACTGCCGCGAAACGATTGGAAGAGTTCCTGCGACGGCTGCAGGGCCTACCCTATCCATGGGTGCTGAAATGGGCCGCCAGCCTTCGCGGCTGGGGCCGAGCAACCATGCCGTTCCCATTGAGCCAAGGGCACATTCAGGATAGAAAGGAGTTCGAGTCGTGGTTCGAACAGTGGCTTGCTTCGGGAGAAGTGTCCCGCGGGGATCCCTCATGAAGGTGTAATGTCGCTCTGATCCCTGGCGGAGTACTGCGTTCGAGAGCGGAAGTCGAATGATCCGATGCTGCGCGCCACCGGACGCCATCATCTGTCCCCCATACAGCCCTGGCTCTAGTCCCCAGTTCTGTTGCCGGAACTCTCGGCCCTTGCGATGCTGCGTAGGCCGGCAGGGCCAGTGAGAGCGCCTTTGCGGCGATCGTGGACTTGCCCTTCTCGATGACCGGAGGGAGCACTTCGGACGTTGCCGGTCTGACTTGGCTGCAGACCCGACAGGCGATAGAGTTGTTGCTGACCACTCCCCTTTGGCGGGCGGCCATCGGCGGCGCGATAGACGGGGGAAGCACCGATGGCTGATCGCCCACGCGAATCGTTGGGACCGCTTCGGACGATTGCCGGACCGTCTGCAACAGTCCCCTCGATAGTTCAGGAGAGCGCCCACGCTTACGGCGACCGGGCCTTCCTAGTCGACGAGGACGGGCAGGTGCTCTCGTTCGCAGAGAACAGCCGTCGGGCCAATCAGTTCGCAAACGCACTCCTGGCCCTTGGCGCAGGCCCAGGGACGGTAGTGGGGGTCTTCAGCCCGAACTCCTTCGACTTCGTTACCGCAGCCTATGGCACGCTCGCCAGCGGCGCGGTATTGACGCCGTTCAATTCAAGCTACAAGAGACGTGAGCTCACTCACCAGATCCTCACTTCCGGGGCGTCGTTGGTATTCGCCGAGAGGAGCCTGCTTCCGAGGCTCCAAGAATGCAGAGATGCCATTGGAAACTGCCATGTGGTCGAACTCCGGCCGGACTTCTGGGCCTCGGCGTCAGACGCTCGCCCTGACTGCACGATCGACCGGGACTCGGACGTGGCCTTCCTGCCCTACTCCAGCGGCACGACCGGCTTTTCCAAGGGAGTGGAACTCACGCAGGGCAACCTCGTGGCATCGATCCGCCAGCTCCTCTTCTCCCGGGCATCCATGTTCGAGGAGCGCGGCCGCATCTATGTATTCCTCCCGCTGTACCACATATACGGATTCAACGTAGTGCTGAACGTCATCATGGCGGCCGGAGGCTGTATCCACCTTCGCCGACGATTCAGCATGGACGATTGCTTGGACACGCTGGAGCGCCAACGCATCACAAGCCTGCCGCTCGTTCCGCCGGTGCTGCTTGACATGCTCTCGCGGGACGACCTCGCCAGTCGGGACATGTCGGCCCTGCGCTGGGTCAACATCGGCGCAGCGCCCGTTCCGCTCCCGGCCGTGCATCGCTTCGTCGAGACCACCGGCGTCACCGTCCGCCAGGGGTACGGCATGACGGAGACCGCGGGCATTGCGACGACAAACCCCGAGCGCGCGGACTGGGACGTGGCCGAGACCGCGGGATTGCCGGTTCGGGGCATGGACGCGGCCATCTTTGACCTGACCAACGGGCAGCGCCAGCTTGCGACTGGCCAAGTCGGGGAGGTGGCGCTTAGGGGGCCCAACGTCATGCTGGGGTATCACAATGCTCCCGAGGAGAATGCCCGGGTGCTGCGCAACGGGTGGTTCTACACCGGCGACGTGGGGAAGATCGACGAAATGGGCCGCGTCCACTTGGTGGACCGCAAGCGCGAGATGATCAAGTACAAGGGCTTCCAGGTCCTTCCAGCCGAGCTTGAGTCTGTGATCCTGGAGCTCCCGCAAGTGTGCGACGTCGCAGTCGTGGGAGTCCGGGACGCTTATAGGGCCGAGAGGCCAAAGGCGTTCGTGGCCCTGCATCCCGGACAGTCGCTTGAAGCGATCGCCATCCAGAGGCACGTTCGGTCCCAGGTGGCGGGATACAAACAGGTCCGAGATGTGGAATTCGTGCGGAGGATCCCACGCTCCCCAGCGGGGAAGATCCTCAGGCGGCTGCTATAGGGCCTCTGGGCTCCGGCGTTTGCGGCGTCTCGCCTTCGTCGGAAGCCGCAGCGAGATTGAGCGGGATCGTCTGCCGGATGAAGTTCCTAGCGGCCGTCACCGCCCCGCTGGTCTCGTCGCGGGCGGGGACGAACTTGGCGAACTTAACCATGTCGGCGCTCTGGAGGAAGTCGCGAAGCAGGGCTTGGTGCCCTTTGGAGATCACCGGAAGCCCCGAAATCTCGCGGAGGAACTCCTCGGTTGTGCGCTCGGGGGCGTGCACGCCGAAGCGGCCCTCGATGTAGTGCCTCACGATGGCCGAGAGGCCTCTGTAGAACGCATCCACATCCCCGTCGGCGAGCAGCGAGGTGTTCAGCAGGGCGTCAAGAGCGGCCAGTGCGACCTCGTGCGGCGGAGGTGGTTCTGGCACCGCCGCCCGACGCCGTTGGCGAATCCAATACAGCAGGAGCGTCCCCAGCGCGACGGCCGCAACCCCACCGACCACCCATTGCCACCACGGCACGGGCACGTCCAGCGGGCCGGCTATGTCCTGCAGCTCTGAGTCACCCTCGATCAGGCTGCTCGTAACCGGAACAATCAGGGGATCGGTGCTCAGAGAACTGGAGTCCCCAATGCGTACCTTCAGGCTTGGAAGCTCGTAGTCACCAGGCAGGAACGGCTGCAGCCAGTAATCTCGACCGTGTAGCACCGTGCCACCATCGAGAAGGCGAGACGGGATTTCTGCCTCTCGGACTACGCCGAACTGCCCGAAATCGTCCTCACGGTCGGCCGACGGGAACTCCACGGGCTCGCCCTCGGCCGCCTCCGCGAACAACGTGAGCTGCAGTTGGTCTGCGGTTGTGATGGTCTTCCTGTCCAGACGCAGCTCCAGCCGTAGAGATCCCTGCTCCACCTGATCCGAGATCCCGTCCGGAGTCGCCTCCCCTTCGCCCTGCGGACCACAACCCTGCAGGCACAGCACAAGCCCCGCCAACGCGACCGCAGGAGAGATCCAAAGGGATCCCAGCGGTCGGAGGCGGGCCATCAGCGGCGATTGCTCCGCTTGCGAAACAACGCGCGCAGGTCGCGCACATAGTCGCGCCCCGCCTCGATCTGGACCTCGTCGATTCCGCTCGCCTGGAATAGCGCGCGGCGGTTCTCGATCCGGTTAAATGCACGCCTCGCGTACTCTTCGCGAACGCGACGGCTGGACGTGTCTAGCAACAGCCGCTGACCCGTCTCCGGATCCTCAAGCTCGACCAATCCTACATCCGGCAGTTCATTCTCGCGGGCGTCGCCAATCGCCACGGCGATCAGGTCGTGCCGACGGGCCAGGATGCGCAGCTCCTTACCTGAGTTCTCGGCCAGCGGGACCGAGGTCAGGAAGTCCGAAACCAAGAAGACCACCCCGCGCTTGTGGGTCACCTTGCCGAGGTACTCGAGCGCCGCAGAGAGGTCGGTGCCGACACCCTTGGGCTGAAAGCGTAGAAGCTCGCGGATCAGTCGCAGCACGTGCCGGCGACCCTTCGCCGGGGCGATCGACAGCTCAACCCCATCGGTGAAGACGATCATGCCGACCTTGTCGTTGTTCCGGATGGCGGCGAACGCCAGCAGCGCGCAGAACTCCGCGGCGGCTTCATTCTTGAGCTGGCTACGACTCCCGAACCTTCCGGAGGCGGACAGGTCCACCAGCAACCAGACGGTGAGCTCGCGCTCTTCGACGTAGCGCTTGACGAATGGTCGGCCCATTCGGGCGGTGACGTTCCAATCAATGCTGCGGATTTCGTCTCCAGGCTCGTACTCGCGCACCTCCTCGAATTCGATGCCCGTACCCTTGAATACGCTGCTGTACTCACCAGCCAGAACCTCGGTCACGGCCTTGTTGGTGTAGATCTCAATTAGCCGGACCTTCCTCGCGATGCTCCGGGTGAAATCCTTGACGTCAACGTCCATAAGTGCCAGCGCAGTGAGGCCGGCCAGATGGCCAAGGCTCTAGACCGAGGGACCGACGGATACCCTGCCCCTTCAAGATAGCGACGATCGACCAACCATCATGAAGGGCTTACCGGTCGCCCGACGGCATAGGTTGTGGCCTGGTTGTCCCAATCGCCGTCTGCGGGCGTGTGGGAGCCGTACCGGGACCGGCAATGGCGCCAGCCGTTTCGGAACGCTAGCGGGCGGAAGCGGGCAGTGATCTTAGCGATAAGTGATGGCGGAGTAGACACCTCTCCCCGGAATCCAAACTGACCCTCGCAGTGCAAGTAGAGACCCAAAGTCCTGTCCATTCTGCAGAGCGAGAACGACGAGCAAGATCAGCCCCGCCCCGCCGCGGAGAATCGAGGGGCGGTGCCCGCCTCCGTCACGCCAGTGGGCATTGCTGCCGGCCCCAGTGACCATCCCGGGCCGGTCCCCCATACGGTTCCATCTGCGGTTGTCAAGGCCCCCCCATACTGGCCCTCGGCAGGAACTCCGGGCAACCCGACCACCCACCGACGTGTCAGAACTGGAATCGGACGCCGATCTTCATCGCGATCGGATCGAGCGCTGCGATGACGCGCTTGTCGTCCCCAGTTCGCAGGGAGAAGTTCGTGACCGCACTCGAGTTGAACACGTTGTACAGGTCAACCATCAGGGTTAGCGTGTTATTGGTCTCGGCCCCCAGGGAGAACGCCTTGTCGAGGCGGACATCGGCTACTGTCACGTTATCGGAGCGGTTCTCGCCCAGGTTGGTGAGAAAAACCGGCTGGTTGGTGCCGGTGCCCGGGATGTCGACTCTTTGGATCAGAGCATATGGCCAGCCGCTCTGATGGCGCACATTCGCTGACAGCCCAACGGAGTACGGCAGCGTGTAGCGAGCTAGCAGGCGGCCACCCCAGTTGGTCGTCGCCTGCCGGGCATCCACATCAAGGCTGTGATTCTGCCAAATTCGCCCATGTCCCCCGGAGCCGACGACCAGCGGATCGGAAAAGAGCGGACTGCGTGATTCGCCGGCAGCTGCGCGGAACTCGTTACGCCACTGATAGTCGAAGCTGGCCTGCAGCAAGAAGCCGCCGCTGAAGCGCCGGTTCGCTGCCACTTGGACGGTGTCGTAGGTAGCATCCATGCCAGGAAGGGTGGCGATTTGGTTGTCGACTAGATCCGCAACATCGTCAGGTACGCGCTGCACGTTTATTGGGGCGCCCGTGATCGCGTTAAGCGGGCAATCCCAGTTGGGGTCGCTCGAGCACGCGATGCCGCGTCCGGCCAGCAGCGCGGCCTGCTGCGGCCTGTTCCAAGTTCCGCTGTCGCCGTTCAGGTCCTTGCGCACGTAGGACGCACGGACGGAGGTGTTCGCGACCAACTCGCGCTCGAGCGATATGTTGATCTCGTCGACATATTCGGTGGACAGTTCGGGATCGATCGGCGTTCCCTCTGAGCCGAGTTCCATGCCAGTGGCACCGAGTTCGTCCAGCTTGGTACCCAGTTCGTCCGGGCCGTCGTAGATGCCGTTGCCGTTCGGATCGAGGAAGGTGTACCGGACCCAGGCCGTGCTGGCCGGATTAGCGTTGGCGTGAGAATCCGCGAGATTCAGGAAATACCGACCGAAGTGCCCCTTGAGCACAGTGCCCTGGACCGGAGCGAATGCCACGCCCAATCGCGGTGCCCAGGTGTTCCAAACCACGTTTGTCCGGCCCGCGACAGTGCCACTGGGGAAGAAGTCGGCCAAGAAGGGGCCGGACACCGCATCGAGGAAGTAGGTGCGCTGCTGCTCGAAACGCACACCCAGATTCAATGACAGCCAGCCCACCGGCCGCCACGTGTCCTGGACGAACGCGGCGTGGTGCCGGTTGCGGTTGTCCGACGGGACTTCCCCTTCCGCCGGCACGCTGAAGAGCATGATCCGGTCGACGTTGAATGGACGCTCGTTCGCGCTGTCGTCCAGATAGCGGATGTGCCCGGAATTGGCGTTCGATCCGAAGCGGCTGCTATCGATCTGGAATTCGTAGCCCACCTTGAGGTCGTGGCTTCCTCCGAAGTCCGCCACGTAGTGGTTCATGCCTAGGGTGACCTGCGGTTTCCAGCGGACGAAGGTGAACGGCGGCGAGCCATTGGCGCTAGGGAACCAGCCCGCTCCGCTCAGCCGGCCAGTCGCCGTGTCCAGTCGGGGCGGCTGCTGGCTCGGATCGACCTGCGGCACCATGGGCCAGCCAAACCCGAAGTGCTTGGCGGCGACGGTCATGAACGTGCGGCTATTCCAGACCCGCTGCCACTCGGCCTTGTACGCCCAGCTCCAGCTCGCCTGGGCGAGCACTGAGTCAGGACCAACATCCGCAGACAACCCGCGCTTGGGCTTCTCCTTCAACCCCCACTGCGCGTAGCCGATCAGCTGGTCCCGGTCGCTCAGGCGCACTGTCGCCTTGCCGCCGAATCCATCGAAGTCGCCCAGATCGGTGGCCAGGGATCGGTCGACTCCGGACACCGCCTTGTCGATGCGGAAGTGGTTGTAGAACGCGTAGAACCAGGCGCGGTCGCGTACGATCGGCCCGCCGATGTCGGCGTGGGTTTCGAAGAACAGCAAGTTCGGGTTGCCGGTGTACCCGCGGGCCTCCAGACCCGCGTTGGTGTTGTCGCCCACGAAGTGTTCATCCTCGTAGTCGCCGTGGAACATGCCGTGGAAGTCGTTGCCGCCGCTCTTCATGGTCATCATGACGAGCGAGCCCGGAGCAGTCATCTCCACGTCGGCGCCGGCTGCCGTGGTCGTAAACTCCTCGATCGAGTAGTAGTCGAAGTAGAATCCAGTGCCCCCGCTGCCCTCCGTCGTGTCCACTCCGTCGGCGAGAATCCGGTTTTGGCTCCGCACGCCGAAGCTCTCGTAGCCGGTCTGCTGGCTCTTGTGCGATCCGCCAACATCGAAGCCGCGCATGCGGACCCCCGCCGTCTGCGCTAGCACGGCCCAAACATCCGTTGCGGACGGCACTTGCTGCAACTCCGCCAATCCGAAGTCGTTTACCAACGCCGTCGTCTTGATGTCCACCACGGGCGGGGCGCCCGTGACGATGATCGTCTCCTGCACGGCGGCAACCTCGAAGACCGTGTCAATCCGGATCACCCTGTTGCCTTCCACGATGACGCCCTCACGAACGACCGTTTGGAATCCCGGAGACTCGAACGTGAGGTCGTAGGATCCCCGCCTGAGGGCCCGGAATCGGTACGAACCGTCGACGAGGGTTACGGTGGCGAGCGGAGCGATGAGAGCTTCCCCGTGAATCGTGACCGTCGCTCCAGACACGGCCAAGTCCTGGCCGTCTACAACGACGCCCTCGATTGCACCTGACGTTTGGGCGGTCGCCGGACCCGCTGCGGCCAGAAGCAGTGCGGCGCACCAGCGGGACATCCGCATCTGCCCGCCCAGCAAGGTATACGTCTTCAGTCCGCCGCATCGATCGTCAATCGTGGCCGTTGGCACCGAAATCGACACTGCTGCCCGCTGCTGTCCGGCTCGTTCTTGTACTCGAAACCAACAGGACTTGTTGATACCCATTCTGACGGCTTTGGGCTACATCATTTTGAATGTCCCCCGGTCGATCGCAAAACCGCCGGCTCTGATGCCACTCCAACCAAACGAACCGTGCCATGAACAAGCGCTTGCTGGCCCGACCGAACTGCATCTCGCCCGGCCGCAACGTCGTCTTCGACTCCGCCAACCTCGACTTCACAACCCTGCCCGACTGGGACAACGACCACACCCTCGATGAGCCGTGCGCGGGCACCCGCGGGTCCGCCCTGCCCTTGCCCCATAAGTCACGAGCGGGGCTCCTGCTGAGACGCGGCTAG
>JAPPMC010000020.1 GCA_028819235.1 Bryobacterales bacterium
GCGCGTGAACCCCGTCTTTCGCCGAAGGCTTCCCATCCCAGGTCCATCGGCAGCAGCAATCCGTCTCGGCCTGGCTGCCGCCACCGGCGCCCGGTGATCCTGCGTGCTGAGCTGAGTTGGCGCCGGAGCGGCACTGCAGCAGCGCCTGTTGGAGCGGGAAACGCCGGAATCGGCACGGACGGCTTGTCCCACGAGCCCAGAAACTGCCATTGCGGGGCCTCAGAGGCCCGTAGATCGACGAACGCCGAAAATGTGCACTCTGGGCCACGTTCGGCCGCTTGAGGCCCTCTGTGGCCGTTTATTCGTCTTTTTCGCCGGATGTATGAGAGAGATGTTCGAACAAACGTGCAACAAGATGTCCGACCTTTCGCCTTACCCGCAAGATCCGACCGAAAACCCACGGCGGCTTCCCGCAGCCCTCCGAGCCCGGATGGCCGGGTCACCGTCACGATCTGAAGGACCCACAGCCACTGCCGCTATGCTGGCTGAACATTCGCTCGCGGCCCTCGCGCAAAGTCCATGAAGTTCGACCTCAACAAGCCACACGACAGCATCTTCCAGGCCATCCTGTCAGACGGGCTTCGCTCGCAGGCCGTGCTGCGCGCGCACCTGGAGCCATGGCAAGCGGAGCTGCTGGCCGACGAGCCGCCCGTGCCGCTGGACAGGAGCTTCGTGGACGAGGAGCTGCGCAGCAGCCAGAGCGACAAGCTCTTCGAAGTGAGGCTGAGGGACGGCCAGCCGGGCTTCGTGTACGCGCTGCTGGAGCACAAGTCGTACCCGGACCCGGGCACGGCGCTCCAGGTGCGGAAGCACAAGTTTGCATCTTGGAGATGTGCGCGCACGGTCAGGCGGTTCGGCTGCGGGCAGTGCCGACAATCATCCCACTGGTCTTCTCTCGCGGCGCGGAGCCCTCATACGCCGCACGCACCGGCGGCACTTTGCGCCGGGACCGGTGTTCGCTGTGCCGCGCGCCAGCACCTAAGTCGCGCCCAGAGCCTCGCAGTTGGGAGTCGGTCACGGCCTAGCAGGGCCCGCCAGAGGCGAACTGCCCAGGAGGGCACTGCAATGGCCGCGTGACGCCTCAGCGGTGCATTCGAAGGCCGAGACGCGCCTGATCGGACCATCAGTCGATCTTTGACTCACCCATCTGGTGCGCTGCCAGTTCGACGCACAGAGATTGCCCGTCACCACCACTGACGGTTCTCCGATGGCCGTGATACTTTGGGTGCCTGAACGCTACAAGAGAGTTGCTGGCCCGCTCTGATCGGCCGGGGCTTTGGGAATGATCCGCACGCTTACATTGGAAGGCTACCGGGGCTTCGAGGAGTACCAACTTCGCAAGCTGAGAACAGTGAACCTTCTCGTCGGTCCCAACAACTGCGGGAAGACCTCGGTTCTCGAAGCGGTCCAGCTGCTCGTGTCAAGTGGCGATCCTAGCGTCTTGGCCGAATCGGCCCGGCGACGGTGGGAGTCGCATGCTGGAGAAGTTTGGCGGTCGGGTACCCGCTATCCTCTACATCACCAGTTCCACGGCCACAGACTGGACCCCGGAGTTGGTCTTTCTGTCTCATCGAGTGAAGCGTTCGGCCGGGTTCGGATTCAGGTCGTAGAAGGTGAGCTTGGCGATAGCGATGATTTCATCGACGTTATCCGGGGTACGGCTCGGCCCTTGGCACTGTTGATCCGGACTGGACAGGACGACGAAGGCACCCAGTTCCCTCTGACTGAGGACGGTTCTCTCAATTGGAGTTCGCCAGCAATGCGTCTCTGGCCAAGGGGCCGCCCTAAGTCGCCACCAATCCGGTTCGTGACTGCCGATTCGCTGCACGTGCGCGAGATGGCCCATTCATGGAACTGGGTCATCCGCGAGGGTAGGGAATCCGAAGTTGTCGAAGCCATGAGGATCCTCGAGAAGGACCTGCAATCAATACACTTCCTCACCAGCGATACGGCAAGAGGCGTTGTCGGTCTCGGTCGTGTCCTGTTGGGGTTTCAAGACGGCGATCCCCGCATCCCGATCGGCAGTCACGGTGACGGCATGCGTCGTCTCCTCTTGCTCTCCCTTTCGTTGCTGCGGGTCGCAGAGGGATTCCTATTGATCGACGAAATCGATACCGGACTCCATTGGTCCGTCATGGAGCAAATGTGGAATCTCGTCATTGAGGCGGCAGCCAAATCGTCGATTCAGGTGTTTGCCACGACCCACAGCTTGGACTGTATCTTGGGTCTCGCGGAGCTTCTCAAAAAGCGACCGGACTTGGCAGACTCGGTCTCCGTTCAGAAGATCGAACGACAGCTCGAACACAGCGTCAGCTTTGGTGCGACGGACATCGTCACGGCGGCTGATCTCAGCATCGAACTCCGGTGATGGCTGGACCCGCGAGACATCGTCACCTTTTGTACGTCGAGGGGCCGGACGATGAGCATGCGATCGGCCATCTGCTGATCCAGCGGGGAGTCGATCCCCGAGCACTCCCGGACTTCAAGGATGTGGGGGGCAAGCAGGGCTTGCTTCAGGCCATCCCTGTTGCCGTTCGAGCTGGAACTGGAAAGTCGCTCGCATTTGTGATTGATGCAAACGACGATCCCCGAAGCACTTGGGAGTCGATCGCCTCGCGGCTCGAAAGGGTCGGTATTGAAGCCCCGGATGAAATTCCAGAGGGGGGCTTTGCGGGGAAGTCGGTGGACTACTGTGCTCGAGTCGGGGTTTGGCTCATGCCGGACAATCGGAAGACTGGCGCATTGGAGGACTTTCTCCGGGATCTCATCGACCAGAGTGATCCCCTGCTGTGCCTTGCGGAGCACTCGGCGGAAAAGGCGAAGCAGCTCGGTGCCAAATACTCCGATCGCGACGCCCAGAAGGCAGTTCTCCATACTTGGCTGGCATGGCAGAAGGACCCAGGGCGTCCGTACGGCGTTGCGATCAAGGCCCGCTTCTTCGGGGTCGACAGCGCTGCCATGGATGAATTCGTCTCGTGGTTCCAGCGTGTGTTTGGAGTAACGGCGCAACCTCCGGCCGGAACATCGCGTGGGCGCGTGCAAGCGCGACCTGTTCGGAACCGGCCGGGACCGGGGACCTGGGGGGTGGACAGCATCGACCGTTACGGCACCATCGGAGGCTCGCAGGGACCG
>JAPPMC010000281.1 GCA_028819235.1 Bryobacterales bacterium
AGGTTGCCAACATCGTATCAGTAGATCCGAAAAATTAGATGATACGAGGTACTAGCCTCCGGAGGCAAAGTGAGCTGGCCAGATTGAGTCGAGCCCGACTGGCTTCCTTTTGCCTATCGGACAGCGAGGACGGAAATCAAGTCGATGCCGCCCTAAGGACGGTACGCCCCTGCCGGGCTGGCGACTCCGCTGCCGTCCGAAGGGAGACGCACCATGATCAATTCTGGTGTCTATCGGATGAACATCGTCGAGCAGCGCTCTGAGAGCATCGACGTGCACTATACGCAGTCTGCCGCCAGCCTGCGACAGTGAATGCCGGGACAGCGGCAGCTGCTGTCGCTCACCGAATCCTTCCCACCCCACAGCGTCGGGGGGGATGGTCGGTTGGCTCGCCGAGCACCGTGTGCAAGCTACAACCATGGGGGGCCCGGCGTCTAATGGGAGCGGCCCCACCTGGCATTGGAAGACGCCGGAATTCGCGCCGACCTGGTCCACGCACAACCAGTTAAGGAGTCTGGTCTACGGTGTAAGCACCCTCAGGCGTCGTCGCTAAGATTGGCATCCTTGAGAGCTGTTTAGTACGCGGCCTTCCATTTGCTCCTGTTCGCGAAAAGTCATTCGGCACGGGCATCGTCCGGCAAGGTGTACAGGGATTGCGTCCGCTGCGGGCCGTTCTAAGTGGTTGCAAACTGTGTCTGCAGAAATGCTCAGAGCTGCCGCCCGAGGCACTGTTTGGACGGTCAAGTAGGAGCTGGCCGGCGTGATGGCCAAAGTCGTCCATTGGGAGGCAGCCAATGGGCGCGGCAGGCAGAGTGATTCGTCCCCTTCCGAAGAGTTTGTTGCGCTGCGTGCGACGAGAAGGCCCCTAAGGCCTTCCCACGACGTCCGCCCCGTCCGACGTCGTGATGCTCCCGGTACCGGACTGCGGAAGCTTCGCGCCGTCGACCGTGTCGTCCCTCCCGTCCTCGTTCGCCATCGCACGCTGGCCCGTGCCGCTGACCGTCATCTCCATGGGCACGTAGGTCGATCTAACTGCCCCGCCCAAGCTCGCCATGTAGGTCTGCGAGTGTAGACCCAATTCTCATCCGGCTTCCTGGTGCCACCGGCGCTCCCGTTCGACACGGCAAGGATCGTCTCGCCCCTCTCCAAGAACTGCTGAGACGGCCACCAGATCCCCTCCTCGGCGTTCCTGAGCGCCCGTCGGGTGATGCCGAGCGTCTTGATCACTTCCACAAGAGGCGTCTGCGACGGTGCGGATTCCATGTTGAGGACACGGTCGTCTTGTGCGTCCGCGGTGTACAGATTGCCGATCGACCTGACCGCCACTCAGTGTGGGGATGGAAATGCGCGGCCGTCAACGGGCTCCCGGCCTCTCGTGATAACTTGGTCTCCCGCGGCTGCCAGCGTCGAGATTTCACCGGTCTGGTTCACAATGCGCACCAGATGGTTACTCCCCTGCGCAAGGTCCAGGGCGCCGGCCGGGTCTACTGGCATGCCCATTCGTCGCCCGACCTGCGATCCGCCGTTCCGCCGTCACCGCCATAGCACCCTATTCTGTTGCGGACGACGGCAACGATGCGGCCCGATTGATCCGCGTGGCGTATGCGCTCGTTGCCGGCATTCTCAACGTAGAAGGGTCCGCTGCAACCCTATTTGCGCCCAATCGCTGCGCTTGGGAGGTCGGGCCGCCGTCTATCCGGACAAACCCTCCGTTTCTTGCCGCATCGCATATGACGCGGGACTGCCCGGTGCCGATCTGGATTGTGGGTAGCCGACCCCGAGGGCTCGGTGCGATGAGCGGAACGAGAATGGCCGCAATCCGCGGATGGGGTGTTGTTGGTTGAGGACGTCCTCGCCACAACTCCCGTGGCTGCACGTCGCCGACATTCCTCAGTGTCGAACCATCCTCTACAGCTTCGTCTTGAGTTCAATTGGCCATCGAAGGGCTCATTATGTTGTTTTCGCTAAGGATTACCCCTGATCTCACAATCGGCTGCTCGGGTTGGCGGGGTCCGGCGCGAGTCCCGGCGCTGCGGAAGAGCACGGAGCGTGAACACCCGGGGGGAGGGGAGTGGCCCCTTGACGGGCGACGACGACTTGCGCCGCGAGAACGAGGCACTGCGCGGCCGATTCTCCACCCTCAATGGGGCCATCCTGCGCATCAACGCCGGCCTCGACGTCGACACCGTGCTCGACGAGGTGGTGGCGATCGCCCGCCAGTTGACCGGCGCTCGCTACGGCATTATTACCACCATGGACGAGACGGGCGCATACGGTGGCCCGTTGTTCTCGGGCTTCACCGCCGAGCAACAGCGGGAGTTGGCCGTCTGGCCCGGCAGGTTGCGACTGTTCGGCCACCTGCGCGAACTGTACGGGCCGTTGCGGACCGCCGCCTTGCGGGCTATGTCCGCTCGCTCGGCCTCGAGCCCACCCCGATGTTCTCGCGGGCCTTCCTGACCGCGCCGATGCGCCACCGCGCCGAGCACTTGGGCCACTTCTTCCTCGCAGGGAAGGCGGGCGGCGAGCGCGAGCTCTGCTGGAGGCCCTTGTCGAGACCTCGCCGGTCGGCGTCGTGGTCTTCGATGCGCAGACCGGTCGGCCGGTGTCGTTCAACCGGGAGGCGCGGCGATGACTGGAGCGCCTGCGCCTGCCGGGCTGCGGGTCCGAACAGCTCTTGGATGTGATCTCGTGCCGGCGTGCCGACGGCCGTGAGGTCTCCTTGGGCGAGTTCCCGATCGCGCAGCGGTTCCGGAGCGGCGACACCGTCCGCTTCGAGGAGATCGTGCTGGCGGTCCCGGACGGACGAAGCGTGCGTACGCTGGTCAACGCGACCGCGATCAGGTCCGCTGCCGACATCGTCGAGTCAGTGGTAGTGGCGATCCAGGACTTGGCGCCGCCCGACGAGATCGAGCGCATGCGGGCCGAATTCCTCAGTATGGTGAGCTAGGAACTGCGTCGGCCGCTGACCTCCATCAAGGATTCGGCGGTGACGCTCTTGGAGGCCGGCGGGTCGCTGGACGCGGCTGAAATGCGCGAGTTCTTCCGCATCATTGTCGAGCAGGCCAACCAAACGCGCGGGCTCATCAGCAACCTGCTGGAGGCAGGGCGAATCGGGACCGGCACACTTGCGGTTGCTCCGGAGCCCACGGGGGTGGCCGAATTGGTGAAGCCGGCGAGAAGGGCGTTCCTGAGCGGTGGCCAGCGGCACGAGATTCTCATCGACCTGCCGACCGGGCTGTCGCGCGTGATGGCGGACCGCCGACGCATCGTGCAGGTCCTCGGCAACCTCTTCGCCAACGCCGCGCGCTACGGTCTCGAGTCGTCGCCAATCCGGGTCTCGGCGGCACCTGAGCAGTTGCATGTTGCGGTCTCGGTCTCCGACGAGGGGCGTGGGGTGGCGCGGGAACAGCTGCCGCATCTGTTCCGCATGCGCGTCAGGAATGGGGAGGTACTCTCGGAAGGTCACGGCTTGGGGCTCGCGATCTGCAAGGGGTTGGTGGAGGCGCACGGAGGCCGCATCCGGGTGGCCAGCGCCGGCCCCGGCCGCGGAACGACGTTCACCTTCACGATTCCGGCCGCCGCTGAGTCCGGCGGCGCAGCATCCAGCGACCCAGCAGCGACCCCGCTGCCGGATTCGGGCCGCGAATAGGAGCAGCGCATTCTCGTGGCCGACGACGATCCCCGGATGCTGCGATTTGTCCGCGACGCGCTCTCGCGGGCCGGCTACGCCCCGGTCGTGACGGGCACCCCAAAGGAAATCCCGGACCTCATCCGGAGTGAGAGACCACAGCTCGTCCTGCTCGACCTGATGCTGCCCGGAAGCGACGGCATCAAGCTGCTGGGGCAGGTTCCCGCTCCGACCAGCCGGTGATTTTCATCTCCGCCTACGGCCGCGACGAGACCGTCGCGAGGGTGCTAGAGTCCGGCGCTGCCGACTACATCTTTAAGCCATTCTCGCCGTCGGAGCTGATCGCGCGAATCCGGGCGGCGTTGCGGCGGCACGCGGAGCCCGCACCACTAATGATCGGCGAGCTTGCCATTGACTACGAGCGGCGCCGGGTCACGGTTGCCGGGAATGTCGTTGACCTCACCGCCACAGAATACGAGCTCCTGCGCGTACTCGCGCTCCACGCGGGGAGGGTCGTGACCCACGAGACCTTGCTACGTCGAGTATGGGCCAAGCGCGACGATCCCCACCCGAGCGTGGTGCGCGTTTTCGTCCGAAATCTCCGTCGCAAGCTCGGTGACAGCGCGTCCCGCCCGACCTACATCGTCAACGAGCGGGGAGTGGGCTACCGCATGCCCGAAGCAGGTGATCTGTAGGCTCTCTCGAGCGGGTGCACGAAGCCGACCGCAAGCCGTGCCATGCACGAATGGCGGAACCTATTGCGCCGACCGTTCCCGGGCTGCCGACAACGACGTTCCCTGTACATGCCCACGGCGGATTCGTCGCATTCGGATCAAGCCGTCGGAGGTCTGCGCCCACCCAGTCGAGACGGCTGTCAATTGCATCAACGAATCGAAGCGTGCCTGGCAGACGAGCGCGCTGGTCTGTGGAGTCTGGCCGAAGGATCGTCGGCGAGACTCTCTGCTTAGCAAAGTCCGCGCGCACCTCCGAACGCTCGCAGGGCACAAGGGCCGCTTGGGGAGTCCGAGTACGGTCTGGCCCAGTCGCTGGAACATTCGGACGACTCGTGACGGCGGCCCGGTTGAGGCCAAGAGGTCCAACAGCATGCCCACCGGATCACCCCGAGTACGAGGTGCGGCAAGAGTCTCTGGCTCTAAGGGGACTGCTGGCCCGTGCCCCCGGCCTCACTGCTGTCGACCAGAGCCAGCGTTAGGCCGACCGGCTGGGACAATCCCGTGACGAGGTCTTCGACCCCGCTCCCATCCAGATTTGCCCGCTGTACCTTGTCCGTTCCGCTGTCCGTCCAGTACATCTTCCCGGCGCCCAGGTCAAGCGACAGCAGGCTAGGCTCACTCAATCCAGCGGTGACGAGGTCCTCCACCGCGCTGCCTTCCAAGTTCGCCCGCTGGACCTTGTCCGTTCCGCTGTCCGTCCAGTAGATCTTTCCCGCACCTAGGTCAAGCGTCAAGCCGACTGGCGTCCGCAATCCCGTGACGAGGTCTTCCACGCTGCTGCCGTCCAAGTTCGCCCGCTGGACCTTCCGCAACGGCGGGTCGGTCCAGTAGATCTTTCCCGCGTCCACGTCCAGGCCCAGTCCAACTGGCGCTGTCAATCCCGTGGTGACGAGGTCTTCCAGGCCGCTGCCGTCTACGTTCGCCCGCTGAATCTTGCTCGGCCCCTGCGCCGCCCAATACATCTTGCCGGCAGCCGTGTCCAGCGCCAGCCCTGTTGGCTGGTTCACGGCTGTGACGAGGTCTTCCACACCGCTACCGTCCAGATTCGCCCGCTGGATCTTGTTCGTTCTGAAGTCCGTCCAATACATCTTGCCGGTACGGAGATCCAATTCCAATCCGGTTGGTGCGCTCAATCCCGTCGTGACCAAGTCTTCCACTCCACTGCCGTCTAGGTTCGCCCGCTGGATCTTTCTTGCGTCCCAGTCAGTCCAATAAACCTTGCCGGTCACGACTGGGGGTGATGGCACAACGGCCGGCTCTCCATGTTCCTCGATGATGTACCTGCCGGTCTGGGAACTGCTGAAGGCCCGGACCCGGACGAAGTACACTCCCGCCGGAACGTCGGCCTCCAATGCGAAGTTGGTGCCGCTCCCACCATCGTTGTTGTGCGCGAGCTGTCCACCCTGTCGGCCTGACTCGTCGAATAGGGTCCCGACCGTGTCCAAGCTGCCCGTCGTACGGACCTTGACGTGCCATTGTCCTCTGGTCTCCAGACGGAACCAGTCCTCGTCGCCCGCAGTCTCGATCGCCCCGGCAAGGGACGAACCCAAGGCCATGGGGGTGGCAGAGGTCGGGTCGTTACCGTGGTCATCGACCGGCGGCACGCTAGGGAATGGAGATGCCGACCACATGCCTTCTTCGTCTATGCTCAGTGTGTAGTTGACGCCCGCGCTCGACGTAATCGTTGCCCCGCCGACCACCTGGTCCGTGCCCAGCCACCAGCTGCCGTCCTCGGCCAGCACCAGAGTCACTCTCTCCCCGCTCGCGCCCAACTCGACCATCTGCTCGGACGGCACGTAGCTCGCCAGCCAAACGCCGTCGGCCATCGAGAGCCTGTATGTCCGCCCATCCGACGACTGCACGGTCGTGCCGCTGACCACTTGTTCTGCGTCCAGCCAGAACGTGCCGTCCTCGGCCCTCTGGATCGCGACGCTCTCGCCGCTGAGGCCCAGAGCCACCGTGACCGGCTCCGCCACGACAAACTCCGCCACACACATGCCGTCACCACCGATCGACAGGCTGTAGACGTTGCCGTTCGAAGCCGTGACATGGCTCCCTTCGCGAACCTCCTCGGATCCGAGCCAGCAGCTGCCGTCTTCGGCCCGCACCACAGTCACCGTCTCGCCGCTCGTGCCTAGCAGCACTGTCTGCTCGGATGGCACGTAGCTGGCCGTCCAAATGCCGTCTTCGCCCATCCAGAGCCTGTACTCGTTGCCGTTCGACGCCATCCTGGCGTCGCCTTCCTTCAGCGGCTCCCCCCAGGCCTCGTAGGACCGGTCCTCGAGCATCGTGATGGTCAGCATGTCCCCGCTGGTCCCCAATGGCACATTGACGACGACCGGTACGTACGTCGCCGACCAATTGCCGTCCGCCAGCGTCAGGGTGTATGTGTTACCGTTTTCAGCCATCACATCGCCACCCCTGAAGACTTCCCCGTCCAGCGTGTAGTCACCCGCTTCAGTTGTCAGCAATGTCACCGTCGAGCCCGAGGTGCCGAGCGCTACCTCAACAGCCTGCGGCTCGAACAGTCCACCTGACTTGAGAGTTGCCTTGCGCACACGGTGGTTCCAGCTATCGGTGATATACAGATTGCCCGTCACATCCACTGCCACGCTTGTGGGCCAATCCAACAGAGCATCGGTGGCTAGGCCACCGTCCCCTCGGAACCCAATCTCACCTGCGCCTGCCACCGTCCTGATAGCACCGTCCGGTGCTACCATGCGTACTCGGTAGTCAGACGTGTCCGCAAAGTAGAGGTTTCCGGCTGAGTCCACCGCTACTCCTAGCGGCGAGTTCGCCCGAGCGACCGTCGAGATGATGCCCTCTGGATCGATCTTTCGTACGCGGTCGTTGCCGGTGTCCGCGACGAACAGGTTTCCGGCCGTGTCCAACGCGATCGACCAAGGCTCATTGAGTCGGGCGTCGATTGCCGGCCCGCCGTCTCCACCGTATGCTCCATTGCCGACGCCACTCGGCCCGCTGCCGGCTACGGTCGTGATCACACCCTCAGGGGCCACCCTGCGGACGCGATGGTTGTAGGTATCTGCGATGTACACGTTGCCGGTCGCGTCGAGCGCCACGTCAGCGGGGGAATTGAGGACCGGTGGTCCCGCGACCGTCGTGATAACGCCGGTTGAGTCCACTCTGCGCACACGGTTGTTCCAAAAGTCCGCAATGAAGAGGTTGTTGCCGGTCGCGTCCACCGCCAGACCCTGCGGGGAATTCAGACGCGCGTCGGTCGCCGGGCCGCCGTCCCCGCTGTAGCTGCCGATCCGAAGGCCGCTCGGTCCGCCTCCCGCAACTGTGGTGATCACACCCATTGCGTCCACCTTGCGGACGCGATGGTTGTTGCCGTCTACGACGAACAGGTTGCCGAACGAATCCACATCGATCCCATTAGGGTTGTTGAGCCGCGCATCGGTCGCCGCTCCGCCGTCTCCTCCATAGCCCCCGTTAAGGCGGCCTGTGGGTCCACTGCCAGCCACCGTGGTGATCACTCCGAAACTGGGAGCGGGCGCAGGCCTTCTCGAGGAGAAGGTCACCTTGCGCACCCTGAAATTGCTGGTGTCCGCGATGTAGAGGTTACCGTTCGCGTCTACCGCCATGCCTTGGGCTCGGCCAATCTGCGCACTGTTCGCCGGGCCGCCGTCCCCGCTGTACCCTCCCGACCCCGTGCCGGCTACCGTCGTGATGATTCCGTTCGGGTCCACTCTGCGCACCCTGAAATTGTTGGTGTCTGCGATGTAGAGGTTGCCGTTCGCGTCCACCGCAATGCTAAGGGCGAAGTCAAACTGCGCGCTGGTCGCGGGGCCACCGTCCCCGCCGTAGCCTCGTAACCCCGTGCCCGCCACCGTTGTGATGGTGCCATTCGGATCCACCCTGCTGAACTGATGCGCAGTGCCGAAATATACGTTGCCGACAGCGTCCACTGCCACGCTGTAGAGTTGGTCCCCGGCCGATTGCGCCACTGTCGTGATGATTCCGTTCGGGTCCACCTTGCGCACTCTGGAATTGTTGTGGTCAGCGATGAACAGATTGCCGGACGCGTCCAGCGCCAAGTCGAGAGGGTTGGACAGTTGGGCATTGGAGGCCGGGCCGCCGTCCCCGGCAAAGCCCTGTGTGCCCGTGCCCGCCACCGTTGTGATGACGCCGCTGGCGTCCACTTTGCGCACCCGATGGTTGCCCCACTCCGCTATGTAGAGATTGCTGGCGGCGTCCACCGCCACGCCGATAGGGTTATCCAACTGCGCACTCGTTGCCGGGCCGCCGTCCCCGCTGTAGCCGGCCACGCCTGTGCCCGCTAACGTCGAGGTGTTGCCGTTCACGTCCACCTTGCGCACAACGTGGCCTAATTCGTCCGCGATATACAGGTTCCCGTTCGCGTCTAATGCCACATCGATGGCGTTTCCCTGTGATCCCGCAACCGTCGAGATCGTGCCAGTGACGGGTGTCGGCGCGGGGGCCGGCTCGCCGAACTCCTCAATCGTGTAGCTACCGGTCTGTGAAACGCCGTAGGCCCGGACCCGCACGTAGTAAACACCTGCCGGAACCTCCGCCTCAAGCGCGAATTCGTTGCCGCTCCCGCTGAGTTCGTCCTGCGCGAGTTGCCGCTCTGACGCGTCGAAGAGGGTCCCGACGGTGTATAGTGTGCCCGTCGTGCGGACCTTGAGGTGCCTCCGCTCGCTCGTCACCAGGCGGAACCAGTCTTCGCCGTCAGGACTCTCGATCGCCGCGTCGACCGAAGAGTTCAGCGCCAAGGGCGTTGCTCCTGGCGGACCTGGCTGCCGGACGGGAGAGGCCGTCCAGATACCGTCGTTTCCCTGCGACAGCACGTAGGCATTGGGTCCGACCGCGATCGTGCCACCCTCGGTCAGGGCGAGGATCGCGCCCGTCAGCGGATCCACTGCCGTCCAAGAACCTGCCTCGTCGCGGATGGCCTGGATTCTGATCCCGGTGTCCCCGACAATGACTTCCCCCGTTGAGGGCACGTATGAAGCCGACCACGTGCCGTCCTCGCCCATCGACAGCGTGTACACGTTGCCGTTCGTGGCCGTCGTGGTCGTCTTGCCGCTCTCCACGAGACTTTCGTCGAGCCAGTAGCTGCCGTCTGCGGCCCGGACTATGGTGACCGATTCGCCGGTTATCCCAAGCCTCACTTCCACGCGGGGCGTCTCCGCCGGTGCGACGGCCAACAATCGGACGCGATTGTTCCCGCTATCCGCGATATACAAATCACCATCCGTGGTCACCGCCACGGCTGCTGGAGAACTGAGCAGAGCGCTCGTCGGCGGGCCCCCGTCCCCGCCAAAGCCCTCGTCGCCCGTGCCGGCCAACGTGGTGATCTCGCCCGAGGGGCCCACCATTCGCACGCGGTGATTGCCCCTGTCCGCAATGTACAGATTGCCGACCGCGTCCACCGCAATGCCAGCGGGGGAATTGAGCTGCGCGCTCGTCGCCGGGCCTCCGTCGCCGCCGAACGCGCCGTTGGTCGGGCCAGCTTGCCGGCTCCCTGCCACTGTCGTGATCACGCCAGCGGCGTCGACCATTCGCACGCGGTGGTTCCCTCTATCGGCGATGTACAGGTTGCCGGTCGCGTCCACCGCTACTGCGAAAGGAAAACTGAGCTCGGCGCTCGTTGCCGGGCCACCGTCGCCGCTGAAATCGCTGCGGCCCGTGCCAGCCACGGTGGTGATCTTGCCCGCCGTGTCGACCTTGCGCACGCGGCCATTGAATGTGTCCGCGATGTACAGGTTGCCAACGGCGTCCGCAGCCACCCCGACGGGCGAATTGAGTTGAGCGCTGACTGCCGGGCCGCCGTCTCCGCTGTAGCCTTGGGAGCCCGAACCTGCCACGGTCGTGATCGTGCCTGCCGCATCCACCTTGCGGACTCGGTGATTCGCCCTGTCGGCGATGTACAGATTCCCTGCCGCATCTACTGCCGTCCCGGTGGGGGAACTTAACCGGGCGCTGGTTGCTTGGCTGCCGTCCCCGCCGTAGCCGTCAAGGCCCGTGCCCGCAAACGTTGTGATCGTGGCAGTGTGCGTCGGCACGCCAAAATCCGGATAGGCCGTCCAGACGCCGGCCGCATTCATGCTCAACGTGTAGATGACGCCCACGCTCGACACGGCCGTCGTCTGGCCGCTGACCACCAGTTCCGCGCCCAGCCAGTATGTGCCGTCCTCAGCGGAGACGAGCGTCACGAACTCGCCCGACGTGCCCAGCGCCAGCGGGACCTCGCGCGGCACGTACGTCGCCGACCAAATGCCATCCACGCCCATAGTGAGCCGATACACGTTGCCGTTCGCAGCCGCGACTTCAGCCCCGTCGGACACCGGGTCGGAGCCGAGCCACCAACTGCCGTCCTCGGCCCGCACCAACGTCACTGAATCACCAGAAGTTCCGAGATCCACCGCGACGAGCTGCCGTTCGGCCGAACTCTCCCACGTGACCTTGCGCACACGGCGGTTTCGGGCGTCCGCGATGTAGAGGTTTCCGGCTACATCTACCGCCACTCCCAATGGCAAATTCAGTCGGGCACTGGTGGCCGGGCCACCGTCCCCGCCGTAGCCCCCGTTGGTCTCGCCAATCGGACCGCTGCCCGCTACCGTCGTGATTCGACCATCGGGATTCACCCTCCGGACCCTCTGATTCGCCCAACTTGCGATGTAGAGGTTTCCGGCCGCGTCCACTGTTACGTCGAAAGGAACCACCCTTGCGTTGGTGGCCGGGCCGCCGTCCCCGTCGTAGCCCGGTTCTCCCGTGCCCGCAACCGTGGTGATTGTGCCGGCCGGATCGACCCTTCGCACGCGAGCGTTTCCGAGGTCCGCAATGTAGAGGTTGCCGGTCGCATCCAGAGAGAATCCGTTGGGGCCGCTGAGCTGCGCGAGCGTCGCCGGTCCAAAGTCCCCGCCATAGCCCTTCACCCCCGTGCCGGCGACTGTCGTGATATTCCCGTTGGTGTCTAGGCGGCGAATCTCCCCGGCCTCAGTGCTCGTGCTGAAGTTGAAGTACACGCTGCCGGCCGCGTCCACCGCCACATGCCACGAATCGCACTCCGCCACAGTCGTGATGCGTCCGGCGGGATCGACCCTGCGCAGCTTCTTGTTATTGAGATCCGCGATGTAGATGTTCCCCTTAGAGTCCACCGCGACCCCGCTGGGGTTGCGGAGCTGAGCGCTGGTAGCGGGGCCGCCATCGCCGCTGTAGCCCGCGGTTCCCGTGCCGGCCACTGTAGTGACAAGCCCATTCGGGTCCACCTTGAGCACTCGGTGAGCTTCAAAGTCCGCAACGTACAGGTTGCCCTCCCCGTCAACGTCGACGCCTGTCGGTCCGGCAAATTCGGAGGGGCCCGCCACCGTCGATATCACTCCAGTTCGTGCTGGCGGCGGCTGTTCGGCGACCGCTTCTCCACTCTCGTGGACTTCGTAACTGCCCGTATCGCTACTTCTGAGCGCCTGCACTCGCACGTAGTAGACCCCCGCCGGAACTTCGGCCTCGGCCTCAAGAGCGAGGCCGGGCACGTTGAAGCCCGTATCCAGTTGCCGATCCGACGAGTCGAACAGGGTCACGATTGTTTCCAGGCTGCCCGTTGTGCGGACCTTGAGATCCCTCGCGACGCTCGTCTCGAGCCGGAACCAGTCTTCGTCCCCTCCGGTCTCGATCACCCCGCCCAGAAACGAGTTCAGCGCTAGGCGCGTCGCCGTGGATGCGTCGTTGCCGTGGTCATCCGCCGGTCCAACGTGCCCCGGCCCAATCGCCGAACCCGCTTGGAACACCCTGCGGACTCGATGGTTGCCCCGGTCGGCGATATATAGATGGCCGGCCGCGTCCACGGCCAGGCCCCATGGAGAGGCGAGTAGGGCGGCCTTTGCGGGGCCACCGTCACCGCCGTACCCGGGTCGTGTGCCGACACCCGCAACGGTCGTGATTGCGCCGAACTGGTCCACCCTGCGCACCATCGCCGCGCTGTAGTCTGCGATAAACAGGCTGCCCGCATCGTCTACGGCCAGCCCCCCAGGAAACATGAAGGTCGCCGCTGTGGCCGGACCACCGTCTCCGCCGTAGCCACGCTCCCCCGTGCCGGCGAAGGTCGCGATCGTGCCGAACCGGTCCATCCTACGGACAAGCCGATTGCTGGTATCGGCGATGTAGAGATCGCCGACCGCATCCACGGCTAGACCTTGTGGGGAGGCGAGCTGCGCGGCAGTGGCCGGACCGCCGTCTCCGCCGTAGCCCCGTTCCCCCGTGCCGGCGACCGTAGTGATAACGCCCGCGTGGTCGACCATTCGCACGCGATGATTGCTAGTGTCGGCGATGAAGAGGTTGCCAGCGCCGTCCACGGCCAGACCTTGTGGAAAGGCGAGCTGCGCGGTCGTGGCCGGACCGCCGTCCCCGCCGGAGCCGAACTCGCCCGTCCCCGCGACGGTCGTGATCGTCCCGAAGCGGTCCACCCTGCGAACGCGCCGGTTGCTGGTGTCGGCGATGAAGAGGTTGCCAGCAGCGTCCACCGCCATCCCCCTAGGAAAATTCAGTTGGGCGGCTGTTGCTGGACCGCCGTCCCCTCCGGAGCCTATTCTGCCCGTCCCGGCGATAGTGGTGATCACGCCCGCCCGATCGACCCTGCGCACGCGATGGTTGTCCGAATCAGCGAGGTAGATGTTGCCGGCTGTGTCAAGAGCCACGCCTTGGGGGTCGAACAGTCTTGCCGAAGCAGCCGGCCCTCCGTCCCCTCCGAATCGCCCGTTACCCGTGCCCGCGACGGTCGTAATTCGGCCCGAGGTGTCCACCCTACGCACACGCCGGTTTGTGGTGTCGGCGATAAAGAGGTTGCCGGTCGCGTCCACTGCCAGACCCCGGAGAAACGTGAGCCGTGCGGCAGTGGCCGGCCCTCCGTCCCCGCTACGGCCTGGGTTCCCGGTGCCTGCGACGGTGGTGATCACGCCACGCGGATCCACGGTGCGCACGCGAAAGTTACCGGCGTCGGCGATGAAGAGGTTGCCGACCGCGTCCAATGCCAAACTCAGGGGAGAGCGGATCTGCGCGGCAGTGGCCGGACCGCCGTCACCGCTATAGCCGAACTCGCCCGTGCCCGCCACGGTCGTGATCGTCCCGAAGCGGTCCACCATGCGTACACGATGGTTGCTAGAGTCGGCGATGTAGAGGTCGCCTGTTGCGTCCACCACCAGACCCCGTGGAGAGCGGAGTTGGGCGGCAGTGGCCGGACCGCCGTCACCGCTGTACCCGCGCTCTCCGGAGCCGGCGATCGTGGTGATCACTCCCGCGCGATCGACCCGGCGCACGCGATCGTTGCTGGTGTCGGCGATGTAGAGGTTGCCGGCTGCATCTAGAGCCAGCCTTTGTGGGGAGCGAAACTGGGCGGCTGTGGCTAGGCCACCGTCCCCACTGAAGCCGGGCTCGCCCGTGCCGGCAATGGTTGTGATCGTCCCGACGCGGTCCACCCGGCGCACGCGATGGTTGCTAGTGTCGGCGATGTAGAGGTTACCGGCCGCGTCCAGAGCCAGACCCCGTGGAGAGCGGAGCTGGGCGGTCGTGGCCGGGCCGCCGTCCCCACTGTAGCCGGACTCGCCGGTGCCGGCGAACGTGGTGATCACTCCCGCCCGATCGATCTTTCGAACGCGATTGTTGGGCCCATCCGAGAGATATAGGTTTCCGACCGCGTCCAACGCCACGCTGTCCAGATATCCAACGGCAGCCTCGAGAGCCGAGCCGCCATCGCCGGGAGCGAACTCCCCGGTACCTGACACAGTGGAGATGAACCCGGGCTGGTCGCCTCCGGAGGAAACTCCGGATTGGGCCGCTGCGAAAGGCCCCAAGCCGACTAGGCAGTTGAGTGCAACGAGGGTGGTCGCAATTCGCAGATGAGATCTCCTGCGTTGCAGTTCGGTATGGCGGGGCTGCCCGGACGACGCAATGTCCATTGCGACCGGATCAGAACGGTCCGGACCGCTTCGGGGCGCGCTCGCCAATAAGGGTTTGCGGCCTAACGTGTTCGTGAGACGGGACTCGAAGGGTCTTGGATTCTTGGCGCACCCGTCCCACTGGGCTACCCAAGCCCCACTCTCGGGTACATGGGCTGAGGCGACCTTAAACTCGCGAAACAGGATTGGCGTTTTCGCCCCGATTCTCATAGTGTTTTCGGGGGGGGCAGGGGGATCGAAAAGAATGTATCGGGACGCGATCAGCCGGGGGGCCACGGGTGGAAACGCGTGGTCCTTTGTCATTCTGATGACCATCTCAACCATCTTACTAGACCAAAAAAGATAAAATAGTTATTATTTGCTCTAGAATTGTTATGCGAATGTGATATTCAGATCCACGAAATCCCTCAGTCCTGCGTCAGATCGCCCGACCGCGCAGACCGACGGTGCTCTTTGAAGCGCTCGTCTGCAATCTCTCCGCGGTCCGGTCGTCTAGGAGCGCTCCGGAGAGACGACCGGGGCCGCGACCCGGCCCTGCCAGCGTGCTCGGTTTCTACCGGTTCGCGGGGACGGGGCCTTCGAGCATAGTCAGTTCGCGGAGCGCGATACGTTGCTGCGTGACCGGGTGTGATATTTTCGTTGCGATTCAGCGCTAGTTCAGTGATAGAGCAACGATATTCCAGCATCAGCCCCATCCGGGATGCCGTTCCGCGGCCTCCACGGTGCGCGCCGAACAGTGTGAGGTGAGCAGGTGAAAGAGAATTCCCGCGAACTCCGTCGACGGATCGAGGCGCTCGAGGAGCGGCTCGCTAGGCTGAGCGCCGCTGTCCTGCGCATCAGCTCGAGCCTCGATCTCGACACCGTCCTGCAGGAAATCGTCGACAGTGCGCGGGCGCTCACCGGCGCCCGGTACGGTGTGATCGTCACCGTCGACCGCGCCGGAGGCATTGAGGATTTCGTTACCTCCGGCTTCACCCCCGAGGAAAAGCGCCAGATGGCCGCTTGGCCAGACGGCCCGCGGCTATTTGGGCACTTTCGGGATCTGCAGGCTCCGCTGCGGCTTGCGGACCTGCCCGCATACGTCCGTGCCCTCGGCTGGTCCTCCGAACTGATGCGGTCGAAGGTCATGCAATGCACGCCGATGCGGCACGGCGACGTCAACGTCGGCAACTTCTTCCTCGCCGAGAAGGAGTGCGGCCGGGAGTTCACCACTGCCGACGAAGAGATCCTATTGCTGTTTGCCTCACAGGCCGCCACGGCCATAGCCAACGCCCGGACGCACCGCGACGAGCGGCGAGCTCGCGCCGACCGGGAGACGCTCATCGAGACCTCGCCCGTGGGCGTCGTGGTCTTTGACGCAAAGACCGGCAGGCCCGTATCGTTCAACCGGGAGTCTCGGCGTATCATCGAGAACCTGCACACGCCCGGCCGTTCGGAGGAGCAGCTGCTGGAAACGATCACCTGTCGGCGGGCCGATGGCCGCGAGATGTCGCTGGCTGAGTTCCCGTTGGCGCAGCAGCTGAGCGACCCCGAAACGGTTCGAGCCGAGGAGATGACGCTCTCGGTCCCCGACGGCCGCAGCATAACCACGCTGGTCAACGCCACGGCGGTCCGCTCGGCCAATGGCAAGGTCGAGTCGATGATCGTCACCCTGCAGGACTTAGGGCCACTGGAGGAGCTCGAGCGGCTGCGGGCCGAGTTCCTTGGCATCGTGAGCCACGAGCTGCGCACGCCTCTGATCTCCATCAAGGGTTCGACGGCCACCGTACTGGGCACTTCGCCCGCCCCGGATCAGGCTGAGATGCTGCAGTTCTTCCGCGTCATTGACGAGCAAGCCGACCGAATGCACGGCTTGCTCGGCGATCTGCTCGACCATGCGCGCATAATGACCGGCACCTTATCGGTGTCGCCAGTGCCTGCCGAGGTCGCCGATCTGGTCGACCAGGCCCGGAGAACCTTCCTGAGTGGCGGCGCGCGGCATGCCCTGCAAATCGACCTGCCAGAGGACCTTCCCCCGGTACTGGCCGATTCGGGCCGCATCGTACAAGTCCTCGGCAACCTCCTGTCCAACGCGGCGAGGCATTCCCCCGAGTCGTCTTCTATCCAGGTTTCCGCGACGTGGGAGGGCGTATACGTGGCAATCTCGGTCACGGACAGGGGACCGGGAGTGCCCACGGAGATGCTGCCGCACCTGTTCCGCAAGCACACCGAAGCAACCGGCGCCAAGGGCGAGCGCAGTCCTGGTAGGGCCGGCCTGGGCTTGGCCATCTGCAAAGGGCTGGTCGAGGCACACGGGGGCCGCATCCGGGCGGAAAGCGAGGGCGCGGCGCGCGGGGCGCGGTTCACCTTCACCGTCCCTGTGGCTGAGGAGGCAGGTGCCGGCGCCGCCGACCTGGCCCGGGGCCAGACGCGGGCCTCTCGGAAAGGTCGGAGGCGGACGCGCGTCTTGGTGGTCGACGATGACCCACAGACTCTTCGCTACGTCCGGGATGCGCTCGCCGGGGCGGGCTATGTCCCGATCGTGACCGGGGATCCGGAGGAGGTGGCCGGTCTCGTCAGGAGGCATAGGCCCGGGTTGGTCCTGCTGGACCTGCTGCTTCCAGGGACCGACGGCATTGCGCTACTGGAGCGGGTCCCCGAACTGGCCGACTTGCCGGTCATCTTCATCTCTGCCTACGGCAGGGAGGAGACGGTCGTCAGGGCCTTGGATGCAGGTGCCGATGACTACATTGTCAAGCCGTTCTCTCCGTCAGAACTGGGGGCGCGCGTACGGGCGGCTCTGCGCCGACGATTCGGGCCCGAACCTTTCGTGCGGGGGAAGCTAACCATCGACTACGACCGTCGTCGGGTCGCCGTAGCCCGCCGGTCGGTCGAGCTGACAGTCACCGAGTACGAGTTGCTCCGCGTACTCTCGGTTAATGCGGGCCGGGTGGTCTCCTACGCCTCTCTGCTGCGCCAGGCGTGGGGAGCGCGACGCCGGGGCGCCGCCGACCCAAAGCTCGTACGAGCCGTTGTAAAGCGGCTCCGCAGCAAACTGGGCGACAACGCGGCCAGCCCGACCTACATCGAGAATGTGCGAGGGGTTGGCTATCGGATGCCCGGTGACGGCTAGAGACGGTCGATCTGGGTCTATTCCCCAATCCGATCATCGGAATCGCGCGGAATTGCGACGTACCCGGCGGAATCCGATCCGTCTACGGGGAGGGCGCATCTATTCGAACGGAGTTCCCAGGCGGGTTTGGGATAAACGAATGGGAATCATCGACCCGAGTGTCTTAGGTACAGATCAGTCAGGGATTTCGGTCCCAATTCACCATGTGGGAGTGGCGGCACCCAAAGCTGAGACGGTCCATTCTCGCTCCGCTGCCCTCCAAGGCACGTATTTCCGCCCGCTTACCGCAGCGTTCTTTCGGACGGATTGCCTCGCTTCCCGAGCGCCTCCCCGCGCTCCCCGGGGCGCGTGCGCTCCGAATTCTTGGGCGTCCGATCATGCGCCAACTCACGTTTCGCCCGTCCCACCGGTTCAGGATCCGCCGGCGAGAATGCGCTGCAGCCTCCGCCCAGTACCACTGCACGGATTCGCGTCAACGGCAATACGAAGCGTCGCCTGCGGCTCAGTGCGTCTTCGTCTACAGGACATCGCATTGCCCGTCAAGGCTAGGGCTTCCCGCGCTGGCCACCTGCGTGTTCGTCTTGGGCGCCGGCGTCCCGTTTCGTCTAACGGTTCGCCCGGGCCGAGTAGACGCCGGTTGATCGAGACCATCGCCCGCTGCCTCCATCCGGGTTGTCGGAACATCGCCGCCATATTGCTAACTCGTCGCCAGGTGTTGACCGGCTTCCAGCGGGATGGCACGAGGGGGAATTCCGCATCCTCGAGACCGTGTAACCATGGTGCGAAACGCTGGCCGCCGACTGCACTTGCCTTGAAGCGAAGGGTAGGCTGAACGTTGTCCTCTCTTTCGCTCTAGGCCTATCCGATGAGAAGGAAAAGAGGGCACATGAGACTCGGATCGTCCGGTCCGATGACCAACTCCGCGACATGGACGAGCCAATCGTCAAGCGCGACGAACTGGGGGGAGGAGGAATGCCGGAGAGCGCAACGACCCGCGACCCGGGGCTCGACCCGGCTGTGCCCAACGGGCCACCGGGACGGCAGCCGGATCGGGCCGGGACGCTGGCGGCGCAAGTGGTCACTGCCATCAGTGTGGCCCTGCTAGCACCGTAGCCTTCTGTGTTGATGAGCCGCGAAGTCCGGTGATCTCGGGATCGGGCCTGCCATTCGAGGCGGGCCCTCAGAACGTAAGGTAGCCACAATAGGCAGGTCATGACCGGTCTTCTTTCGGGGCAACGGTCGCGCATCGCGAGCCCACCGTGCTCTCGAAGGTCGTTCTTGGGGATCTCGACCACGTTTATCGGTGCGACTTCGGCACAGCGGCTGTCCGCTCAAGCGGGCTTGAAGGGCCGCCCGAACATACTGCTCTGCATATCCGACGATCAGTCCTGGCTGCACACCAGCGCAATGGGAGACCCGACCGTCAAGACTCCCGCGTTCGACCGGGTCGCGGCAGAGGGGGTGCTGTTCACGAACGCTTTCTGCGACGCGCCTTCCTGCGGCCCGTCTCGAAGTGCAATCCTTACCGGTCAGTCGATCTGGCGTTTGGAGGAGGCGGGAAACATCCACAGCACATTGCCCAGAAAGTTCCCGACGTATACAGAAGCGCTCGAGGAGGCCGGCTACCGGGTTGGCCACACAAGCAAGGGATGGGGCCCGGGCCGCCTCGAGCCCGGTGGCCGGACGCGCAATCCGGCAGGGAACACGTTCGAGAGCTTCGAAGCGTTTCATCGCGACCAGCCGACCGACAGACCCTTCTGCTTCTGGCTTGGCAGCAGCGATCCGCATCGGCCCTACGAGCTAGGGTCCGGTGCTAGGTCGGGTATGGATCCATCAGCCCCCTTGGTTCCGGCGCACCTGCCGGACATCACGGTGGTCCGCAACGACATTCTTGACTACTCTCTCGAGATCGAGCGATTCGACAGCCAGGTAGGGAAGGCTCTGGCCCTTCTGGAACAGTCCGAGCAACTGCGCAACACCATCGTGGTCGTGACAAGCGACCATGGAATGCCCTTTCCGCGGGCGAAGGCCACTCTCTACGACTACGGAACACGCGTGCCATTGGCGGTCTGCTGGCCGGAAGCCGTCGCGGGCGGCCGCATCGTGCACGACTTCGTCAGCCTTAGCGACCTGGCACCGACCTTCCTAGAGGCTGCGGGGCATCCATCGCTCGAGGCGAGCACCGGTCGGAGCCTGCTTCCGGTCCTCGCCTCTGGCGCCGGAGGTCGCGTTGACCCCTCCCGGGATGCGGTCTACATCGCAATGGAGCGCCACGACGGCTGCAGGCGAGACGGCAAGGGCTATCCGTGTCGGGCTATCCGCACAGAGACTCACCTATACATCCGCAACTTCGAGCCCACGCGCTGGCCGTCTGGGTCTCCTGATCCCAAGGACTGCGCACGGAATATTCCGTACGGCGAGGTGGCCCCATCGCCCACCAAGACATTCATGATGGCGAATCGAGACGACCCCTCTGTAGATCGGCTCGCCGAACTGGCATTCGGGACAAGGCCGGCGCATGAGCTGTTCGACGTGCACGAAGATCCGGGGCAGCTCCGAAACATCGCGGCGGACGCCGGGGCCGCAGACATCCTGCGCGAGCTCAATGACCGGTTGATGGCGTACTTGGCAGACACGGAAGATCCCCGCGCGTTGGGTGAGCCCGCGATGTGGGACCACTATCCGTACTACGGTAGGAAGGTCAATTCGGACTGGAGCGTTGCTCCCAAGCCTTGACCGGTGGCCATACTAGCGGTCCAATGGAAGGCGTGGGGCTCCGCCTTGAGGACACCCGGGCGGCGGTAGTCGGACGCTCTTGGGGGCCGTTGGGGGAAGTTTCTGGGAACCATTTGCACAAGGCGGGACAATGTGTTAAGCGGGCCGGGACTGACGGGCACCAATCGGCGCCAGAGGTTGCCAATCGAGTTCGAGTCAGCCCACCGTCGGGCGTTGGCCCAGCGACAACGATCCGCGACGCGTGATCCGTCGCAAGCGGCCGCAGGAGAGGAGATCACCGCCATGCTGGAGCTTCGACCGCACTGCACCCCTCACATAACGCTGCCGTTAGCGCGGAACCGTCTGCACTCCACGCTGATCGCCCTATGCCTGATCGCCTCGGCCTGCGGTCCAGCCGCATTGGAAGAGCGCTCGCCGAATGTCCTGTTCATCCTCGCGGATGACTTGGGCTGGCGCGACACGGGCCTGTACGGCAGCGAATTCTTCGAGACGCCGAATATCGACTCGCTGGCCGAGCGTGGGATGGTCTTCACCAACGCATACGCCGCTGCCGCAATCTGCTCACCGACCAGGGCCAGCATCATGACGGGAATGCACCCGGCCCGGCTCGGCATCACGAGCGCCAGCGGACATCTGGAAAGGGAAGTCTTAGCCAAAGGCCTTCGAGCGCGGGGCTCCCGGAATCAGCCGGCTCTGGCCGCCGATAGCGTTACCCGTCTGCGCCTTGAGTACGTCACCTTGGCGGAGGCACTACGCGCGGACGGCTATGTGACCGGGCATTTCGGGAAGTGGCACCTCGGTCGAGAGCCGTATGATGCGCTCGCCCAAGGCTTCGACGTCGACATCCCCCACACACCGGGCCCCGGCCCCTCGGGCGGGTATCTCGGGCCTTGGCGGTTCTGGCCGGACATGGGTGCCGACGGCGAGCACATCGAAGACCGGATGGCGGTCGAAGCCACCAAGTTCATGCGTGAGAACCGCGATCGGCCTTTCTTCCTCAACTATTGGTGCTTCTCAGTACACGCTCCGATTCAGGCCAAGCCCGAGCTCGTCGAAAAATACCGTGGACTGGCCAGCCCGGACTACCCTCAGCGGAATCCGATCTACGGAGCCATGGTCGAGAGTCTCGATGACGCCGTCGGAACTCTGGTAGCCACGATCGACGAGCTTGGGATCGCTGACGATACGATCATCGTTTTCTTCTCGGACAACGGCGGGATGGTGCATCGATTCAACGACGGAGTCCCCGTCACCAGCAATGAGCCGCTGCGATCCGGCAAGTCGTCCATCTATGAGGGAGGCGTCAGGGAGCCGCTGGTAGTGGTGTGGCCTGGCCACGTCCAACCCGGATCGGAGAGCGACGAGATTGTACAGAGCGTCGACTTCTACCCTACGCTGCTTGAGATGACAGGGACACCGCCTAGCCACGAACAAGCGTTTGACGGGATCAGCATGGTTCCAGCGCTCAAGGGGCAGACTTTGGACCGGGAGGCCATCTTCACGTACATTCCGAATTACACGGCTGCAACGATGCAGCGACCGAGCACTGCCGTCCGCCGCGGTGACTGGAAGCTCATCCGTTTCTTCGCAGACGGCGCCGCACAGACTGATCGCTACGAACTCTACAACCTTCGGGACGACGTCGGCGAGACCAACGACCTCTCAGGCTCGAACCCACAGCTAGTCGCCGAGCTGGATGGGCTGATTGAGGCATTCCTGCGGAACACTGAAGCGGTCGTGCCCAAGGCGAACCCCGCCTACGTGGAGGGGCTCGACCCGTTTCCGGACGGTCCGGCTAGAGTCGAGAACTGAGCCTTGGCGCACGTCGATCCTTGCCGGTCGCAGTCTTGTGCGATCCAGTGGCGCAGGGGGCTGGTTCAGGCTGTTACCTCGGTGGGTGCGGTGGGGCCGCCGACCGGTCCCGATCACCGACATGTGCGGGTGCTCATGCCTGTCTGTATCCCAAGCCCGTGCGAGGGCCAGTCGTAGCGAGTTACCGGACTACGGCCCAGGCCTATGCCGGTGCAGCAGAGGGTGCCAGTTTCTCGCGAATGTCCTCGGCGATCTGGCCTCCATGGAACCTGCCGTTCTCGATGAATATCTCGTTGGTGTGCATTCCGGCCACGATCACTCCGGCAAGATAGACGCCTGATCGGTCGCTCTCAAGGGTGGTGGGATCAGTCCTTGGCTTGCGTGTCTCGGGGTCCAGCATGATGCCGAGCCGGCGCAGGAACTCCGTGTCTGGCTGATAGCCGGTCATCGCCAGCACGAAATCGGTCTTGATCGACGCCGGGCCATCGGGCGTGTGCAGATGGATGGAATCAAGTTCGATCCGTGTGACCCGCGTGCCCGAGAACGCCCGGATCTCGCCGGCCTTGATCCGATTGGTGATGTCGGGCAGGATCCAGTACTTGATCTTGGAGCTCAGTTCGTCCTCGCGGTGGATTAGCGTGACCCTCGCTCCAGCCCTGTAGCACTCCAAGGCGCAGATGGCGGCCGAGTTCTTGCCTCCAATCACAGCGACGTCGCAGTCATAGAACGGATGGGGTTCCCGATAGTAGTGAAAGACGTTCGGCAAGTCCTCTCCCGCGATCCCCATGCGCACCGGAATGTCATAGAATCCGGTGGCTAGGACGACCTTTCGGCAGCGGTATGATCGATTCCGCCCAATTCGATTCGTTGTGAGCACATCGAACGATCCGTCGGACCCGCTGATCGCGTTCACCCGCTCATATTGGTGGATGTCCAGTCTGTAGTGGTTCGCCACTCGGCGGTAGTACTTGAGGGCCTCGCCGCGGGTCGGCTTCTCGCGCACCGCCGTCATCGGGATGCCCCCGATCTCGAGCAGTTCGGGTGTCGTGAAAAAAGTCAGGTTTGTGGGGTACCGGTAGAGGGAGTTGACGACACAGCCTTTCTCGACGGTCTTCACGCGGAGAGCAGCCTCCTGCAGTTCGATGGCGCAGGCCAGTCCCGTCGGCCCGGCGCCCACGACGATCACGTCTAGCGCTTCTCCCCTTGCAGTCGCCACAGAGACCCAGTATAGGAGTGGGGCTAGGGGCGGCTAGGGACCCTCGCCGACGAGGCTCCTCGAGGGGGCCTTGCGCCAATTGCCGAACAGCAGTGCTAGCCAGTCCGGCTTGCCGGCCCCCTTGCTGCGACATGGACTCTCAAGCCGGCTAAACAAGCGAACCACGGGGGATGAAGGTCGCTGCAGTGTCGCTTGGCTATGATCGAGTCGCGGCAAACGTGGCCGTCTTGGGAGGATTCATGCGCAGACTGCTCTTCGTGCTCACGGCAACCACCATTGGTTCGCCTGCGACCTTTGCAGATTGGAGTCGGCACGTGATCGCAACCGGGTTCGCGTCGCAGACTGCGGTGGCGGCGGACTTCACTGCGGACGGCCTTCCTGATGTCATCACCGATGCGCAGGGCGAGACCCATCTGTACGTGGCACCGGACTGGAAGAAAGTGGTCATCGACGGCAAGTGGCCGTTCCGGCCCGGAGAGCGGGATACGATCCACAGCGAGGTCTTGGACGTGGACGCAGACGGGGATCCTGACTATATCGGGGCGGTGTACTCGCCCGGCCCGGTGTTCTGGCTTGAGAGGCCGGATGATCCGTTGAACGACCGCTGGATCATGCGCATCGTCGACGCGGACGTGAATGGCACTCATGGCCTGATCACCGGTGACATTGACGGGGATGGGCGGCTCGATCTGGCCGGGAACAGTGCGCAACCGAAGGATCCGTATCCGAACTCGCTTGTCTGGTGGAGGGTGCCCGAGGATCCCCGAAGCGCCGAGGAGTGGCCGAGGTATGTGCTGGCCGATCAGGATGCTCCTGGGTTGAGCCACTATTTGGGGATAGGAGACTTGGACGGTGACGGAGTGACTGACGTTGTCTCGGCGGGTAAGGATGCCGTTACCGGGGGAGGGAACTGGTTCGCCTGGTGGAAGCAGCCCGCTGACGGATCAACACCCTGGCTTAAACGAACGATCGCGGTTAATCAGGTGGGGGCAACGAATGCACTGCCAGCGGACCTTAACGGCGACGGAGTGATGGACATCTTCGCAACGCGAGGGCATGGCACAGGCGTGCTGTGGTTTGAGGGGCCAACGTTCGAGGCTCACGAGATCGATCCGGTCTTGGCTGGCCCGCATGATCTGGCTATAGGCGATATTGACGGAGACGGGGACACCGACGCGGTGACATGCGGCAAGGACAGCTACGTGGTGGCGTGGTACGAGAACAACGGGGCTGGAGGGTTTCGGAAACGGGTGATCCACGACGATCAGGCGGCGTACGACATCAGGCTGGTCGACATGGATAAGGACGGTGACTTGGACGTGCTGGTGGCGGGCCAGAACTCTCGCAACGTGGTCTGGTACGAGAACGGCCTGTAGACGCCTCGGGGCATCTCGCTGCAACCTGCGTCGGCTCCTGCGGCTACCGCCTCGCGATGACCCCGGCCGGGGAGCGATGCACCGGCGCAGGTGGCTGCGGGGTCCGCCGCGAACTAGGTTTGACTCGCAGGGAGGCCATTAGTCAAGAATTCTCTCTGGAGCTCGCGCAAGCCCGCCGCACCCTACGTGAGTGCACCGCCGCCACGGACCCTTCGTCGGATCAGTTCACACCAGCAATCGCTGCGTGGAATACCACTTCGCCACTCGGACGGTACTTGCCCGAGACCAAGGCATAACTCCTAGGATGGCTCGCAGCACGTTCTCTGATGCCTTCCTTGCTGCCTCCTCGCCCCTCCGTGCACCCACGCGACAGCCAGGATCGGTGTTAGGGCCTGCTCGCGGAAGCGTTGAGGACGATGTGCAGATCCGCGCAGCCCAGAATCGAGCAGACCGATGGTGAATGGCCCGTTCAAGGGCACCGGAACGAATCCCGGTGGCGCGTACTAGCGCCGCTCAGCGTCACCTGCAATCGCACGGGTCCCTCGCACTTGACGTCCAGAGTCAGCACAGAATGGCTGGCAATCTCGTCTAGGATCTGTTCGACCAATGCCGGTATTTCCTGCAACCCCTGGGCGAACAAGGCTTGGCCCCCTGTAACGCTAGCAAACTCGCTGATGCCGTTCTGGTACACCTCATTGAGATCGTCGTGCCGCCGTGCCAAGTGGATAAAGAACAGCGGAGCTTGTGCTGACTCAAGCGAGTCCGTAACCGAACGTACGCGTTCGAGAATCAGCTGCGCTCCGAATCGGCGACTCAAGTCGCTACGGTCGCTGGGATTGACTACGGGGATCGTGTAGTCCCCGCGGTAGTCCTCGATCTCCCCGTCCGTAAGGAACAGAACTGCCAGACGGACATCGGCTGAGTTCAAAGTTGCATCGGCCACTCGCGAGACATCGACTACCACATCTAGGAGCCCTGGTACACCGCGGACATCGATTGCCTCGAGCCTCTCCCTGAGCCTTCGCCTGCTGCGCACCGGGTCTTGCCGGACGACGAGCCCGTCTTGTGCCGTCAGTACGCCGACATAGTAGTTCGGTCCCAATGCGGTCAGCTTCGCGATCAAGGCCTCCTGTGCCGCATCGAACCTGTCCGGGTACTTCACTGTGTCGAGGACCAGCAGCAGGATGAGATGGTCGTCGGGAGTCTGGACCGAGTTGACGGGCACCGGCCTTCCATCAATTGCCACTTCGAGATTACCGACCGTCCCGGCACTCCAGACTGGCGTCTTGAATGCCTCAGCCCGCGATCCGGTTGCGAAAGCAACCGTGAGAATGGTGAGGATGGCCACTCCCATGGGCTAGAAATGATAACGCAGTCCCAGTTGAAGGACTCTTCCTCCGCGAGAACCAATGATCTTGCCAGCGTTTGCATTGCGGGCATGACTGGGTCCAATTTCGGTGTCCGGATCGTTCCAGTTCCCTTGATTAATGAAATTGAAGCTCTGCAGCAAGAGCTCCACGCTCTGGTCTTGGGAAATCACTACTCGTTTGGTGATTGCGATGTCGTGATTGCTGTAGTTCGGATTCCGCAGAGTAGGGTGAGTCCTCGATACGTCACCGAGGGTGAAGTCTGCCGGATCCACGAAGGCTTCGGGGTTGAACCACCCTTCCGGACCGGGGTTGGGCACATGCGGATCCACACCCGCAACACTATCCACACGCAGATACGGGACAACCCCTCCAGTGTTGTTGAAGAGAGGCTCTAGCGCGATCGGATCGCCGCTTAGCCAAGAGGTGAACCCGCTAACGGACCAGTCCGAGACGAACTTCGCCAAGAAGCCGCGGCGTGCAAGAATGGCCTTTCCTGGCCCGATCGGCAACTCGTACGTATACGAAAGAGAAAGGCGTTGTGGGCGGAATCCTCGAGAGAGCCCCCAAGCAGTTCGGCGGTTGCTCCGGTCCTGTATTCCCGAGCCCGAATAATCATCCCACCGCTTTCGATAGGAGTATTCGAAGTCGAAGGTAAGACCGTCCCGCGTGCGATTCTGGATGTTGATCCTGCCTTCGTCGTAGCGATACTTCCCACCCGGGTACTGATAGTTCGTACGGATCTCCTGCACGTGCGGGAAGGGTCGGAGGGACCGCCGGAACGATTCGTCGTAGAGTCGGTCCCGGTAGGTCAGCGCCGTGATGGGAATCGCGTTGATGCCGACCAGATGTCCGCCCATCAACAGATCCTTGCCTCGGATCGTGCGCCCCCGAGCCCGGACAGTCAGGCCCCGCGCGATCATGTGCTGAACCTCGAGACTGGCTTGGTTGTACGTAGGCTGCGCATCCGTTCTCGGAATCATGTCCACATCGGTGTTGTTCGCGAAATCGCCACGCAAGTCCGGCAGGCGGCGAGCCAGTGCCGGAAAGCCGTCGTCCAGCTTGACCGCAGGAAGCAGCTGCCGGTTCGGGGAGATTGGGGACCGCCGCCCCGAGAATCCCTGCGTGCCGAACGGCCCCGTCCGCAGACCCACAGCGCTGTACGTTCGGTACAGGGTCCCGCGAACAACGGTGTTCCGGACCTCCGTCGGGCTCCAAGAGACGGCGAGCCGCGGCTCGAGCCGCGCCCGGTAAGGCTGAAACGCTCTGTCAACACCGTCGCGACCGGCGAAGACCAGTGCTCCGCTGGACCCTGTGGCTGGGTTCCGTGCTGCCAGATCGAACGTGGACTGCCGGTCGAACTTCTCAAAACGCGGGCTGTCTGCGACCAAGCCGACCCGCATCGACATCGTTAGACTCGGACTCACCCGCCACTGGTCTGACACCGAATTCTCGAAACCACTTCGACGCAGATAGGCGGGATGCGGCTGGTCGGTCGCCTCGGCGTTCCACGCTTGGCCCAGTAGGAAAGTCGCGAAACCGTCGCCGGTGTTGGTGACCCCCGGCAAGCCGGTGATACGGTTACTGAACGAGTAGGCCCCCGACGGCGCGTCCAGTTCGAGCGTATTCCAATGGACCAGCACAGTGTCGCTCGAGACAGTCCAAGTGTGGTCTCCCCTGCGTACAACCAGAGAGTTCTCGACCCTGTACTCCGCCAAGCCGTTCTTCAGGTAGGACTTGGATGAAGACCCCATCCCAAGGTAGCCCTTGAAGCGGAAAGTCGGGAAGACCGAACCGCTGATCCCCGCCAATCCCATTGCTTCGGGAAAGTTCTCGGCCTTGGCCAGCGATAGCGTGTCCACCATCTGGACGTTCGCTCGGAAGCGGCCATTGTAGGTGAGGCTCGGAGTGGCGTTCACCGTGTCTGAGATCGAGATCGTCCTAGTCCTAAACACACGGTCCGGCCGCCCCGGATTGGCGACTGTCGGGAGCAGGTCCGGAGTGTCCGAGAAGCCGTTGGAAGCGCCGGCAGAAACATCGATTTTCTGGGTGTTCCCAAGATTGTGATCCAGCCGGAGGATGAAGCCGTCGGGCGTGTTTCGTTCGGACGGGTTGGTCCAATAGTTGTTCCGAAGGAATGGGCCCACGCTGGTGTTCGGTTGCGGGTATTCTCTGATGGCTGATCGGGCGACCCTATCCAGGGCGGTCGCAGGAATCCGATTGCTGGGGAACGGATCACGGACGTACTCAAGGTTCGACCGGCCGACCCCCCTAGACGGTTCGTAAGTGGGATTCCGCTTGGTCGATCCCGGATCGTAAATGGTCAGCGGCTTTCCGGCGCGGTTGACAAGATCCGAGAAATCGGCGAACCGCTGCTGCGCCGTGGGCATCGAGTACAAATACGACCGGCCGACCCGCTCGCGAGTTCCCTCGTAAGAGAAGGTGAAGTAGGAGGAGCCACGGCCGTTGTACAACCGCGGTACCATCACCGGGCCGTTGACGGTGAATCCGAACTGGTTCCGACGGCGAAGATTGCGGTCTCCACCCCTCTGCACCACCTCGTGCGGAACGGCATCCAGAATGTCGTTGCGAAAGTACTCGAACACCCTCCCGTGCCAAGAATGCGTTCGACTACCCCTCAAGGCCGGGGCCGCCCGGTCCGATTGCTGGCCAGCACGTAGGTTCTCTTCGGAGGTGATCCGTCGGAAAGCTTGGATGGCCCGCTGGACCGGGACAAGTTCCGGTCGGTCGGCGCGACGCACCTCGGCCTCCGAACCGACACCGGACTGATGGCCCTTCGAAGCTACGGGACTCTGCGCCAATCCCGCCGCGGTAAAGGCAAGCAGCGCGAAGATTCCGTGGGGGTTCACGAAGACGCGTACTACCTCCACGACATCAGTGTAACCATGCATCCGACTCATGCCGATCCATCAAGGCGCTCTAGGATCGACGGGCAAGTGCGGGACTCTAGGGGAATTCGCAGTCGGGGTATGCCGCGTCGCGCCGGTCAGGGCCTCAGCCAAGAGGGGATCCTTAAGGATACAGACGCTGACGTGGAAGTGCTGATGGGTGTCACGCCAGGAACGCGACCGTCGGGCGGAGCACTGGCATGGTTGGTTTTTCAAGCACTCTGTGACGGCCGCGCAGTCGAGAGTGCGGAAGGGCGGTCCGCCGCTATTGGATGAGAGTTTGGTCGCCTTCGCGGGTGGACCATCGGACACAGCCACCATCCCGTCTGTTGTCAGGGCGGTCAATGCGCCGCAATCATTCCGGAACGTTGTGCACCCACCAGCGCTGACCGTCATTTGCTGCCTGCCCCGTGCTGCGTCTCTCGGCTGACTGCCGGCACGGGGACACTCGGTACAATCGATGCCGCCATGAGACGTATTGGAGCGGGTTCCCGGCGCAGTTGGCTCAAGGGGGTCGGTCTCGGTTCCCTCTTGGGGGGCTTGCCCGCCGCCAAGCCAGCAAGTCGGGCCCAGAGCGTTTACGACCAACTCGGGGTCAGACCTCTGATCAACTTTCGTGGCACGCACACCACCATCGGGGCCTCGAAGCAGTGGCCGGAGCTCTTTGAGGCTCAGGCCGAGGCCGCCCGCGAATATGTCGTTCTGGAGGAACTCCAAGAAGCGATCGGGAATCGGCTCGCGGACCTGACGGGAGCTGAGGCCGCCATGGTCTCGACGGGTGCCGCCGGCTCCATAGCCATCGGCACCTACGCCTGCATTGCAGGTGATGATCCCGCCAAGATCAGGCGCCTGCCCGACCTAGTCGGCATGAAGGACGAGGTGATCATCCAAAAGGTCCACCGCATCTCCTACGACCATGCCGTACGCGGTGCGGGCACGAAGGTCGTGGAGGTCGAGACTCTCGAGCAGCTTGAGAGGGCCATCGGGCCGCAGACCGCGATGATGTACTTCCTCCCGGGGAACACGAACGACCGAAGTTGGGGCAAGGATTGGATCCGCCTCGATAAGACCCTCCAAGTCACCAAACCCGCAGGTGTGCCTGTGCTGGCGGATTGCGCCAACATCCTTCCGCCATGGAAGAACATCCCCGAACTGGCACGATCCGGGGTCGATCTGATGGCGATCTCAGGAGGAAAGCATGTACGCGGGCCGCAGTGCTCGGGAATCCTTGCGGGCCGCAAGGACCTCGTCCGGGCCGCCTGGTTGAACTCCAATCCGCACTCCGACTCTAATGGTCGCCCGATGAAGGTCGGCAGGGAAGAGATGGTGGCGCTCTGGCTGGCTTGTGAGAAGTACGCAGCTCTGGACTTTAGGCAGATTGACAGGCGAAGCGAGTCCCAAGCGCGAAAGTTGGCTGCGGGAATCCGCAAGATCCGCGGCCTGAGGACATCACGACCGCCTTTTGAGCGTATGCGAAGAGTCCACCGGGTCAACGTGCACTGGGACGAGGCGGCTTTGGGGATCACCGCTCGGGAAGCGGAGAGGCAGCTCATGGAAGGAGAACCCCGCATCGCTGTAGGCAGGCCGGCGGATGGAGGAGTCCAGTTCACGGTGTTTATGAACGAGCCTGGAGATGAGGAGATCGCGATCCGTCAAATGCGGCGGGTCTTCGCCGTCTGAGGCGGGCAGGGAAAGGTGTCCTGCGGGAGTGGCCCGTTTCTCTCCAGTGCGTACCACGGGATTTTGCGACCAATTCGCTGATCCGGTTCGCAACGATGGCGTCTTCGCCGGGCTGGAAGATCCGCATTGAGATTCGCAACTGGCCGGCCCCGGTCCGCGCCACAGCCACGTGAGGGTCGCCGCTCGTGAGCCCCACGGTTGCGACATTGGCCTGCAGCCCTAGATCGCTCCAGCGAAGCTCATAATCATCCGGGGCAGGTGGTCGAAGGTGCCAGCAGCATCCGGATCTCGTGCCGCCCAAGTGCCCGACAGCCAGCATGATCCGGCTGCCGTCAAGGGTGACACACTGTTCGCGGCGATCGATCTCCCGCCTCGCTCTGGCGCGAGAGTGCCGCCGACAACCATCCTACGCAGCTGGAGTGCCTGCCGCGCAGTCCAAGGCATTGCGGTGGCCGGTGGGCAACGGAAGACCACGCTTGGCCAATGGGCCTGCCAGTGGCAAGTCTGGGCCGCTGGCCGAGATCCGCGACAGCACATGCAAGCCTGTCTCAGGAACTGTGATCCACCACGTTTTCGAATTCCTGCCGGTCCGGAACGGCATACAGCACATCCAGTAGGGCGCGCGTCTTCTCAGCCTCCTATCCCTCGTGGGAAAAGTACACAGCCATCAGTATCGGCCAGGTGACCGGATTCGCCGCCAGCCACTCGATCGGCATGTGTCCCTAATTTCAAACCTACTGCCCGCAGAAGGCTCCAAGGCGCGCGACTGCTCACCCTCGGGCCAGTCCAGGTGGAGGTCTCGAACCCTGTTGGGACGCCCAGACGTGCACTTCAGTCCAGGTCGAGGTCCGGAAACACCTCGGCCAGGGACTTGGCGCCCAGCGCGGTCGTGAATCGGGCGTCCAGATCAGGCGGTGAGGCCTCTGCAATGCGACTGCGAACAGAACGTGACAGCCGACCGAAGCGATGCTCCAGCAGCTGCGACAACGTGCCCGCCATCCCTTGTGCCATCCCTTGCGCCATCCCTTGCGCCATCCCCTTCTCCAGCCCCAGAGCCACACCCTTGTCGATCAGTTCCTGCACGATCTGGCCCACCACTGCCTTACCCCTCCCCGGTTTGGCCCTCTCGGCCGCAGCCTGCAGCGTTTCCGGCCGAACTTTCCATACGCCCATAACATACACCACCACCTGCCTCTCGAAGTCCGACCCGTCCGGCAGTGCCGCCAGCACGTCCGGCAGTACGCGTTTGCGGTAGGGAAGCCAGTTGCCCGGCTCCCCCCGCGCAGTTCCGAGCATGCCCGCTAGGGCACTCGGCTCCTATCTTGAGTAACGGTATCCGTATCTGACGACAAATCGTTGCTCAGGCCATGGATGTCGGATGCGCGTACGCGGCCAGTACTGTGCGCAAAGTGCTCGCAGTCGTTCCCATTCAAAGCTGTCCTTCTGCGACCTCCGACGGAGGGTGCGCATCCACAGCCGTTCCAGGCAGTAGCGAAAACGGCACAGGTGAGGGTAGCTAGTTGGCACTGCGTAGTAGTTCATCCACCCGTCCAGCACCTGACCGAGCCACTGCCCGGTCTCCCGCTCGTCCTCATGCATGCTCCGTCTGAGCGCCTTCTTCAGCCCTCGCAGCTTGCGGCTCATCCGCTTCGCAATCGGCTTGCGTCCCAGTCCGAACGCTCCGCCCCTCGTGCGTCGGCAATAGTGCGTGAACCCGAGGAAGTCGAAGGTCTCCGGCTTGCCCTGACCGCGTCGTTTCCGGCGTACTGCCGCGAATCGTCCGAATTCGATCAGGCGCGTCTTGTCGGGATGCAGGTCCAACCCGTACCTAGCGAGCCTTGCTGTCGCGTCCCGCTGGAAGCGCACCGCATCGCTGCGGTACTGGAATCCGAGCACGAAATCATCGGCATAGCGCACGATGATCACGTCGCCCCGGGCCTCCTGCGGCCGCCATGTCCGATGCACCCACGCATCGAGCGAATAGTGAAGGTATACGTTCGCGAGCAACGGTGACAGGACCGCCCCTTGTGGGGTACCCCGTCCCGTGTCGGACCACTGTCCCTCGTCCATGACTCCGGCGCGCAACCACTTCCCTATCAGCCTCAGCAACCGCCTGTCTCCGATCCGCCTCTGCAGAAGCTCGACTAGGCGGCCTCTCTCGATTCGGTCGAAGTACTTGCGCACATCCGCGTCCAGTATCCAATTGATCTTGCGCCTCTCGATCCCCACTGCCAGCGCGTCCAGCGCATCATGCGCTCCGCGCCCCGGTCGGAACCCGTAGCTGAACCCGAGGAATTCCGCCTCGTATATCGGCGTCAGGAGATTGTCGACAACGGCCTTCTGGAGGATCTTGTCCTCCAGCGCGGCCACTCCCAGCGGTCGCACGCCCCCGTCGGGCTTGGGTATGTTCACCCGTCGCGACGGGGTCGCCCGGTACGCTCCCGTGTGTACGCGTCGGTGCAGGTCCGACAGCCGTCCTTCCAGCCCCTCCCCGTACGTCTCCCACGTCACTCCGTCCACTCCCGGCGCCGACTCCGGGTTTAACCCGCAGTAGGCCGCCCTCAGCGCGTCCTCGGTGATGTGGTGCAGCAGCGCAGTTAGCTTCTCCTGCGGTTTCCTCCTTATGAATTGCCGTATCCGTTCCGCCGCCTGTGACAGGGTTTCCCGACTCTGCGTCCGGCCCCTGCTTTGGCCTCTCGGATTCCTCTCGATCCCGGCCCTTTCCTCCTGCGACTCCGCCGGAACTCGCGTCCCTTTGTTCGCCGCTCTCACAGGTGTCGGGTCGGAGGAGGCGCCCCGCAGGGCTGGCCTCCGTCCGCCGCTCAAACGG